>CAYRAV010000042.1:0-1295 GCA_964422365.1 uncultured Lachnospiraceae bacterium | reverse complement strand
TCCAACAGCGGCAGTGACACAGACAACGAATCCGACAGTACCAGCTACACAGATTCCAAAGCCAACAACAGCAGTAACACAACAGCCGAATCCGACAAAGACACCTGTTTCTACACCTGCACCTGTAGTAAAGGTAAAAAGAGCAGTGATTACAAAAGCAAAGAGGTTATCAAACAAAAGAATTAAAGTTTATATAAAGAAGACAGAAAAAGTAAAAGGATATCAGGTTTTGATTTCTACAGATAAGAAATTTAGAAAGAATCTAAAGAAAGTTACTACAACCAGTCAAAGTGCTGTGTTTAAAAAATTGAAAAAAGAAAAAACTTATTATATTAAGGTAAGAGCCTATAAATTGAATTCAAATAAGAAAAAAATTTATGGTAAATATAGTGTTATTCGCAAAGTAAAATAATATATAACCGTAAGGGATAATAGATAGTAAAATAAGGAATACATAATAGCAAAAAATGTTCGTTTTTTCAAATATAATATTTGTGGAAAAGCGATATAAAACAAGAACAGGGGCTGTTGCACAAAACAAAAATATACAAGTATCGTTAATGGGATATTAGTTATAAACGATATATTGTGCCATTTGTTTTTATGCAAAAGCCCCTGCTAAGTATCTATCTATTTGTACCTCTTTTTGATTTATTCACGATTTCTTCCACAAAGCGGGAACGAACAAAATCAACAAAGGAAATAATTCTAATCTTCCTGCAAGCATGTCAAACATCAGCACAAATTTGGAAAAAGGAGAAAAATGCCCAAAATTTTGTGTAGGTCCAACCAGTTCCAATCCGGGTCCAATGTTATTAATAGTAGCAGTCACTGCTGTAAAATTTGTAATCAAATCTTTGCCATCAAAAGAAATAGCAAAGACAGAAAATGCAAAAAGAAGCATAAATGTAATAAAATATACATTGATAGAGCGTACAACTTCATGAGGTACTGGTTTTCCATCCATATTAGTTTTCTGGATGCTTTTGGGATGAATATAGGAGTGCAGCTCCTTTACCATCGTTTTAGCAAGAATAACAAAGCGGGAAACCTTAATGCCGCCACCGGTACTGCCGGCACAGGCACCAACAAACATAAGCAGAACAAGAATGGTTTGGCTCGTTTTAGGCCACAGGTCAAAATCGGTGGAAGAATATCCTGTTGTTGTAATAATAGAACTTACTTGGAAAGCAGCATGGGTAAGAGCTTCAAAAGCATTTCCAACAATATTTATAGTATTACAGAAAATAATACCAATTGACACTGCAATAATAAGTAGATAATATTTGACCTCT
>CAYRAV010000041.1:0-27871 GCA_964422365.1 uncultured Lachnospiraceae bacterium | reverse complement strand
AATTATGGTTCAGGAACACTTAAAGGAGTTTGAGCCTTTTTGGCAGGAGTGGTACATTGAAGAAGAGGTTGAAGCAGGAAATTTTTCTGATATTTTGAAAATAAAAAAACAAAATCCAGATGGCAGCAGTATATATAGGGCCATGAAGGTAATTGAGATACCTAAAATACAGGTTACTACTTCAAGCGGCAACTTAGGAGAAAGACGTCAGGCGCTGCATGGATATTTTGGTGAACTGGCTAAGGTAGTGGAAGAAGAGATTAAGGCACTTAATGTTTTAAATGGAAAGCCAAATATATTATCTTATGATATGTATGAACTATTAGAGAGAAAAGAATTGGTTGGTTATGATGTTTTGTTACTGACACCAATGCATAGGAGTTTTATTTCTTATATCTCTGGGAAAAAATTGAAAGATAACAGTGAAATTATCCAAATGGCAAAGGATATTTGCCGTGCACTTTCAGAAGTGCATAAAATGGACTTTTTACATAAGGACTTAAAATTAGAAAATATTTATACAGATGAAGAGGGAAAATATTACTTAGGGGATATAGGTCTTGAGAATAGAATCAGTGTTTACCAGACAGGTTCTGTAAAACGTGGTTCATATGAATATTTAGCACCAGAAGTGTATTTAAATAAAGAATATAGTAAAGAGGCAGATATATACTCGTTTGGAGTTATATTGTATATTTTATGTAATGATGGAAAAGTTCCAAAAGAATTACAACGCAGAGATAAAAACATAGAATTACCGGTACCATGTAATGCGAAAGAAAAATTATCAGAAATTATCCTTAAATCATTATCATATGAGATAAAAGAGCGCTATGGCAGTGCAGACAGCATGTTAGAGGATTTGGAAACACTAACAGAAGAAGATCTTGCATTTCCATTTATAGAGAGGATAGAGGAAACAGAAAATATACCACCTTCAGAAATAGAAGACATAGAAGAAACAGCAAACATGTCAACAACTGTAGGAACAGAGAGTGCAGAACAAATAGAAAATCCAACATTTACAGAGACAGAAAGTGCAGAGCAAATAGAAAGTCCAGCATTTACAGAAGCACATAGTGCAGAGCAAATAAAAAATATAACATTTACAGAATCAGACAGTGTAGGAGAGAAAGAAAATAAATTTTTTGCAGAAACAGGGAAAACAGAAGAAATAGAAAATGTATCATTTGTAAAACCAGAAAAAGTAAGTGAACAAACAGTTACAAGAAACAATTTTGATGATAATAAAATTATACAAGAAACATTAACAGAAATGCCAAAGAATCAATCAGATATAAATGAGGCTATTAATTTAGATCCGATTAGCAATCATCAGCAAGAAATAATGCCAGAGAGCAATGTGAATTTTGATGATACAGAGGAAAATGTATTTGGCAATAACGATGATGTGTCTGATGAGGAAATGTTAGGCAGTGGTCTTGATGTTACAGAAAGGATAATTTTTGGAAATCATTGCTTTGGTGTTACAGATGATGCAATGCTGATTGATATTCCAGCAGAATTCATAGTTGATACAGAAAAAAAACAAAAAGAAGATATCACAAATAATGCGGCAACAGAGTATACAAGCAAGGCAGATAGTATAGTAACTGATGGAATGACAAAGCAGTATGAATCTGCAATAGAAGGTGCTTATTGGGAAGAAGATGCGGCAAATGATATTACTAAGGAAAACGAGAAACAGATTTTTAGTGGAGAAATGCCACAACTATCAGCAGAAACTGTATCATTTAAAACGATTACAGAAACAGAGAAAACAACAAATTCGAAAATAGATAATGATTTTGCTGCATTGGATAATGTAGAAGAAAATGTGTTTGGTGAAACAGCTGCTTTTAAACAAAATGAATATGAAAATGAGATGGTCAGAGAGCATGCAGGAAATATTGAAAATCTAATTTCTGGATATAAAGAAATGGGTCAGACGGAAGAAGGGAATATTATTGCAGGAAGAGAGAAAAATAATTTTGCATATTCTTATAATAACATGCACTCTGATGCCATATTGCAAAACGTAGAGAAACAATATTATGATCAGTTTGCCACAAAGACGATTAATTCCACTATAAATCAAGCGATGCAGGCAGCACAGGAAGAGAGAGTTCAGAATCAGCAAATGAGGATTATACAGGATGAAAATAGTTATTCTGAACAGGGATATGGAGAATATGAACAACAGGTTATATTAAAACCAGCTACACCAAAACTAGACGAAGGAGAAGTTATATTAAAACCAGCATCAGCAGATTACGGTAAAGGTCAGATGAGCAGCTTTGTAGTGCCAATGGATTCTAAAAAGGAGATAAAGGAACATACATCCGTAAAAAAACAGGGAGATTTCTGGAAAAATACACCAGCAGTGGGAACCTATGTAGATGACATGCAGGAACCAATTGAGATTCCATTACAATCTATACCAAAGAAGAAAAAAAAGACTGGCATAATATTAGCAATTTTGTTTGTGCTTATATTAGCAGCAGTAGTAGTAAAACTTCTTTATTCAAAAAATCTTATATCAGGCAAAGAAAAAACGGCTGACCTCACAAGGGAAAACATTGTTGTATCAACAGATATGGCAATGGAGCAGAACAATGATGACAAAATATGAAAATTATCATAAAAGAAAAGGATGTATAATGAAAGAAAAAGGGATTATAGTATAAAAAGGGATGTTACAGCTAAAGGAATGGTAAGATGCAAAAGTATATAAGGGGTTTGCTTTATGGAAATAGGAAAACAAAATGTTATTTGTGGGGTATGACAATACTATTCGCAATTACAATCATAACAATGGTTTATGCTATTGCGGCATCTTCATTAGAAGTTGGAATTATAGCAATTTTTGCAGGAGTTTTAGCATTGGTACTTGTAAATTCAATTTCTTTTCAGAGATTAGAGCATACAGAAAATAACCAAAAGGAACAAAGGGTAAAAAATGCAGAAAAGAAAAGAGGACACAACACAGATTCAAATAGTTTGGAAGCAAAAAATGAAGATGAGGAAAATGTTGCCGGAAAGGATGATACACAAGGGCAGTATCTTCGAAAGTATAGTGAAAAAAAGTTACAATCCATATTAAAAGAAAATAAGATAAAAAAAGTAAACGTACCAGTTATGATAGATTGTTCTGGAAAATACAATATCAAACAATGTCCTGCATATATATGGCGTGATAAAAATAATTTCTATCTTTTATTATTGGAAAAACAGATAAGAAAAATTGCAATTCCTCTCAGTACATTGCAGTATATTGGATATCATCCTAATGTACAAGCCAATGTGAAAAAAGATTATAAATACTTTCAGGAAAGTTCCTTTATAGGAAAAATGTTTGAAGAGTTTCTACCGACCTATTATAATGGGCAGGGAAGGGAAACTTATTTGTATAAGAAGAATTTATATTCGATTGCACCGGATATTTGTTTTACGAATACATCGGCAAGAAATTTAATGAAAATACTGAATTTGAATGTAAATATAAAACATCCTTCATTGGACAAAGAAGAATATGCCCAATATTATCAATTGTTGTACCAGTATAATATTTTATGGAAAGATGGTGTGATTACAATAAAAGAATATCAGAATAAGATAAAGCAGCAATTGAAAAGCATAGCTGATAGCATGATAAGTGCAGAAGAATATAGAGCAATGATTATGAAGTTCATGAAATACAGGTGGATTACAGATGAATATGCAGATTTTTTTATTGGGTATAAAGAAAAATCAGAACAAAGGAAATAAGTATTAGAGTGTGTTTGAAAATTGCTTGTTACAAGATGTGCGTCACAGTTTGTAGGGCAAATATCCATACCATATCGGACGAAATCCGCCAACCCGAAAGGGCATGGATTGCGGTATACCCGAATGGGTACGCAAAGTGGGGCGTGCAGATTGGGGCAATGAATATTAAAACACGCACTAGAATGACTGGAGGAAATTGAATGGCACAAAATGAAATACCAAAAGCAGGTGAAATTTATAAACATTTTAAGGATAAATTATATCAGATTATAACAGTGGCAGAACATACAGAAACACAGGAAAAATTAGTAATTTATCAGGCACTTTATGGGGATTTTTCTATTTATGCAAGGCCATTGTCCATGTTTATAAGTGAAGTAGATCATGAAAAATATCCTAATGTGATACAAAAGTATCGTTTTGTAAAAGTAAAATTTGTTACAAGGGTGGAAGAAGTGGTGCCAGAGGAAGAAGAGAAAAAAGAAGAAGTGCTGAGTAAGAGAAGTACAGAAAGTGAAATTGCGGAGGCAAACCCGACAAGTAAGGCTGGCTTAAAAAGAGAGACGGAAATGGTAAATGAAATAGAAGTAAAATCAGAAGCAGGAAACTTGCATGAAGAAAAGTATAGCAGGCATTTGCGAAAACAATATTCTGCAGAAGAATTATTTTATCAGTTTCTGAATGCAGATACTTATAAAGAAAAGCTGGAAATTTTTCTGAATATGAGAGAGAAGGCAGATGATAGAATATTGACTAATATCGCAGTTTCTATGGACCTTGTTGTAGAAGATGACGATTTAGAAGAGAGATATACTATGATTAGACAGAATTTGGAAACTTATGCAAAGTTTGAATGTAATCGGTTACGATAGTGGAAAAACGGAATTGCTGCAATATCTATTATAGAATTATGCTGATAACATGTATTGCATAATGAAAAAGGCGGTGAAGAAAAGAGGAATCACTGCCTTTTTCATTGTTCTGCTTTATTCTGCAAGGAGTTCCCATTGTTCCATAAGATTGAGTAAACGATCTTCTAAAGCCTTCTTTTCGTTGTTTAATTCTAGTAATTTTGGAACATTGGTATAAATATCTTCTTTTGCAAGCAGTTGGTCAATTTCCTGATTACGCTGTTCTAACTGGGTAATCTCGTTTTCACACTTTTTTAAATCATTTTGTTTTTTTCTAAGTTTTGCCTGTTCTTCTTTCTGCTGTTTCCAATCAATTTTGGCAGAGGAATCAGTTTCTGCAGAAGAATTTGCCTGGTTAGAAAGTGTAGCAGAAGCTGTAGCGTTGGCTTTGGAAATTTTGTCAATATGAAGAAAAGCAGCTTCTGTTTCCTCTTTTTTTTCAAGATAATAATCATAGTTTCCAATGTAGTTTAATAATTTTTGATGAGTGAGATCTAAAATTCTAGTAGCAGTTTTATTGATAAAATAACGGTCATGGGAAACATAAAGAACAGTACCAGTATACTGATTCAGTGCCTGTTCCAAAATTTCCTTGGATGTAATATCTAAATGATTGGTAGGTTCATCTAAGATAAGAAAATTTGCCTCTGAAAGCATCAATTTTGCAAGAGAAACACGTCCTCTTTCACCGCCGCTTAGTTCTTTGATACGTTTGAAGACATCATCCCCGGTAAATAAAAATGCAGCCAGAGTATTGCGGATTGCAGTATTGTTTAAAGTGGGGTAAGTATCCTGCAATTCATCAAATAAGGTTTTGTCAGGATGCAGTACCTGATGTTCCTGGTCATAATATCCGATATAGACTTTAGAGCCAAGCCGGATGGTACCCAAATTAGCAGGAACAAGTCCGTTGATAATTTTTAGAATCGTTGTCTTGCCTGTTCCGTTATCGCCAATGATTGCGATTCGTTCACCGCGGCGGATAGAAAAATCCAAATGTTCAAATAAAGTATGTGTTCCAAAACTTTTTGTAAGATTCTCTACAGTAAGTACATCATTTCCACTTACAATTCGGGGCTCTAATTGAATATTCATGGAAGCTTCTTCAGCAGGAGGTTTTTCCATTACCTCTATTTTCTGCAGCATTTTTTCACGGCTTTCCGCACGCTTGATTGATTTTTCGCGGTTAAAGGAGCGAAGTTTAGAAATAACTTCCTCCTGGTGCCGGATTTCTTTTTGCTGGTTTTCGTATTGATGGAGAAGGGCGTTCCTAAGGGCAGTCTTTTTTTGTGCATATTCTGAATAATTTCCCTGAAATACTTGTGCCTTAGAATGTTCAATTTCTACTATTTTTGTTACAATTCTATCAAGAAAATATCTATCATGGGCTACAATAACAACAGCACCTTTGTAATTGAGCAGATAGGTTTCAAGCCATGTTATGGAAGCAAGATCCAAATGGTTAGTAGGTTCATCAAGCAGAATAATGTCATGTTGTGACAGAAGTAGTTTTCCAAGAGAAATACGGGTTTTTTGGCCTCCGGATAAAGAAGAAGTTTTTCTAGAAAAGTCCTCTTCTTTAAAACCTAACCCTTTTAATATTCCAACGACTTCGCTTTTATAAGCATAGCCATTAGAAGTTTCGAACTGATGGGTACAATTAGAATATTGTTTTAAAAGCTGTTCTAATTCAGAACCCTCTTTTCCTTCCATCTCTTTTTCAAGGGAGCGGATTTTATGATCCAAATCAATAATATCCTGCTTTACAGAGAGAACTTCTTCATAGATAGAGTGCTCAGAAGATAGTTCCTGATGTTGTGCAAGATATCCGATACTGGTACCTTTTTTGAGAATAACATTACCTTCATCACTTTGCAGCTGCCCCATTATAATTTTTAACAAAGTTGATTTTCCGGCTCCATTGATTCCTACAATACCAGCTTTTTCATATTCATTTATATGAAATGATATATTTGACAGAATCTGGTCTGTACCAAAGGATTTTCCTATATTATTACATGATAATATCATAATAAACCTCGCTATTTATGAATAAATTTATTTTTAGCAACAATGAGATTATAAAAGGAATGTCACATAATGTCAACGTTCAAATTTCTAAAGGAGCTTATTTCAAGAGCAGCGAGTCTGCTAGAGCATGTTTGAATTTCCATTTTGCGGCTGAATTGTTACCAGCCGTTTTAGTATAGCAATAAGTTTCTGTTTTATCAGATTGACATATATTTAACGTTTTTATATAATAATAAATAATTATTTTGTTGATACCAAGGAGGTATACAATTTGAGTCAGAAAGAAATTTCAATGGCGGTAATCAAAAGATTACCTAAATATTACCGTTATTTAGGTGAAATATTAGAAAATGGAGAAGAACGAATCTCATCTAAAGAGTTAAGTGAAAAAATGGGTGTGACGGCATCACAGATTCGTCAGGATTTAAACAATTTTGGTGGATTTGGCCAACAGGGATATGGATATAATGTAGAATATTTATACACAGAAATTGGGAAAATACTTGGTTTGGATAGAAAGTACAACATGATTATAATCGGGGCAGGAAATTTAGGACAAGCACTGGCAAATTATTCTGACTTTGAGAAGCGTGGATTTGTGCTAAGAGGTATTTTTGATGTGAATCCAAAATTAGTGGGAATGTCTATTAGAGGTGTTGATATTCATTTGGCAGATGAATTAGAGAATTATATAAAGAATAATAATATTCATATCGCAGCATTGACAATTCCTAAGACAAATGCTCCATTAATGGCAGCAAATGTAGTGAAATGGGGTGTAAAGGCCATTTGGAATTTTGCTCCTGTCGATTTACAGCTGCCAAAGGATGTATTGGTGGAAAATGTACATTTAGCAGAAAGTTTGATGCACTTATCATATAATTTGAAAGAACTGGATTATATAGATGATTAGATTCTAGAAAGGAGTTCCACATGAAAAGAAAGAATGAGGGAAAAACAGAGAAAACAGAGAATATACTAATAGAAGAGAAGCTAAAAGGGAAAAAAGTACCATTATTAATATTGGATCAGAAATGGTTAAATTTATTTCAGCCTCATGAAAAAACAAAAAGATTAAAACAATTAGAAAGTGAACTGCTAAAACTTGTAAAAGAACAGGGAAAACTTAATCAGGATATTAAAGAGATGGAGAAGTTAAAAAAACAGCTGCTTGATAAAATTGTGGAAAATATGTCGGCAGCACAGCATAGCAAACTGGCTGAAAAAAAGCAGGAGAAAAGTCAGGAACTGATTGGGGAAATCAAGATAAAGATTGAGGCAGCAGAAGAACGTCTGTTAGAATTGCCAGAGGAAATCAGCCAAACGAATGAAAGATTATTAATTGAGGGGATGCAGATTTGTTATAAGCGTATTATACATAATGAGCAAGTGATTAAAGCAGAAGAAAAATGGATTTTAAATGCAAGGGAAGAGTTAAAAGAACATATTCTCATAAAGCAGGATTCTGAAATAAAAAATCAGGAAATGTATGCATACATGCATGATATGCTGGGAAGAGAAATTATTGAGATTTTTGATCATGAACAGAATAGAATACAGAATCAGGAAGAGCAGGGAGAAGATAAAGATAAATGATTTATGGTATTGGAACAGATATGATAGAAATTGAACGTGTAGTCAAAGCATGCAGCAAAGAGGCATTTTTATTAAAATATTTTACAGCAAAAGAAATTGCTGTTATTGCACTGGATAAGAGAAAGTCAGCAGATAATTTTGCGGTAAAAGAAGCAGTATCTAAAATGTTTGGGACCGGCTTTCGAGCTATTGAACCAATAGAGATAGAGGTATTAAGGGATGATCTGGGGAAACCATATGTCAATCTTTATGGAAAAGCATTAGAATTTGCGAAAGAGAAGGGAATCGGGAAAATACATGTATCTTTATCAAATACCAGAGTATATGCAAATGCGTTTGTAGTTGGAGAGATTGTATGAAATATATTGTTGATGGAAAAGAAATGAAACAAATAGATACCTATACCATACAAAAAATAGGAATAGAATCTTTGGTGCTTATGGAACGGGCAGCATTAGAAACTATAAAAGTGATCAAAAAGATAGTAGGAAAACAGGATAAAATATTAGTAGTGTGTGGTACTGGAAATAATGGTGGAGATGGTATTGCAATTGGAAGAATACTTTATGAAAAAGGATGTCATGTACAGATTCTCTGTCTTGGGAATATAGAAAAACAGACTGTGGAAACAAAACGTCAGTATGAAATTGCAAAGCGGATCAGTGTATCAGTAAAAACAGATTGGAAAGAAATACAATGGAACAGTTATGACTTTATTGTGGATGCTATTTTTGGAATTGGTCTGGCAAGGGAAGTTAGCGGAGAATATGCAAAAGTGATAGAGCTTATTAATCAGAGCAGGGCAAAAGTGGCAGCAGTGGATATTCCTTCTGGAATTCATGCAGGGACAGGAGAAGTAATGGGAATTGCCATAAGGGCAGATTTGACAGTAACATTTGGATATCAAAAATTGGGATTGGTATTTTATCCGGGACGTGAATATGCAGGCAGAGTAAAAGTTGCTGACATAGGATTTCCACAAATAGCGATGAAACAATGCAGACCAAAGTCATTTTATTTCACAGAGCGGGATTTAGAAAAGCTTCCAATGCGTAAGAGAGATGGGAATAAAGGAACTTTTGGAAAAATATTGGTTATTGCTGGTACAAAAAATATTAGTGGTGCTGCTTATTTTGCTGCTAAGGCAGCATATCGTACAGGTGCTGGTCTTGTAAAAGTATTTACTGTTCAGGAAAACAGAAACATTTTGCAGACATTATTGCCAGAAGCACTATTTCAGGACTATGACATAGAAAATTATGGAGAGCAGACAGAAGAAGTACTTTTTGAAAATTTAAAATGGGCAGATGCTGTTGTAATTGGTCCAGGGATGGGACTTCATAAAGTGAGTGAGCAGATACTTAAGTTTGTATTGAAACATGCAGAATCGTCAATTGTTTTAGATGCAGATGCGATTCATTTGCTGAAAAAGACAGAACAGTGGAATAAAAAGGAATTTGTGACACCTGTTATTATAACACCACATTTAAAGGAAATGTCAGTGTTGACAGATAAAAGTGTAAGAGAGATAAAAAAAGAATTGATAGATACCGCACAAAAACAGGCAGAGCAGAATAAAAATCTGTTTGTTGTGTTAAAAGATGCTGTTACAGTAGTAAGCAATGGAACAGAACATTATGTTAATCTTTCAGGAAATAATGGGATGGCTACAGGTGGAAGCGGAGATGTTTTAACAGGTATAATCGCTGCCCTGCTGGCACAGGGAAATAAACCATTTACAGCAGCTTCTCTTGGTGTATATATACATGGATTATCAGGAGATATTTCTTCGAATGAAAAAGGATATTATGGGGTTGTTGCAGACGATTTAATAGATCATATACCAAAAGTTTTAAAGCAAAAAAGGAGGAGAGCCTAGTATGAAAGAATATTATCGTGTACAGGCAAATATTAATCTGGATGCAATTTGTAATAATATCAAGAATGTGAAAAGTAAATTAAAAGAAGGAACAAAAATAATGGCAATTATTAAGGCAGACGCATACGGGCATGGTGCTGTGCCAGTTGCAAAAGCATTAGATGAATTGGTAGATTCATACGGCATTGCTATTATTGAAGAAGGAATAGAACTAAGAAATGCAGGTGTAAAAAAGCCAATCTTGATTTTAGGTTATACCCCCATGCAACAAGTAGATTTACTGGTGAAATATGATATTACAGCAACAGTCTTTTGTTGGGAAATGGCTGAAAAATTATCTCAAGAAGCAAAAAAGCAGAAAAAAACAGCACATGTGCATATTAAACTGGATACTGGTATGGGAAGAATAGGATTTATGCCAGAAGACAGTACTATTCCTGTAATCAGGAAAATTTCTGGATTGGAAGGGATAGAACTAGAAGGTTGTTTTTCACATTTTGCACGTGCAGATGAAAAAAATCTTGATTTTACCCGCCTTCAGTTAGAACGTTATATAAATTTTGTGAATAAATTAGAAGAAGAAGGGATTATGATACCAGTAAAACATATTTCTAATAGTGCAGGTATTATGGAATTACCAGAAGCAAATTTGGATATGGTCAGAAGTGGAATTATCACCTATGGATTGTACCCATCAGATGAGGTTCACAAAAAAAATCTGCCAATTGAACCTGCTATGGAGATTAAAGCATGCATTTCATATTTAAAAGAAGTAGAAGCAGGCACAGGCATTAGTTATAACAGTACTTATGTTACAACAAGGCACACAAAAGTTGCTACTATACCAGTAGGTTATGGAGATGGTTATCCAAGAGCATTGTCTTCAAAAGGAAGAGTATTGATTCATGGTCAATCTGCACCAATATTAGGCCGTGTGTGTATGGATCAGTTTATGGTTGATGTAACAGATATTTCTGGTGTGCAGGAAGGGGATACAGTAACATTGGTGGGAAAAGATGGAACTGAATTCATATCTGTTGAGGAAGTATCGTCAGCTTCAGGGAACTCGTTTAACTATGAATTTGTTTGTGATGTGGGAAAGAGAATACCAAGAGTATATTATTTGCATGAAAAAAAAGTTGGAACATCAGATTTTTATCATTATAATTCAGCGGATTTAGAATTTTAGTAATTGTTTAAAAGGTGCGAAGTCATATGTGCAGATTGTACATGGGAGCTTGCTCATAAAGTACAATTTGCACATATGGCTTCATAGCTGTTAACAGCATCATGAACAAATGATCAGCCAAAGCATTTTGTTTTAGTGGATAATAGATATTCTGGCATTTTCCGAATGGCACCTTTTGAACAGTTATAAAGTTTAACAGCAAAATTTTTCTAATATACAATAGTACGTTGAAATTAAAGTGAATACTCCGGGAAAAAGTGGTAATACTTAGACTAAGTAAGCCAAAAGTTTGTAAGAGTGCAGACATGTTTTAGCCCAATTGGGCAGATAGGAGTATAAAGTGATTATTCGACGAGGAGATATTTTTTATGCAGATTTAAGACCGGTAGTAGGCTCCGAACAGGGTGGAGTAAGACCGGTATTGATTATTCAAAATGATACAGGAAACAGGCATAGCCCTACTGTAATTTGTGCAGCAATTACATCTAAAATGAATAAAGCAAAACTGCCTACTCATGTAGAGATTAACGCAGAACAATATGGAATTATGAAGGACTCTGTGATTTTATTAGAGCAGGTAAGGACCATAGATAAATCAAGATTGAAAGAAAAAGTTTGTCATTTAAATGATGAAATCTTAAAAAAAATTAATGAGGCACTTTTGGTTAGTTTATCTTTGGTATAATCTGAGGAGAATACAACATACATAAGTATAAGAATATAAGTAACTGTTCAGAAGATGTGAAGTCATATGTGAATGGTATGTGGGAGATGGCTCATAAAGTACAATTTGCACATATGACATGACAGTTCAGCCATGCAGAAACAATTGTATAATATGCACGCAGAGGCTTGCTCACTAAGGCATATTGTACAATTGTTTCGATAGGGCGGATGCCCAGCACCATGAACAAAATGACCAGTCATAATATTATATTTTAGTGAATATGGATATTCCGGCATTTTGTGAATGGCACCTTCTGAATGATTCCAAATATGATTTGTTTGTGAGAATGTTAGAAAAAAGATTATAGTTTAACTATGCAGGAATAGTTGTATAATCTGCATAGAGGAGTTTACCAATTAAAATCAGATTGTACAACTATTTTTATAGAGCAAATACGCTCTAGAAAGATACAAAAGGAGAATGAATTTGGAAGAGTCATATTATTTTTGGAATATTCCAGTCTTTATAATATTACTTGTAATAGAGTATATTATGTCTAAAACAATAGCAGCATTAGGTAATCTGAGTGAGACAGAGTTAAAAGAAAGTATAGAAGAAAATCCCAAGATGAAGATAGTGGTAAAGGTAATAGAAGAGTTACAGGAAAAAAACAATCTGTTATTGGGAATATTAACAAGCATTAATATAATAATAGGTATTCTTTATGGAAAAATGTTTTATCCTGTTTTTAAAGGGATTTTAAATGTATTACAGATAAAGAAAGAGAGAATGTTTTTTTATATTGCATTTCAAATAGTATGGATCATAATGATAATTTATATTGTTATATTATTTGGAAATATTTTACCTGGAAAACTAGGTCTGAAAAATTCTAAAAAAACGGTTGATAAAAATATTGTTTTTTTTAACAAATTTTTGAAGTTATGGAGACCTTTTGGGAAGCTCATTAAGATAAGTATTCATTTTATGTTAAGATGTATGGGGATAAAACCAGAAGAAGTAGAGGATAATTTAACAGAAGATGAGATTATTTCTGTTGTGAACGAAGGATTAGAACAAGGTGTTTTAGAAGACAGTGAAGTAGAAATGATATCGAATATTATTGAATTTGATGAAAAAGAAGTAAGAGATATTATGACACATCGGAAAAAAATTATTGCACTTGACAGTACAATGACAGTTGAAGATGCATTAAAATATATTCTTGAAACTACATATTCCAGATTTCCGGTTTATGAGGATGATATTGATAATGTGATAGGAATGTTGTATTTAAAAGATATTACAAAATATTATGTCATGCATGGAAAAGCAGAAGAAAAGCAGATTCCAATTATAAAATTGGCAAAACCGCCATATTTGGTTCCTGATACACAAGGAATAGACATATTGTTTCATGATATGCAGTTAAAAAATGTTCATATGGCAGTGGCAATTGATGAATATGGACAAACAGCAGGAATAGTAGCAATGGAAGATATCTTAGAAGAAATTGTTGGAAATATCTCTGATGAATTTGATATCGAAGAAAAAATGATTATCAAACAAAATGAAGAACGCTATTTTATGAAAGGACTGGCACCATTAGAAGAGGTTGAAGAAGAATTAGGGATTAATATGGAAGAAGAGCAAGAAGATTATGAAACCTTAAATGGATTGCTCATATCTTTGCTTGGACATATTCCTGAAGATGATGAGCGGGCAACTGTAGAGTACAAAGGATATCTGTTTCATATCTTAGATGTACAAAATAAAATGATTCGCTATGTAAGAGTATTATGCAAAGATGCAATGAAAAACTGAAAGAATGTCTAGAACAAAAGAGCTGTACACAAATGCAATGGTGTACAGCTCTTCTGGGGATAAATCCCCAAAGCGTATAATAGGGTGGGAGTAGAAAGTGTATAAAACACTATCTATGTTCTTTAGTATAAACAGAAAATGTGTCTTTTATGTGTTCTAAATTCAGAAAAAATGTGTTTATTGTGTGTTCTTTAGAAAAAAGGGTAATAAAAAACGGCAAACTGCCGTTTTTTATTATTTTATATGAATTTGGAAGGAGAAGAATGAAAAACTATGAAGCCAAATTCAAACGAACCTGAACAACATATTTTTTCGAACAAATAAATTTGTTCTTTCTTATGTATCCTAGTATATACGATAAATATGTGCAAAGTATGAAGAAGAGTCAAAAAAAATGTAAACAAAATATGAACGTTTGGTAACGGTTCAGCTATGCAGAAATAATTGTGCAAAGTGCATAGGAACATTTGCAGGCTAAAGGCATTTTGTACCGTCATGTCTATATGGCAGATACCATCAATGAATCATTTGTCAGTCAATTGATCTATTTTTTAGTGAAAATGTATATTCTGACAAATGATGAATTGGCATAGCTGAACTGTTATAATGTTTGACAAGCCGATTAAGAAATTTCTTGACTTTTTTAGTATAATATGATAGAGTACAATTCGTTGAGGGAGTCTGTGTGACAGGCTGAGAGGAAGTTAGAAACTTTGACCTTTATACCTGATGTGGATCATGCCAACGTAGGAAAACTATTTTAGTGAGAATCAAGATATAGGTTATCGTTAATAAAAGATGGTATGCTTTCCATAGAGCATACTTTTTTTGTTATTGGAATAAAATAAAAAGAATACATTATTATAAACAGGAAAGGATTGGTATAATAATATGAATTATAAGACACAAATGGAAGCTGCAAAAAAGGGGATTATAACAAAAGAAATGGAAACTGTCGCAGGAAAAGAAAATATGGATGTGAAAAAACTATGCGAACTAGCAGCAAGTGGACAAGTAGCGATTCCAGCTAATGTAAATCATACCTCTTTATCAGCAGAAGGAATTGGAACAGGGTTAAAAACTAAAATCAATGTTAATCTTGGTATTTCAGGTGATTGTAAAAATTATGATGTAGAAATGCAAAAAGTAAAAATGGCAATTGATTTTGGCTGCGAAGCAATAATGGATTTATCAAACTATGGAAAAACCAATAAATTTAGAACAGAATTAATAGAAATATCACCTGCAATGATTGGTACTGTGCCAATGTATGATGCAATTGGTTATTTAGAAAAAGATTTATTAGAAATTACAGCAAAAGATTTTTTAAAGGTAATTGAGGCTCATGCAAAAGAGGGTGTGGATTTTATGACAATTCATGCAGGAATTAATCGCAGAGCGGTAGAAGCATTTAAGAGAGAAGGACGTTTGACTAATATTGTTTCACGTGGAGGTTCATTACTATTTGCATGGATGGAAATGACAGGAAATGAAAATCCATTTTATGAGTATTATGATGAAGTATTAGAGATTTTAAGAGAATATGATGTGACAATTAGTTTGGGTGATGCACTTCGGCCAGGCTCTATTCATGATAGTACAGATGCAGGCCAGATTTCAGAATTAATTGAATTAGGATATTTAACGAAATGTGCATGGGAGAAGGATGTACAGGTTATGGTAGAAGGACCGGGACACATGGCAATGAATGAAATTGCAGCAAATATGGCATTACAAAAGAGACTTTGTCATAATGCACCATTTTATGTCCTGGGACCTTTGGTAACAGACATTGCTCCTGGTTATGATCATATTACTTCTGCAATCGGGGGCGCAATTGCAGCTGCAAATGGGGCAGATTTCTTATGTTATGTGACACCTGCAGAGCATTTACGTTTACCGGATTTAAATGATGTAAAGGAGGGAATTGTTGCAAGTAAAATTGCTGCACATGCAGCTGATATCGCAAAAGGAATACCCAATGCAAGAGAAATTGATAACAAAATGAGTGATGCCAGAAGAAGAATAGATTGGGAAGAAATGTTTCAGTATGCAATAGATGGGGAAAAGGCCAGATCATATTTTGAAAGTACACCACCAGAAGATAAGCACACTTGTTCTATGTGTGGAAAAATGTGTGCCATGAGAACTACAAATATGATTTTAGAAGGAAAAAAAGTAGAGTTTTGCTCCGAAAAATAAAATAGATATTCAAATATGTTTGCAATATAATCGCCAGCCAAGTTAAAGTTATAACTTTTTTGTTCAAAATGTATATTACATAATTGTTTCTGCATGGCTGAACGGTTACCTAAATTATTGCTAATTTGTAACTAATGATTGCACAATAGACGGTAATATGATATTATTTTAGTATATAATTGTACAACTATACTAAAATAATAGAGAAATATAAATTGTATGTTGTATGAATTTGGGGTAAAAGTTATATTATTGAAAAATAATATTGACTTTTTTGTTTAATTATATAAAAAAGGAGGAGTTATTATGAGAATGATTTCGACAGATTTAAAAAAATCTCCAATGAAAGTCTTATCTTTTTTTCTTTCATTGGTGCTGCTTATTGCTTCTATTGGCGGAGTGAGCAATGCACTAGCTTCGGAAGGAAGTGTTGAGAGCCAGAAAAATGGTACTGCCCTTGAGCCGGTTTATGATGAGAATGGAGATGCTATGTTTGTAGTAAAATCTACTTTCTATGATTATTATTCCGATAGTCAGGTAGCAAATTCAAATGGAACAAAGCCAGGTACAATTGATGATGGTATCTATGGTTATGATGGCAATAGACAGACAGAGAACTCATTTGGAAAATTTAATACCATTATGATGAATGTTATGGATTATGATAAAGCCATGAATAATCCAAGCAGATATCCGTTATATTTAGGTTTATTCTATAGTAATCAGCCTAATACATCTAATACAGATTTCTATTATCCTGGAAACAGTGATAGTGATACAGGAAATGGTACTACAAATAATGTGAATAAAAACTTCTGGTTAGCAGCAAATTCTTCGCAGCGTTATACAGATACATTGTACAATGCAGCAACCCAGAATTTGGTAGATGATAGATTGGACAGTAACGGAAATGTAACACAAGCAAATGGGGCAGAGATACTGCCATATTTTAATAAAGATTTTATCACTAATACAATGCATACTGATAATAAGGATTTGCCACTGGGAGAAGTGAAAGAAAATGTTTCTTTTCCATTTAGAACAATTGTAGATGAAAAAACAGGTGTTACAAGTTATAAGTTTGACAGTGCATATGATACAGTTCGAATAAACGAAAAAGGGCAATTGAATTATTATAGCAGTAAATCACAACAGGTATATGATCAAAAAAAGGAAAAAGGTGATAATTACACAGAGCAGAGAGAAACGAAGCCAGGCTTCTTTCCATATAATTCTCCTGCTGATAGTAATAAAAGTTCATTAAATTATGGATTTGGTGTGAAAATTGAAATTCCATTTATTATGACAAAAGATGGAAAAGTCAATGGACAGGATATGGAATTTGAATTTTCTGGTGATGATGATGTATGGGTATTTATTGATGGACATTTGGCATTAGATATTGGTGGTGCACATGGAATCGTTACCGGAAGCATTAATTTTGCAGATTTGAGTTCAAAAGTAAGTGGAGTAAAAGACAATGAATATGCATTTAGTGTTAGAAACAAATGGTATGTAGATGATGCACATATTCAAAGAAATTTACAGACAGATTTTTCAAAAAAATTAAAAGAGAGTTTAAGTGATGTAACAAAAACACATACTTTAACGATGTTTTATATGGAAAGAGGAAAAATTGAATCAAATATGATGATTAATTTTAATCTGGTTTCCTCTAACCGTTTGGCATTAACAAATAAAGTTGACATCAGTAATGTAAATGAAGCCTTGCAGCCAGTTACAAAGAAAGTAACAGACAAAGAGGTATTTGTATATGATGTTGTAGATGCGACAGAAAGTAAAAAAACAGGAAAAGAAGTAAAAGATTCTCCAGAATTACGTACAGATGAGGATACAAGTTATATCAATCAGTTTACAGACCATGATATTATGACAATTACACAAAAAGAATTAGCCAATAAAGATCGCACAATGACAGAATTATATGATACATCATGGAATTTAGAAGACCCGGGCACTGAGATTAGTAATAGTAATGATGTCAAATCTGATAGTACATATAAAAATTATTATGTCAGTGATGACAGGACAGATGGAGATGCTTTTGTATTTACAAATGTAACAGAAGATGCAGGTATTACATCATTACAGGCAAACTACTTAAATAAAGTTCGTATTGGTGATATTGCAATTAGTAAGAAAGTTAATGGTGATCTTGTAGATAAAAAAGATGAATTTACATTTAAAGTAACTTTGTCTAATGTGTTTGGAGGAGGCTCTGACAGTACAGCATATGAAGGAAAATATACAGTAGGCAAAGAAGAAAAGACTGCAAAGAATGGTATTATTACATTGAAGGCAGGAGAAAAAGCAGTTATTTCAGGAGTTCCTGTTCTTACAGATTATAAGATTAAGGAAATATTGCCAGAGGATACAAAATATCAGATTGCTGGGATTGAGAAGGAAAATAGCAGCTATGTATCAGAAGATGGAGTTGTTGTTCAGGGAACAGTAATAGAAGGAAAAAACACAAATGCATTTATTTATACAAATGAACAAATTCCGGTTACTCCACCAGCAATAGAAACTCCTGTTCCAACAGAGAAACCAACAGAGGTACCGACAGCAAAACCAACAGAAGAGCCAACAATAGCACCTCCAAAAGTGGAAGTTGTCATAACACCTACATCGACTGCAATTCCAACGGAGAAACCAGTAACTGCAGCACCAACAAAGGAGCCGGCAAAACCACCTGTAATAGTACCAATGAATACACCAACAACAGCACCAACAACAGCACCAACGATAACACCAACAAAAGTACCAACAGAAGCACCAACAACGGAGCCGACAATAGAACCAACAGTGGCACCAACAATAGAGCCGACAATGGTACCAACAATAGAGCCAACGATGATACCAACGGAAGCACCAATAGCAGAACCGGCAATAGAACCAACAGTGGAACCGACAGAAACACCAGAAATAGTGGAGGCAGATGAAGAAATACCAAATGTTCCAGTTGAAGTGGAAGATGAACAGCCTGCTGCCCCAGTAAAAGTGATTCCAGACCCAGCACCTGCAGCAGCACCTAAGACTGGTGATAATGCAAATATAATTTTCTGGTTGTTTAGTATTATTCTTTCAGCTGGTGTGGTAATATATACTGGATATGAATTATTTGGACATAAAAAACGAGAGAATAAATAATATACTTTAGGTATAAAAAGTTTAGAATTACGAAAAATGATAGTGTTCTATGTAAAATTAGGATACTATCATTTTTTATGTGGAAGAATTTAATTAGAAGTTGTCATGAAATAATTTTTGTATTGGATGAGAATAATTTGGCATAAAAAGCCAAAACATGTATGACTGAAAAAAATGATTAAGAAGGTGAGACGGGAATATGAAAGAATATTTTGATAAATTGCAACCATATTTAGAAAGTGGTATGGCATTCCAAAGTGCAATTACATTGTTTCAATGGGATTTAGAAACACAAGCTCCCAAGTTATGTGAGCAGAATACAAGTAAAGTAATGGGAATATTATCTGATGGATATTTTCGTTCGTATATGAATCCTGAAGTGACACAAATTCTGAAAAAAATGGAGCATTGTAAAAAGCTAAATCAAAAAGAAAAGGGAATTTTAAGAGAGTTACAAAAAATACAAAGGCAGTTGTCTAATATTCCTGCAAATGAATATAAAACATATTCAGAACTATTAGCAACAGCGACAAATGTGTGGGCAAAAGCAAAGGAAAAAAATGACTATACAGCATTTGTGCCAACCTTGGAAAAAATTATTGATTATAAGAGAAGATTTGTTAGATATCGGGGAGAAAAAGAAAAGGGTATTTATAATAGTTTATTACATGATTATGAAATAGGATTTGGGGAAAAAGAACTGGATACTTTTTTTGACAATATAAAAAGAGAACTTATTCCCTTTGTTAAGAAAATTATGGATAAGAAATCTGTTTTAAATAAAAAGTATAAAGAAAAAGCAGAAACTACAGATCAGAATAAAACGGAAACTGAGAAAAGTATATCAGGAGAGTATGACTATGATATAGAAAAACAAAGGGAATTTTGTAAAGAATTGGCATCATATATTGGATTTGATTGCAATAAAGGAATTATAGCAGAAAGTGCGCATCCATTCACAACAGCAATTCATAATCATGATGTAAGAATCACAAATCATTATGATAAAAAGTATCCTGAAAGTGCCATTTTTTCTATTATACATGAGACAGGACATGCATTATATGAAATGAATATAAAAGATGAGTATACCCAGACTTTATTGGGAGAGGGTACATCTATGGGGATGCATGAATCGCAGTCGAGGTTCTGGGAAAATATGGTTGGACGCAGTAAGGCTTTTTGGAAACCGCTTTTCCCAAAATTAAAAACCCTTTTTTCAGAGGAGCTGCAGGATGTTACATTAGATGACTTTATAAGAGAAATCAACCAAGTGAATACCAGTTTTATTCGTACAGAATCAGATGAATTGACATACTCATTGCATATTATCATTCGATATGAAATTGAGAAAGAAATTTTCCATAATGAAAAGCTGGCAATAAAAGATTTAGAAAAAATCTGGAATGAAAAATATAAAGAATATTTGGGAATTACACCATCCAACGCAAGTGAGGGTATTCTGCAGGATATTCATTGGGCTTGTGGAGATTTCGGATATTTTCCTTCTTATGCAATAGGAACAGCTATAGCAGCACAGATTTATGCACATATGAAAACAGTTATGCCAATAGAAGATTATTTGGAAAGTGGGAATCTGATACCAATCAGGGAATATTTAAAAGAGCATGTTCATCAATTTGGAAAAGCAAAAACAACAAATGAAATTTTATATGATATGATGAAAGAAGGCTTTAATCCGGATTATTATATCAAATATTTAAAAGAAAAATACAGTAAATTATATTCAATAAAATAACAGTGGTGGCTCAAAACTGTGGATATAGCTCTATATACACTTTTATCAGAGCCTGTTGCTATGATAAAGTTGAATTAGAAAAGAGCCTGTAAGCAGTTTTTTATAATAATATTATATCCACAGTTTTGAAGTTATATTTAGTAACTGTTTTAATGAAAAAAGGGTAAAAATTCTTTTAATTGCATAACTGGAATTTGTCCTGGTGCAGAGGCCTGATTGGCAGAACCAAAAGTAATACAAGAGCCAAAGACTTCTCCAGAAATACGGCTGATACATCCAGTAGAAGACATAGACATTGTAATAACAGGTTTCGTGCTATATTGTTTATAAAAGGTGTAAGTTGCATCTAAGAGTGTTAATACATCATACGGTGAAGCTGGCATTACTGCAATTTTGGGAATATCACAGTCTAAGCTCTGCATATCACATAAACGTTGGATGATTTCATTCTTTGAAGGTGTTTTATGAAAATCATGATTAGAAAGAATTATTTTTACACCATAATGTTTCAGTTGCTTTATTTTAGCTTGCAGTTGATTGGTGTCTTCTATTATAAAATATTCAATGTCAATAAAATCAGTCAAACCACTTTTAGCAACTGCTAAAGCCAGAGAAAAATAATCATCAGCAGAAATTGTTTTTTCTCCCCCTTCTGCTTTCGTGCGGAAAGTAAAGATAAGAGGAGTAGAAGGAATACATTCCCGTAGAAGTTTTAGAGTAGTTAATATCTGATCTGTTTGAAAAGCATACTCATAAAAATCTACACGCCATTCAATTAAATCGACAGGAAGGTGAAGTAAATTAGAAGCCTCATCTAAAAGCTCAGTTTTTGACGCAGATACAATTGAGGCACAAATTTTAGGTGTTCCTTTACCAAGTGTGATATTTTTTACTGTGATTGGTTGCATTATAAAAACCTCTTTCTTAATTTATTTTGAAATATATGCCTACATAAGATATTATGTTAGAACTGGATGATGAAATAAAAAGGAAAACATGCTGTTTCTCCATTTTTAAAGTTTATTTCTATTATACATGAATACAATAAAAAAGAAAATATATAAATCACAAGAAAAACAGTACTTATCTTATTTAATAAAAGAAGCAGTCTATCTTAAAATGTAAAAGAAGGTTCTTTTTCATAATAAAGGATAAAAATACCATAACAGGAAAAAAATATAAAAAATAGAATAATTAAGAAAAAAAGAGTATAAATGAGTATCAAAAAGAATATAATATAAAATAATCCAAATTTAAAAGAAATCTCATTTGATTTTATTGTAATAATTTACTAATATATCAATAAAGTTAGCACTCAACAAGAATGAGTGCTAACAAACGAAGAGCAGCTATTATAATCAGATAGAAGGAGGAACATCACATGAAATTAGTACCTTTAGGAGACAAAGTAGTATTAAAGCAATTAGAAGCAGAGGAAACAACAAAATCAGGAATCGTTTTACCAGGTCAGGCACAGGAAAAACCTCAACAGGCAGAAGTAATTGCAGTTGGTCCAGGTGGAATGGTAGATGGTAAAGAAGTAACAATGCAGGTTAAAGTAGGCGATAAAGTAATTTATTCTAAATATGCAGGAACAGATGTAAAATTAGGCGAAGAAGAATTTATTATTGTAAAACAAAATGATATTGTGGCAATTGTAGAAGATTAATTGCTATATAATTATAGATGTTGTAGAATTCCAGAAGGTATATTTTATGATGTCTGGTATGAATCATAAAAAATAAAATTGTAATCTGGATATAAAAAATAGTTAATTTTATCAGGAGGTAGTCGAAAAATGGCAAAAGACATTAAATACGGAGCAGAAGCAAGAAAAGCATTAGAAGTTGGTGTGAATAAATTAGCAGATACAGTAAAAGTAACATTAGGACCAAAAGGAAGAAATGTAGTTTTAGATAAACAGTATGGTGCACCACTTATTACCAATGATGGTGTAACAATTGCAAAAGAAATTGAATTAGAAGATTCATTTGAAAACATGGGAGCACAGTTGGTAAAAGAAGTTGCAACAAAAACAAATGATGTTGCAGGTGATGGTACAACAACAGCTACAGTTTTGGCACAGGCAATGGTGAATGAGGGAATTAAAAATTTAGCAGCAGGTGCAAATCCAATTATTTTAAGAAGAGGTATGAAGAAAGCAACCGATTGTGCGGTAGAAGCAATCAAAGGTATGAGTTCTGCAATTAATGGAAAAGAGCAGATTGCAAAAGTGGCAGCAATTTCAGCAGGTGATGAAAGTGTTGGTGAGATGGTAGCAGATGCTATGGAGAAAGTTTCCAACGATGGTGTGATTACAATTGAAGAATCAAAGACAATGCAGACGGAACTTGACTTGGTAGAAGGTATGCAGTTTGACCGTGGATATGTTTCAGCATATATGGCAACTGATATGGATAAGATGGAAGCAAATCTTGAAAACCCATATATCTTAATTACAGATAAGAAAATTTCTAATATTCAGGAAATTCTTCCATTACTAGAGCAGGTAGTACAATCGGGAGCAAAATTATTAATTATTGCTGAAGATGTAGAAGGAGAAGCGTTGTCTACATTAGTAATCAATAAATTGCGTGGTACATTCTCTGTTGTAGCTGTAAAAGCACCAGGATATGGTGACAGAAGAAAAGCAATGTTAGAAGATATTGCAATTTTGACAGGTGGTCAGGTTATTTCTGAAGAAATTGGATTAGACTTAAAAGAAACTACATTAGAGCAGTTAGGACGTGCAAAATCTGTTAAAGTACAAAAAGAAAATACTGTTATTGTTGATGGAGCAGGTGAAAAAGAAGCAATTAATGCCAGAGTAGAACAGATTAAAGCACAAATTGCAGAAACTACTTCAGAATTTGATAAAGAAAAATTACAGGAAAGACTTGCTAAATTAGTAGGTGGTGTAGCTGTTGTGCGTGTAGGTGCAGCTACAGAAACAGAAATGAAAGAAGCAAAATTACGTATGGAGGATGCTTTGGCAGCAACAAAAGCAGCTGTAGAAGAAGGAATTATTGCAGGTGGTGGTTCTGCTTATATTCATGCATCTAAAGAAGTTGCAAAATTGGTTACAAGTTTAGAAGGTGATGAAAAGACAGGGGCAGGCATTATCTTAAAAGCATTAGAATCACCATTATTTACAATTGCCTACAATGCAGGATTAGAAGGTTCTGTCATTATTAGCAAGGTAAGAGAAGCACAGCCGGGATTTGGTTTTAATGCTTTAACAGAAGAATATGTAAACATGGTAGAAGCTGGTATTCTTGATCCTGTTAAGGTTACAAGAAGTGCATTACAAAATGCAACAAGTGTAGCATCTACATTACTTACAACAGAATCTTGTGTGGCAGCAATTAAAGAAGCTGAACCAGCAATGCCGGCAGGTGGAGCACCTGGAATGGGTATGATGTAATATTTTAAGGTTCACTAATAATACATTTAAATTGAATAAATGGTTATAAATTTATATTAGATGACAGTAAAAGGAGCTGTTCCAAAAGGATTGTTATTTTGGGAACAGTTCCTTTTTAATATTGAAATATAAGTGTTGATAGCAAGATAGGACTTTAAGTAGAACGTTAATAGAAAGGAAAATAGATACATCCTTCATACTCTGTATCTATTAAATACAATGAGTTTGTATCGATTAAATACAAGCAATAGTGGCCAAAAATGTAGAAACTATGTAATAGATTGGTACAAATAATGAAAAATAATGGAAAAACAAAATTATTTTTAATTAATGCTTTTCTTATTTTGTGAAGTTTAGTATAATAAATATTGGAAAATTTGAATAAACATATAGGAGGAATGTAAATGGAATCAATGTATGCAGAAGCGGGTGTTGAAAGAAGAAAAACATTCGGTTCCGTATTAACAAGAACTATGCTGATTGTTGCGTGTGTTTTACTCATTGCAATGGCATCTATTGCAGTAATTTTAACAGGTACTATTCAGGCATCTTTTTTTTATTTACCAATTATTGTACTGGTAATAGGAGCTATGATTATCGTACTTCCTAAATTAAATGTAGAATATGAGTATATTTTTTGTGATGGGCAATTTGACATTGCAAGGATAAGAGGAAAGGCAACTAGGAAAAATATAATAAGAATTGATTTTGAAAATGTGGAACTGGTTGCACCATATAAATCTGAAAATTTAAAAGCTTATCAGGAGCTGCCAAGAAAAGATTTCTCAAGTGGTTTTGCAAGCAATAATGTGTATGTAATGATTGCAGTATGGAAAGAAAAGAAAACAAAAATTTTCTTTGAGCCTTCTGAAAAGATGTTAGAGTGCATGAAATTGAAAGCAGCCAATAAAATTATAAAAGGAGATTGCGTTAATCTGCATAAATAAATTTAAATCATAAGTGGCAGCGACTCATCATAAATGGTATAAATACTTTTGCATGACGGAAATGGTAATAAGTTTTTTGGTTTATGGAGAAAATTAGAATCAAACATTGACAAAGATAAAAATATTAGTTATACTTTTTAAAATACTTTGTTTTACCTATGTAGAATTAGACATAAGATTCAAATCTGGATTAACGAAAGAAAGTGAGGAAATTAAGAATGGGAACAATTATTGGTGATGGCATCACATTTGATGATGTTTTATTAGTACCAGGATATTCAGAAGTAATTCCAAATGAGATTGATCTATCGACTCATTTAACAAAAAAAATTAAATTAAACATTCCTATGATGAGTTCCGGAATGGATACAGTAACAGAGCACCGTATGGCAATTGCTATGGCACGGCAAGGCGGTATTGGTGTTATTCATAAAAATATGTCTATAGAGGCACAGGCGGAAGAAGTTGACAGGGTAAAACGATCAGAAAACGGTGTTATTACAGATCCATTTTATTTATCGCCAGAACATACATTAGAAGATGCCAATAACTTAATGGCAAAGTTCAGAATCTCAGGTGTACCAATTACAGAAGGTAAGAAATTAGTTGGTATTATCACAAACCGTGATTTGAAATTTGAGACAGATTTTACAAAGAAAATCAAAGAGTCAATGACAAGTGAAGGTCTGGTAACTGCACATGAAGGCATTACATTAGAAGAAGCAAAAGAAATTCTGGCAAAAGCAAGAAAAGAAAAGCTTCCTATTGTAGACAAAGATGGTAACTTGAGTGGATTGATTACAATCAAAGATATTGAAAAACAGATTAAATATCCATTGGCAGCAAAAGATTCACAGGGACGTCTGCTATGTGCAGCTGCAGTTGGTATTACAGCAAATGTGCTTGACAGAGTAAGTGCTTTGGTGGCATCAAAGGTAGATGCAGTTGTACTTGATTCTGCCCACGGACATTCAGCAAATGTACTTCGTTGTGTGAAAATGATTCGTGAAGCATACCCTGACTTGCAGATTATTGCAGGTAATGTGGCAACAGCAGAAGGAACAAAGGCTTTGATTGAAGCGGGAGCAGATGCAGTAAAAGTAGGTATTGGACCAGGTTCTATCTGTACAACCCGTGTTGTTGCAGGTAT
The DNA here is from genome assembly GCA_964422365.1 of uncultured Lachnospiraceae bacterium. GTDB lineage: Bacteria > Bacillota > Clostridia > Lachnospirales > Lachnospiraceae > CAYRAV01. The sequence goes on along the minus strand of CAYRAV010000041.1, from coordinate 1,353 downwards.
TGGTGTGCCACAGATTACAGCTATCATGAATGCGTATTCCGTAGGAAGAGAATATGGAGTACCAGTTATTGCAGATGGTGGTATTAAATATTCAGGGGATATGACAAAAGCTATTGCAGCAGGTGCCAATGTATGTATGATGGGAAGTATCTTTGCAGGTTGTGATGAAAGTCCAGGAACATTTGAATTGTTCCAAGGAAGAAAATATAAAGTATATCGTGGTATGGGGTCTATTGCAGCTATGGAAAATGGGAGCAAGGATAGATATTTCCAAAGCAATGCAAAGAAACTGGTTCCAGAAGGTGTAGAGGGTCGTGTTGCATATAAAGGAAGTCTAGAAGATACAGTATTCCAGTTGATGGGTGGTATACGTTCAGGTATGGGATATTGTGGAACAAAGACAATTGAAGCATTAAAAGAAAATGGAAAATTTGTTAAAATTTCTGCTGCAGCTTTAAGGGAAAGTCATCCACATGATATTCACATTACAAAAGAGGCACCAAATTATAGTGTAGATAAATAATAAATTAGGATGAAAGGCAGAAGCTTTCATCATGAATAAATAGATTACAGGCTGTTATGTTGGATGTATATTCATAGTATGACAGCCTGTTATTAGTTACTGAATAATGATATTTAGGAAAGAGGAAATGATAAAAAGAATACATAGACGAAAATCAGGAAAAAGAGAATTATTAATACGAAGAATCATTGCATTGGGAATACTTGCTTTTCTTTTGCTTATGATAGGATTTTGTAGTATTCTTTTATGGAAAAAATTCCATAAAGAACAGTTTTCAGCATTTGTGAAAGAGCATACAAAAAAGGTGGAGGAACCAGAAATAGAGGAAGTATTATTAACACCGAACGAATATTCACGTCCACAACTGCCATTAGAAAAAGTAAAAGGGATTGTAATTCACTATACTGCGAATCCAAAATCTGATGCTATGGACAACAGAAATTATTTTGAAAATTTAAAAGAAACTCATTTAACCTTTGCAAGTAGTCATTTTATAATAGGATTGGATGGAACAATAGTACAGTGTATTCCATTGGATGAGATTGCCTATGCTTCTAATGAGCGAAATGCAGATACGATTTCAATAGAATGTTGCCATAAAACAAAGAATGGAGTATTTACCAATGAGACGTATCAATCATTAATTAAATTGACAGCATGGCTATGTGGGAAATATGATTTAGGGGAGGAAGATATTATCAGACATTATGATGTAACAGGGAAAATTTGTCCAAAGTATTATGTAGAACATGAAGATTCGTGGAAAAAATTAAAACAGGACGTATTTGAGTATATTGATATACATGCACTAGAAGAAGAGGATGATTGAT
>CAYRAV010000040.1:0-28359 GCA_964422365.1 uncultured Lachnospiraceae bacterium | reverse complement strand
ACTCCTTTCACTGTTTTATACATTCCATAACTTTTTCCATCTATCTTGTTTATCTGTTGTTTTAAATCCTGTACTGATTTCATTTTTTATTCCCTTTCTATCATTGCCCTATTGTTTTTCTATTTTTATCCAAGACTTATACTCCTAAGAGCAAGCATGTCTGAAAATTCATTACCACAATCTCTTCTGTATGCCAAACTAACTCTCATATTCTATTTGCATTAATCTTAATCCTTGGGGTGGTGCACTGGGTCCGGCTTTTGTTCTATCTTTCGCCTCTATTATTTTTTCTATCATTTCAGGTGAATATTTGTGCAAACCAATTTCTATTAATGTTCCTGAGATTATCCTGACCATATTATAAAGAAATCCATTTCCTGTTATCTGTATTTTTACCATTTCTCCCTCTTTCCGCACATCTAATCTATCTATGATTCTTACTGTACTTTCTACATCTGTTCGTGCAGAACAAAAACTTTTAAAATCATGTTCACCTAAAAAATATTGTGCTGCCAGATTCATGGCTTCTATGTCCAGCGGTTTATAATAGTAATAAGTGTATAGTCGTTCTGTTGGCAATTCTATTGCCCTGTTCAATATCCAATATTCATATGTTTTTCTACTATTACAGTGTCTTGGATGAAACTCCTTATGCACTTCCTCTGACTTTTGGATACGGATATCTTTAGGCAGTTTTGTATTTAATGCCAATGCTATTTTCTCTGATGGTATGGTTGTACTTGTGTCAAATACTGCTACATTCCCCATTGCATGTACCCCTGCATCTGTACGGCTTGCACCAATAACAGTAATTTTCTCTTTCAACAGCTGTGATAATGTATCATTTAATACTTTTTCTACTGTTATCTCTCTTGGCTGTATCTGCCAGCCATGATAATTTGTTCCATCATAAGAAACTGTTAACTTTATTCGTTTCATATTTTATACCAAAGTTCACATAAATATCAGTTCTTAAGTGCACTACTGATTTATATGAAGAGCAAACACTATCCTTTCTTGTGTTTACAAATATCCTTTCTGTAAATTATCGTTTAAATATAACTTCTGCAAATTATGAATGTAATTCTAAATAGTTACTATTTGTTGCATACAAGAAGCTTGCCAATTTTTAAAACGGAATTACCCGCGGAATTACTATGATAGCAGCAAAATATACACCCAATATTCCGTATGCTATTCTATCCCGCCTTTTATACTTCAAAGGATACATTTTAGTTCGTCCTCCGCTGCCGTTATAGCACCGTGCCTCCATAGCAACAGCCAGGTCATCTGCCCTTTTAAACGCTGAAATAAACAATGGTATAAAAACAGGCATCATACTTTTTGCCCTCTTTAATAAATTTCCATTTTCAAAATCTGCTCCTCTTGCTAATTGGGCTTTCATTATTTTGTCTGTTTCTTCTACTAAAATTGGAATGAATCTTAAAGCAATTGACATCATCATAGCAATATCATGTACTGGCACTTTCACATACTTTAATGGCTTTAATACCGCTTCTATAGCATCTGTTAACTGATTTGGCATTGTGGTATATGTCATAATAGAAGAACCTAAAATCAAAAAGATTAGACGGAAACTGATAAAAACCGCTCCCTTGATTCCTTCTTTTGTAATGGTAAAAATCCCTATTCTGCATATGACTGTTCCTGTTGTAAAAAATACCTGAAATACTACTGTAATCAACATTAACATCATGATTGCCTTTAATCCTTTTACCATGTGTCCTAATGGTATTTTCGAAAGTTTAATCACAAAAAATAAAAATAATGCAGCAATCGCATATCCTATCATTCCCTGAAAACAAAATAGACTAATCATAAATATAAAAGTTGCAATTAATTTTAATCTTGCATCTAACTTATGAATAAGAGAATCTGCCCTATAATATTGTCCTAATGTAATATCTCTTAACATTTTTATCTCCTCACTGGCATATCACTAAAACTTCTATTATTACTTTTATCGTTCAGTGCATCTAAAATATTTTTTTTTGCATCTTCTATTGTAAATGCATTTGTGTTTACCAAAAATCCATCTTTTTTAAGTGTATTCAATACTTGTGTGACCTGCGGTACTGCCAGCCCCATTTGTTGCAATTCTTTTTCAAATTGAAATATTTTTTCTGGTTTTCCATCCAGCTTTATTTCTCCACCATCCATGACAATCATTCTGCCTGCATATTTTGCAACATCGTCCATGCTATGCGAAATCATAATAATGGTACTATTTTTCTCCTTATGAATATGGTAAATTAATTCTAATATCTCTTCCTTTCCCCTGGGATCTAATCCAGCAGCTGGTTCATCTAAAATCATTACTTCTGGATGCATTGCCAAAATTCCTGCAATTGCTACCTTACGTTTTTGCCCGCCTGACAATTCCATGGGAGATGCATCTAACAATTCTTCTCCTATTCCTACTTGTTTTAATGCTTCGAAACTTCTTACATCTACTTCTAAATTGGAAAGCCCCATATTCTTTGGTCCAAACGATACATCCTTTATCACTGTTGTTTCAAATAACTGATATTCCGGATATTGAAATACCAATCCGATTTTACTTCTTAATTCCCTTTTATTCATTCCATCATGAATATCAACACCATTGTAGTAAATATTTCCATAGGTCGGTACTAAAAGCCCATTTAAATGTTGTACTAATGTAGATTTCCCTGAACCTGTATGTCCTACAAGTCCTATGAATTCTCCATCTTCTATTTTTAAATTGATATTTTTTAGTGCATAATGTTTTTCTGGTGTGCCTTCTCCATAAACATATGTTACTTTATCCACTATAATTGCCATATGCACTTTCTCTCCTTTTTGCTATTGTTTCCATTTCTGTATATAATTTTCTTCAATTTCCTTTACTAGTTCTTCTTTTGTTAAAATACCTCTTTTAATATCCATACCTGCTTTTCTCAGTTCATTTGCCAATATTGTAATCTGTGGAAGCGTAATTGCATATTGTTCTAGCTCTGCATCCTTTGTAAAAATTTCTTTTGGTGTACCTTCTAATACAACTTCTCCCTTATGCATTACAATTACTTTATCTGCTTCCACCACTTCTTCCATATAATGTGTAATTAGAATTACTGTTATTTTTTCTTTTATATGCAATTGTTTGATTAAATCAATCACTTCTTGTCTTCCTTGTGGATCTAGCATCGCAGTTGGCTCATCTAGCACAATACACTTTGGCTGCATCGCTAATACTCCTGCAATTGCAATTCTCTGTTTCTGCCCTCCGGATAAATGATTTGGTGATTGTTTCTTGAAATGTTCCATTCCTACTGCATTTAATGCATATTTTACTCTTTCAATAATTGTACTACTCTCTAATCCTAAGTTTTCTGGTCCAAATGCCACATCTTCTTCTACTATATTTGAAACCAGTTGATTATCAGGATTTTGAAATACCATGCCTGCAGTTTTCCTAATTCGCCATAATAATTCTTCTTTTTTGGTATTCATTCCGTCTATCCAAATCGTTCCTTCCGTTGGATAGAGCAATGCATTAATGTGCTTTGCTAATGTAGATTTTCCTGAACCATTATGCCCTAAGACGGCTATAAAATCCCCTTGCTTTACATCTATATTCACATGATTTAATGCTTTATAAATAGATTCTACATTTCCATCTTCATCCCGCCTTATATATTCAAATGTAAGGTCATTTGATTTAACCATCCCAACAACCCCTTTCTAAAATGTATTTTATGTTTCATAAACAATTAATTAGAGCACGTCTAAAAGTTGCTTATTACAAGATGTTGTATACCACAATTTTTGTGATATTTAATCCTCTCACAACTATTACCAAATAGAGAACTAAACATTTACACTTTAGCAAAGACATACAGAACAGTTTCTTTGCCCATAGGAATAAAAATAATTTCCAAATTATCTATTTACCTCTGCAAAAGTTTATAATATCCTTTTGCCATACTGTTATTTATTGTAAACTATATTTAAATTTTTGTAAACATAACAAACTATGATAATATTTTCAATTACAATTCCGTTATGTAGAAATATCTGTATCATCTGTGCATAAGTCCTGTTACTAAGGGCAGATTGTATGAATTAGACGTAATTGTTTGAGAGGCAACATTCGTAAAACATCAGAATATATAGCGTTGATACATAAAAAATCCCTATTTCTTTCGAAAAAGGGATTTTTTATGTTCACAAGAATTATACTAGTTCAATTAATACTTCCATCGCTGCATCACCTTTACGTGGTCCAATTTTAATAATTCTTGTATAACCACCATTACGGTCAGCATATTTTGGTGCAATGTCATTAAATACAATTTCTGCTACATCTACAGTTTTTGTATTTCTCTTTCTTCCAGCCGCCTGAGTTGGAACTTCTTTTACACTGTACAAAATTTTATTCATTTGTCTTCTTGCATGTAAACGGGAAGGACTATCTTTTCTAATTTCTTTCTTTACAGTTTCATAAGATACAACTTGGTATTTCTTACCATTTTTGCTTGTTTTCTCTTCTGTAATTTTTCTACCATTTTCATCTCTTTTTGCAACTCTAGATTCTACTGTTACAGTTTCGTAGTTGTCTCTTTCTCTAACACCCATTGCAATGATACTTTCTGCAATTCTACGAATTTCTTTTGCCTTAGCTTCCGTTGTAACAATTTTCCCATGATACAGTAAATTTGTTACTTGGTTTCTAAGCAAAGCTTTTCTCTGGCTAGATGTTCTGCCGAGTTTTCTATATCCTGCCATTTGCTTACCTCCTAAATAGTCTGCATTCTAGATTCGTTCCATATATCACAGTTAACACTTACATATTAATCATCACTTAAATTCAAAGATAATCCAAGTTCTTTTAATTTTGCAAGTACTTCTTCTAAAGATTTACGTCCAAGATTTCTCACTTTCATCATATCTTCAGAAGTTCTGTTTGTTAATTCTTCTACTGTATTAATACCAGCTCTCTTCAAACAGTTATAAGAACGTACAGAAAGTTCCAATTCATCAATATTCATTTCAAGAACTTTTTCTTTCACATTATCTTCTTTTTCTACCATAATTTCTGCTGTTTTTGCATTTTCAGATAAATCGATAAAGGAATTTAAGTGTTCACTTAATACTTTTGCTGCTAAGCTTACTGCTTCGTCCGGCTCTAAAGTACCATTGGTAAATACATCTAATGTAAGTTTGTCATAATCTGTAATTTGACCAACACGAGTATTCTGAACTGTTAAATTCACACGCTCTACTGGTGTGTAAATAGAGTCAATTGGAATAACACCAATTGGTAAATCTTCGTTTTTATTTTTATCAGAGCTAATATAACCTCTGCCTCTTGTAATGGTTAATTCCATATACAATTTGCAATCCGGTCCACCGCTTAAGGTAGCAATTACCAAATCCGGATTTAAGATTTCAATATCAGGATCAACCTGAATATCACCTGCTGTTACAACACCTTCGCCCTCAAACTCTATATAAGCAGTCTTAGGCTCACTGGTTTCACTTGTATTTTTAATTGCCAAGCTCTTAATATTCATGATGATTTCTGTTACATCTTCCTTTACTCCAGGAATTGCACTAAACTCATGCACGATACCTTCAATCTTTACTTGACTTACTGCTGTACCAGGCAATGAAGAAAGCATAATTCTTCTTAGAGAATTACCCAAAGTTGTACCATATCCTCTTTCAAGGGGTTCTACTACAAAACGTCCGTATTTTTTATCTTCAGAAATTTCTGCGATCTCAATTTTTGGTTTTTCAAAATCAAACACTAATGGACCCTCCTTTTGGGTTATGCTATTTGGTTATTATCGCGTTAAAATTCAAAATAAATACTGTATAACAATTATTATTTAGAATATAACTCGACAATAAGCACTTCGTTTACCGGAACCTCAATCTGGTCTCTTGTTGGCAGCTCTTTTACTGTACCTGAAAGATTTTCATGATTTGCTTCTAACCATGCTGGAACCAATCTTGTATCAGTTACTTCTAAAATATCTTTGTATCTCTGAGCATTTTTATATTTTTCAGCAATTTCAATTGTATCGCCGGCCTTTACCTGATATGATGGAATATTCACTCTTTTTCCATTTACTAATACATGTTTGTGATCAACAATCTGTCTAGCTTCTTTTCTTGTTCTACCGTATCCCATACGGAAAAGAACGTTATCTAATCTAAGCTCCAATAAAATCATTAAATTTTCACCAGTTGTACCAGTTTTGATTTTTTGTGCTTTTGCAAACATATTTCTAAAAGGTTTTTCTAAAACTCCATAAATAAATTTTGCTTTCTGTTTTTCTTTTAACTGCAAACCATATTCACTTTGTTTTTTTCCTGCTCTAGGTGATCTGTTAGATTTCTTGTCAAGTCCCATGTATACAGGATCAATTCCAAGTGATCTACATCTTTTTAGCACTGGGGTTCTATCTATTGCCATCTTTTTTACCTCCTGATATTTTCAATTAGACACGTCTACGTTTTGGTGGTCTGCAACCATTATGTGGAACTGGTGTAACATCTTTGATACTTGTAACTTCAATGCCACATGCCTGAAGTGCACGAATTGCCGCTTCTCTTCCTGAACCAGGACCTTTTACCATAACTTCCACTGATTTCAACCCGTGTGGGATAGCTGCTTTTGCAGCAGTTTCAGCAGCCATCTGTGCTGCATAAGGAGTAGATTTCCTAGAACCTCTAAAACCTAAACCACCTGCACTTGCCCAAGAAAGAGCATTACCTTCTGCATCTGTCAGTGTAACGATTGTATTATTAAAAGATGACTGAATATGTGCTTGTCCACGATCAACGTTTTTTCTTACACGTTTCTTTGTCACTTTTTTTGCTATTTTCTTAGCCATTGACAAACCCTCCTATGGATTTAAATTAAATATTATTTCTTCTTATTTGCTACAGTACGTTTTGGACCTTTTCTTGTTCTTGCATTCGTTTTTGTTTTCTGACCACGAACAGGAAGTCCTTTTCTATGACGGATTCCTCTATAACATCCGATTTCCTGTAATCTCTTGATATTAAGAGCGATTTCTCTACGCAAATCACCTTCTACTGTCTGTGTTGCATCAACTACATCACGAATTCGTGCAACTTCTTCATCTGTTAAATCTTTAACACGAGTATCCGGATTTACTTTTGCTTCTGCAAGAATACGATTAGAACTTGCTCTACCGATACCATATACATAGGTAAGACCTATCTCTACACGTTTTTCTCTTGGTAAATCTACACCACTGATACGAGCCATGTGCATTAACCTCCATTTATCTTTTCATTCATTTTCACTTTGTTTCACGGGTTTTACTTTTAAGCACCCACTTTCATTACAGGATTAATGAAAGTAATTTTTGTAGTAATTTACTACAATTGATGAAAAATATGTAAGTACAACACATCCTGGTGTTGCATTTACATCAGCCGCTTTAAACCATGACAGCATATTCATGCTGGTAATTATAATTATATTACACCGGTCCATCAAACCGTCCACAGTATCACATTTGCAACACTAGTTGCAATTACCTATTCTACTTGTCTTTTATTTACTAGTTCATAGGCTTGTAACACAAAAAGCAAAAACAATTTATATCATTCACATATTATATACTATGATTACCCTTGTCTTTGTTTGTGTCTAGGATTTTCGCAGATTACTCTTACGCTTCCTTTTCTTTTAATGATTTTGCATTTTTCACAAATTGGTTTTACAGATGCTCTAACCTTCATCGTAATCTCTCCTTTCACAAAGTCCATTTGCTATTTTAGCATAATTTTCTAGTGATTGCAAGCACTTTTTTACTCTTTTTATTTTTACTTGTTATAGTTCAGATATACAGAAATAGCTGTGCAATCTGCACATGAAAACCTGTTCACTAGAGTGTGTTTGAAAATTGCCTGCCATTCTCAATATGACAAAAAAATTGCATAAATTATGTGAAAATCCAGCCTGCTTTCATGCAATCGGAGGGACTTTCCTATGATTCCTATTCCATTATTGCGGACACCCAACAGAACTCCTTTGCCAGCCAATTTATAACTTTTTTCTTAAAATCTATGTTCATGAAAATTTATAAATGGTATGACTGAACTGTAACTTTTACTTGTTGTTATTCAGCCATACCATTTATATCAAATGTTTTTTCTGACTCTATTTATCTCGCCAGATAATTCTTCCCTTTGTCAAATCATATGGTGATAATTCTAATGTAACTTTATCACCTGGTAAAATACGGATAAAATTCATCCTTAATTTTCCGCTAATATGTGCCAATACTTTGTGTCCGTTTTCCAGTTCTACCTGAAACATTGCATTTGGTAATTTTTCAACTACAATACCTTCAATTTCTACAACATCTGCTTTTGACATTTCATTACCTCCTAAAAATTATAATTATTATTTATTCCATCCTTTCAAAAATGAAATGATTCCTGTTGAAAAGACATAACTTAAACAGATAAACTTTTTCTCATTTATCTTCACTGCCATCTATTAAACTTTCAATGGCATCTTCTAAAGATTCCTTTAGGCTTTCTACTTTTTCATAGAATGGTTCCATAGAATCTTCTGAAGCTTTTTTCTTTTCTTCACTAGATACAAAACCTTTCCCGCCTTGTTCTTTCATATTTACATTATTAGAATCTTTTTCTTTAGTCTTTATTGTTTTTCGGTTTGTGAACTCTTTAATCGTCTTCCAAAAATCTTCATCTGTTAATGTGCCATCATTATTTTTTAAAACAATGCCGCTGTCTACATATTTTAATATCTGGATATGCTTTTTATTTTTCTTTTTAGGACTAGACATAGTTTTATATTTTCCGTCCACCAAATATACATATTCTTTATCAACATCTGTTACCACATAATATTGTCCTGCGTCATGGCCGGCTGAAGATAACACTATTTGACCAAACGATAATTCTTTGTACATCTTACCCCTCTTTCTATTTACGAATAGATAATAACTCTGGTCCCTCTTTGGTTACCAAAATAGTATTTTCATAATGTGCAGAAGGCAAGCCATCTCGTGTTACTACGGTCCAGTCATCTTCTAACCACCATACTTCATAGCCCCCTTGATTTACCATCGGTTCAATTGCCAAAGTCATCCCCTCTAACAACTTAATTCCCCGCCCTGGTTGTTTATAATTTGGTACTTGGGGATCTTCATGTAACTCCTTACCCACTCCATGACCTACCAAATCCCTGACTACAGAAAAACCATTGCTTTCTACATGTTGCTGAATCGCTTTGGAAATATCATGTAAATGATTTCCTTCCTTGGCAAATTTAATGCCCTCAAAAAAACTTTGTTTTGTAACATCTATCAGCCTTTGGACTTCTTTATCAATTTCTCCAACTCCATGCGTTCTTGCTGCATCAGAATGATATCCTTTATAGATAACTCCCGCATCTAAGCTGACAATATCACCTTCTTGTAAAATTCTTTTTTTACTTGGAATCCCATGTACTACTTCGTTGTTTACTGAAACACAAATAGACGCAGGATAGCCATTATAATTTAGAAAAGATGGAGTACAATGATAACTTTTAATAATTTCATATCCCTTTTTATCAATATCTAAAGTAGAAATGCCCGGGCGGACAAATTTTTCCAATTCTTCATGTACAATTGCCAGAATATTTCCAGCCTCACGCATCAATTCAATTTCTTTGGGAGATTTTATTGAAACAGACATATCTTTTACACCTCTAATATTTTTACAATAGCAGCAAATACATCTGCTACATCTTGTGTGCCATCAACAGTTTTCAATACATTTTTGCTATTATAATAATCTATTAATGGTTGTGTTTGTTCATGATATACTTCTAAACGTTTTTTTACAGTTTCAGGTTTATCATCATCACGCAGTACTAATGTACCACCGCATGAATCACATATCCCCTCTGCTTTTGTTGGTGCATATTTAATATGATATGTTCCACCGCATGTAGTACATGCTCTTCTTCCTGACATTCTATTAACAATATTTTCATCTGGAACATCCACATCAATCGCATAATCCACTGCTTCACCTTTTTCAGCTAACGCTTTGTCCAATGCTTCCGCCTGTGGGATTGTTCTTGGAAAACCATCTAATACATAACCATTTTTCGCATCTGCCTGTGCAAGACGATCTACTACTAAATCTACTACCAATTCATCTGGCACCAGAAGACCCTGATCCATATAATTTTTTGCTTTCTTTCCAAGTTCTGTTCCTTCTTTGATATTCATTCTAAAAATATCTCCTGTTGAAATATGTGGAATATTGTATTTTTCTGCTATTTTTAATGCTTGTGTTCCTTTTCCTGCACCTGGTGCTCCTAACATAATAATTTTCATGATGGAAACTCATCCTTTCTCTCAAATGATTATACTATTAATTGTATTAATCTTCCAAGCAGCCTTTTGTCTGCAAATTTACAAATTATTTTAAACCAATTTTAGCTGTAGTGACTTCACTACAGCTAAAAAACTCTTTTGGCAACATTATTCTCCTAAGAATCCCTTGTAATTCCGCACAAGCATTTGTGAATCTATCTGTTTTAATGTTTCAAGTACAACACCAACGATAATGATTAAAGATGTTCCGCTAAAGGATACACTTGCATCAAATGCCCCGGAGAATATAATTGGTATTACTGCTATAATAGTAAGACCAATTGCACCAATAAAGATAATATAATTCAAAACTTCTGTTAAATAATCAGTTGTAGGTTTTCCTGGACGAATACCCGGAATAAAGCCACCTGCTTTTTTCATATTATTAGAAATTTCAAGTGGATTAAATGTAACTGATGTATAAAAATATGCAAAGAAAATAAGCAATACAATATATACAACAAGTCCCAACGTATATTTAAACTCCTGAATACTTGAAATATTACACCAATCATTCTGATTACATACTTTTAATAATTTCTGTATCAGTGAGGCTCCAGCTCCTGATTTTGGCTGAACTCCCAAAAAACTGGCAATTACAATTGGAAATGATAATAATGATCCAGCAAAAATAACAGGAATAACACCAGCTGTATTTACTTTCAGAGGAATATTTGTAGACTGTCCTCCTACCATCTTTCTGCCTTGTAATTTTTTTGCATATTGTACTGGTATCTGTCTCTCACCATCAGATAATATAATGATAAATACAACCATAGCAACAATAATGCCAATAATCAGCACTGTTGCCAGAATCTTCATACCAATACTTGACTGATTTACTACAAATTTGTTAAACAAATTGGCCATATCTTGTGGTATTCTTGATACAATATTAATTAACAAAATAATAGAAATACCATTCCCTACACCTTTTTCTGTGATTCTCTCGCCCAGCCACATTAAGAAAGCAGAACCACCTGTTAATGCAGCAATACTTACTGCTGCAGTTGTTATATTTAACCCGTCTGTAAAATATCCGCTTTGTCCAAACCCAACTGCCATTGCTGTACTTTCCAAAAGAGCAAGAGCAACGGTTAAATAACGAGTAAATTCTGTAATTTTCTTTCTTCCTTCTTCGCCATCTTTCTGCATCTCTTCTAATTTTGGAATAGCAATCGTTAACAATTGCATAATAATAGAAGATGTAATATATGGAGTAATACTTAATGCAAAAACTGACATAGAGGTAAAAGAACCTCCTGTCATTTGATCAAAAAAGTTAAGTGCTGTCTGTTGATTAAACCATTGTGCAATATAACTAGCATTGACACCAGGTACTGGCAGCTGAGAACCAATTCTGACAATAATTAATGCAAAAAAAGTGTACAATAATTTTTTTCTTATGTCCTTGTGTTTAAAAGCATTTACGAAGGTTTTGAACATACCTACATCACCTCTGCTTTTCCACCAAGAGCTTGAATTTTCTCGATTGCAGACGCACTGAACGCATTTACCTTCACATCAAGTTTCTTAGTTAATTCTCCATTTCCAAGAATTTTAACACCATCTTTAGGATTTTTAATTACACCTGTCTCAATTAATGTCTCGACAGTTACTTCTGCTCCATCTTCAAATCTATTTAATGCATCAACATTAATGCTAACGATTTCCTTAGAATTTCTGTTTGTAAAACCTCTCTTAGGCAGTCTTCTGTATAAAGGCATCTGACCACCTTCAAAACCTAATCTTGGAGCTCCAGAACGAGCCTTCTGACCTTTATGCCCTTTACCTGCTGTCTTACCATTTCCTGAACCATGTCCACGGCCTCTTCTAAAATTGTTGCTGTGCTTAGATCCATCTGTTGGTCTTAATTCTGATAAGTTCATCGCGTGCACCTCCTTACTTTATCAATTAAATTTCTTCTACTTTTACTAAATGTTTTACATGCCAAATCATACCTCTAACAGCATCATTATCTGGCAATTCAACTGTTTTATTTAATTTTCTTAATCCCAAAGCTTCTACAGTTGCTTTGTGTTTTGGGATAGCACCAATTGGTGATTTTACTAATGTAATTCTTAATTTATCTGCCATTTTAAACCTCTTTTCTGTAAACGCAATATAATTGCATTACTACAATACTACCCTACAAAATAATACATATGTGTATTATCTGTTACAAATACTGTCATTATGCTATGTGGAAACCCTGGGATCTCCACATATATTACAATATTTCAGGTTTTCTTAGCCTAATAACTCTTCAACAGAAATTCCACGAAGTTTTGCAATTTCTTCAGGTGTTTTTAACTGTTTTAACCCTTCAATTGTAGCAAGCACTACATTTTGTTTGTTATTAGATCCTAAAGATTTTGTACGAATATTTTTGAATCCAGCAAGCTCAAGTACTGAACGAGCAGGACCACCAGCAATAATACCTGTACCTTCTGGGGAACGTTTCAAAAGAACGGATGCACTTCCGAATTTTCCTAAGAAATCATGTGGTACACTACCATTTTCATCAATAGGTAACTCTATCATTTTTTTTATAGCATCCTCTTTCCCTTTGCGAATTGCTTCAGGAATTTCAGTTGCTTTACCTAATCCAGCACCAACGTGTCCATTTTTGTCGCCAACAACAACCAAAGCTGTAAATCTAAAATTACGTCCACCTTTTACTACTTTGGTAACACGTTTAATTGATACTACACTATCTTCTAACTCCATTTGACTAGCATCAATAATTGTACGTTTCATGTATTCTCCTCCTTGCTTAGAACTGTAGACCAGCTTCTCTAGCTGCATCTGCTAATGCTTTGATTTTTCCTTGATATATGAAACCGCCTCTATCAAAGACAACTGTTGTAATACCTTTTTCCATTGCTTTTTTTGCAATTACAGTTCCTAAATGAGCAGCAGCAGCAACATCATTCGTTTTTTCTAATTCAGCTTTTACATCCTTCTGAAGTGTAGACGCTGCAACTAAGGTATTACCAACTGTATCGTCAATAATTTGAGCGTACATATGATTATTACTTCTAAACACAGCTAAACGTGGTCTTTCTGCAGTTCCTGCAAAACGATTACGAATTCTTCTATGTTTATTTACACGAACCTGATTTCTTGATTTTTTACTAATCATCTTGTTTTCACTCCTTTAATTATTTCTTACCAGTCTTACCAACTTTACGTCTAATAACTTCATCAGCATATTTGATACCTTTTCCTTTATAAGGTTCTGGTGCTCTCTTTTCTCTGATTTCAGCAGCGTATTGGCCAACTTTTTCTTTATCGATACCTTTTACAATAATTTTATTCTGTCCATCTAATACAGTTTCGATTCCTTCTGGATCTACCATAATAACCGGATGTGAATAACCTAATGAAAGTGTTAGTTCTTTCCCTTTCTTAGCAGCTCTATAACCAACACCATTGACTTCTAAAACTTTTTCATATCCGTCTGTTACACCAACAATCATGTTATAAATTAATGTTCTTGTCAAACCATGTAATGATTTCATTTTCTTTAAATCACTTGGTCTTTCTACCTTAATTTCTGTACCATCTAAAGTAATTTTCATTTCAATAGGCAGCACTCTCTCAAGTGTTCCCTTTGGACCCTTAACAGTCACCTTATTATTTTCTGCAATATCAACAGTTACACCTGCTGGTACCGCGATAGGCATTCTTCCTATACGTGACATGCCCGCACCTCCTATAATATAAATAAGAGCAAATAGTGTGGTGTGAAGTTTTCTTCACATGCCACTTTTTCTATTTCTCTGTACATTCTGTAAACTATCCATTATCCAAAACCAATGGACTCCCTGCTTCTTTGACCTTGTAACCTACTGTCTCCACAAGCATTAATCTGACATTCCTGCCTTATATGACTTTTCCCTGCCATCTGAAAACAGCAGGATTTTACTTATCTTATTTTAAAATAAGTTCCTCTCTACCAAACAAATGCTAATACTTCTCCACCAACATTCATTTTTCTAGCTTCTTTATCTGTTATTACACCTTTATTGGTAGAAATGATAGCAATACCAAGTCCTCCAAGTACTTTAGGCATATTTTCTGTATTTGCATACACACGTAAACCAGGCTTAGAAATTCTCTTAATACCTGTAATAATTTTTTCATTTTTATCCTTACCATATTTTAATGTAATATGAATTGATTTAAATCCACCGATCTCTTCCAAGTCATATTTTTTAATGTAACCTTCTTTTAAAAGAATATCAGCAATCGCTATCTTCATTTTAGAAGCAGGAACATCTACTGTATCATGTTTAGCAGTGTTAGCATTACGAATTCTTGTAAGCATATCTGCGATTGGATCGCTCATTGTCATTTGGGTTTTCCTCCTTTTGAGATTGATTTTGCTAGCTACTGATTACCAGCTTGCCTTTTTCACACCCGGAATCTGTCCTTTATAAGCTAACTCACGGAAACAGATTCTGCAGATACCGTATTTTCTTAAATAAGCATGTGGACGACCACAAATTTTACAACGATTATATTCTCTGGTTGAGAATTTTTGTTTACGTTGCTGCTTAACTTTCATTGATGTCTTAGCCATGAATTTCCCTCCTAACTATCTTTTAAATGGCATACCGAACTGTGTCAATAATTCACGTGCTTCTTCATCAGTCTTAGCAGTTGTAACAAAGATAATATCCATACCTCTGACTTTATCAACTTTATCATATTCGATTTCTGGGAAAATTAGTTGTTCTTTAATACCAAGAGCATAGTTTCCCCTGCCATCAAATGCATTAGGATTAACACCTCTAAAGTCACGTACCCGAGGCAATGCTAAGTTAATCAAACGATCTGCAAATTCGTACATTTTTTCGCCTCTTAATGTAACTTTACATCCAATCGGCATTCCTTCTCTTAATTTGAAGTTTGCTACTGATTTCTTCGCTCTTGTTAAAACAGCCTTCTGACCTGCAATAATCTCTAAATCTTTTACAGCTGATTCTAATACTTTTGCGTTATCTTTTGCTTCTCCAACGCCCATGTTAATTACAATTTTATCTAATTTAGGTACTTCCATTATATTTTTGTATCCGAATTTTTTGGTCATACCATCTACGATTTCATTTAAATATGTTTCCTTTAATCTAGTCAACTTATGAGACCTCCTCTCTTAAATTATTTAATAGCTTCCGCTTCTTTTCCATTTACTTTTGCATATCTGACCTTTTTACCATCTTCAATTCTAAACTGAACTCTGGCAATTTGTCCTTTATGAACATACATTACATTTGAAGCAGAAATCGGAGCCTCCATCTGAATGATGCCGCCTTTTGGATTAGCCTGGTTTGCTTTTGCATGTTTTGTAACTATATTAACACCTTCAACAAGAACTTTATTTTCTTCAGTTCTAACTACTTTACCATCTTTTCCAGTAATGACTTTCCCCTTTACTACTTCAAGAACTTTGCCTTCTTTTCCTTTATCTTTACCAGTGATTACTTTTACAGTATCACCTTTTTTAATTTTATTGGTTGCCACTGTTGACACCTCCTTATAATACTTCTGGTGCTAATGAGAGAATCTTCATAAATTGTTTTTCTCTCAATTCCCTTGCTACAGGTCCAAAAATACGGGTTCCTCTTGGATTCTTGTCATCTTTAATGATTACCGCAGCATTTTCATCAAATCTAATGTAAGAACCATCCTTACGACGAGCACCTTTTACACTACGTACGACAACAGCTTTTACAACATCACCTTTTTTAACAACACCGCCTGGTGTTGCATCTTTGACCGTAGCAACGATAATATCACCAAGTGATGCATATCTTCTGGTTGAGCCACCTAATACTCTGATACAAAGCAATTCTTTTGCACCAGAATTATCAGCAACTTTCAATCTTGTTTCTTGTTGGATCATGATAATACTCCTTTCAGTCGTATTGATATGAAATAAACAATATCGCTCTCTATTTCATTATTTTGCTCTTTCAATAATTTCTACAAGTCTCCATCTTTTCTCTTTAGATAAAGGTCTTGTTTCCATAACTTTTACTGTATCACCAATTTTACATTCATTTTTTTCGTCATGGGCTTTTAATTTATAAGTTCTCTTAACGATTTTCTTGTAAATTGGATGTTTTACATTATCAATAACAGCTACAACAATAGTTTTATCCATTTTGTCGCTGACAACTTTCCCTGTACGTGTTTTTCTCAAGTTTCTTTCCACAACAATATCTCCTTTCTAAAATCTTGGTATGCACTGATACACATTTCTCTATAACAAATAATACTTACAAGCTAACTACAATTATTTTGACTGTGCTGAAATCACTGTTTGAATCCTTGCAATATTCTTTCTTACCTCTTTAATTCTACTTGTATTGTCCAATTGATTTGTTGCGTTTTGGAATCTTAAATTGAAAAGTTCCTTTTTAGCAGTTACTAATTCTTCATTTAAGTCCGCAATGCTTTTATTCTTTAACTCATTTAAATATTCCTTAGTTTTCACTGCCCGCACCTCCTTCTAAGTCTGCACGAGAAACAATTTTGCATTTTAATGGTAATTTATGAACTGCAAGTCTTAATGCTTCTCTTGCTGTTTCTTCAGGCACACCTGAAATTTCAAACAATACACGACCAGGTTTTACTACAGCTACCCAGTATTCCAAAGAACCTTTACCTGAACCCATACGAGTTTCAGCTGGTTTAGCAGTTACAGGTTTATCTGGGAAAATTTTAATCCAAACTTTACCACCACGCTTGATATAACGTGTCATAGCAATACGTGCTGCTTCAATCTGATTAGATTTAATCCATGCTGGCTCCAAAGCCACAATACCATATTCGCCGTAATTAATTTTATTACCTCTTAACGCTTTTCCTTTCATGGAACCACGGAATTGTTTACGACGTTTTACTCTTTTTGGCATTAACATTATTTATCGCTCCCTTCCTTTTTTCCTGCCTTTGTTGGAAGTACTTCACCTTGATAAATCCATACTTTTACACCGACTTTACCATATGTTGTATCTGCCTCTGCAAATCCATAATTGATATCCGCACGTAATGTCTGCAATGGAATAGTTCCTTCACTATAAAACTCTGTACGAGCCATATCAGCTCCACCCAAACGACCTGAAACAGAAGTTTTCACACCGAGTGCTCCTGCTTTCATTGTTCTTGACATAGATGACTTCATAGCTCTTCTGAAAGAAACACGATTCTCAAGTTGTGAAGCAATATTCTCAGCCACTAATTGTGCGTCTGTATCCGGTTTTTTCACTTCTTTGATATCAATCATAATTTTATTTGTAGTAAGCTTTGTCAATTCAACTTTTAACTTTTCAATCTCAGAGCCGCCTTTACCAATTACTACTCCAGGTTTTGCTGTATAAATAATAATCTTGACTCTGTCTCTTGTTCTCTCAATTTCAATTTTAGAAATACCTGCATCATATAATTTCTTTTTCAAAAATGTTCTGATATTATAGTCTTCTACTAATTTATCTGCAAAATCATCTTCTGCATACCATCTGGAATCCCAGCCTTTGATAATGCCGACTCTCAACCCATGAGGATTTACTTTCTGTCCCATGTTTGCCCTCCTTATCTTTCATCGAGTATCACTGTAATGTGGCTCATTCTTTTTTCGATTCTATAAGCTCTGCCCTGTGCCCTTGGTCTAATTCTCTTCATTGTAGGTCCTTTGTTTGCAAAACACTCTGCAATATAAAGATTTTCAGGGTTCATACCATTATTATTTTCAGCATTTGCAATTGCTGATTTTAATAATTTTTCTATTAAAGTTGAAGCATATCTTGGATTATATGCTAAAATACCAAGTGCTGTCTGTACATCCTTGCCTCTGATCGCATCCAAAACGTAACCAGCCTTACGAGTAGAAATTCTAGCGTAAGATAATTTAGCTGATGGTCTTGTTTCTCTTTGGTTTTCATTTCTCTCTCTCTTGATCTGGGATCTATGTCCTCTAGCCATGGATGAAACCTCCTTTCAAATAATAACTGGATTTTTATATAAAATAAACGAACAATTATTTTCTACCTTTTTTCTCGTCTTTTCCATGTCCTCTATATGTTCTTGTTGCTACAAACTCTCCCAGTTTGTGTCCAACCATATCTTCTGTAACATATACTGGTACATGTCTTCTCCCATCATGAACTGCAAATGTGTGTCCAACGAACTGTGGGAAGATTGTGGAACGACGTGACCAGGTTTTAATTACCTGTTTGTCACCTGATGCATTCATAGCATCTACTTTTTTTAGTAAACTTGCATCAGCGAATGGTCCCTTCTTTAATGAACGTGCCATAGGTTTAACCTCCTTCTACTTCTTGCCTATTACAATTGAAATTTCTTTGTTAAACTTTTTCAACTGTCACGAACTATTTTGATAATGCTTTACCGTCTCTTCTTCTTACAATAAGCTTATTAGAAGCCTTGTTCTTCTTTCTTGTCTTCAATCCAAGAGCTGGTTTACCCCAAGGAGTAACAGGACCCGGACGACCGATACCTGCTTTACCTTCACCACCACCATGTGGATGGTCATTAGGGTTCATAACAGAACCACGAACTGTAGGTCTGATACCCATATGGCGCTTACGTCCAGCCTTACCAATGTTAATTAATTCATGCTCTCCGTTTCCAACTTCTCCAATTGTTGCTCTACAGATACTTTGTACCATTCTCATTTCGCCTGAAGGCAATCTAAGTGTTGCATATTTTCCTTCTTTTGCCATTAACTGTGCACTATTACCTGCTGATCTAACTAACTGTCCACCATGTCCCGGATATAATTCAATGTTGTGTACTTGTGTACCAACCGGAATATCTTGTAATTGCAAACAGTTGCCAACCTTAATTTCTGCTGTAGAACCACTCATAATTGTTTGTCCTACTTTCAATCCTGCTGGTGCAATAATATATGCTTTTTGACCATCTGCATATGCAACCAAAGCAATGTTTGCTGTTCTGTTTGGATCATATTCTATTGTCTTAACAACAGCTGGAATACCATCTTTATTTCTCTTAAAATCAATAATTCTATATTTTCTTCTAGAACCGCCTCCACGGTGTCTTACAGTAATTTTTCCTTGATTGTTTCGACCAGCATTTTTCTTCAAAGAAACTACTAAAGACTTTTCAGGTTTACTTGCTGTAATCTCAGAAAAATCAGAACCGGTCATATGTCTTCTAGAAGGTGTATATGGGTTAAACTTTTTAATTCCCATCTTTCGCACTCCTTTCAATATCTTTCAACGCAATCACGCGTGTCTTTTTTATTCTTATCGGCTATAAACAACCATAATCCGCAGTATATCTTTTACTATTCTATCAATATTCAAAAGATTCTGCAAGTGTTTTCTACGTTTTCGCAGAAACACACTTCACATTTCTTATAATCCCTGGAATATCTCAATATCTGCACTATCTTCTGTTAGAAAAACAATTGCTTTCTTTGTTTTTGCAGTTTTTCCAACTGTTCTGCCACGTCTACGTTTTTTTCCATCTAAATTCATAGTATTTACTCTGGCAACTTTTGTTCCTGGGAACATCTTTTCCACAGCTTCTTTAATTTGATTTTTTGTTGCCTCTGTATGAACAGAAAAAGTATATTTTTTTTCGCTCATTGCATCCATACTTTTTTCTGTGATAATTGGTTTCAGAATAACGTCATAATATTTAATATCAGCCATTATGCGTACACCTCCTCAATTTTAGAGATTGCAGCTTTTGTTACTACTACAGTATCATATTTTAAGATATCATATACGCTCATCGCATTTGTTAATGTTGTTCTTACTGTTGGAATATTTTTAGCAGATGCGATTACAGTTTCATCTTTTTCATCTATAACCACTAATGCCTTCTCTAATTTCAAATTATTAAGAACTGCTACCATTTTCTTTGTTTTAATTTGATCAAACTTTAATTCATCTAAAACATAGAATTTATTTTCCGCAACTCTTGAAGACAAAGCAGATTTCATAGCTGCTGCTTTTTCTTTTCTATTCATTTTAAATGAATAATCTCTTGGTTTCGGAGCAAATACAACTCCACCACCTGTCCATTGTGGTGCTCTTGTTGAACCCTGTCTTGCATGACCTGTTCCTTTTTGTCTCCATGGTTTTCTACCACCGCCACGTACTTCAGAACGTGTCTTTGCACTTTGTGTTCCTTGACGTTTGTTTGCAAGTTGTTGTACAACTGCCATGTGAACTAAATGTTCATTTACCGGAGCAGCAAATATGGCATCATTCAAATCCATGTTACCTACTACACTGCCTTCCATATTATAAACAGATATGTTAGCCATCTGTGTGTTCCTCCTTCCTAAAGTCCTAGATAGTCTTTACAGATTCTTTTAAAACTACTAAAGATTTCTTAGGTCCTGGTACTGCACCCTTTACTAAGATTACGTTATTTTCAACATCTACTCTAACAATTTCAAGATTCTGAATTGTCACTTTTTCAGCACCCATCTGTCCAGGCATTCCTTTTCCTTTGAATACTTTAGATGGATCAGAACAAGCACCGTTAGAACCTGCATGTCTATGGAATTTAGAACCATGTCCCATAGGTCCTCTAGACTGTCCATGTCTCTTGATTGCACCCTGGAAACCTTTACCTTTTGATGTTGCTGTTGCATCAATCTTGTCTCCAGCTGCAAAAATATCAGCTTTAATTTCCTGTCCTACTTGATATTCATCTGCATTATCAAATTTAAACTCTTTTAAATATCTCTTATTTTCCACACCAGCTTTGGCAAAATGTCCCTGCTTTGGTTTGTTCACTAAAACTTCTCTAATGTCGCCAAAACCAACCTGTACTGCACTATAACCATCATTGTCAACAGTTTTAATCTGTGTTACTGCACATGGTCCTGCCTGCAATACTGTTACCGGTATCAAAACGCCATCTTCATTAAAAATCTGTGTCATACCGATTTTTGTTGCTAAAATAGCTTTTTTCATAATGTTGCACCTCCTATAAATCTACAGCGGAACGCTTATCTTTCCTTCTGCGTTCATCCTAGAATGGTTCACCGAGCGCTTGGTATCCATAAATTATCTTGTGCATTTTTACACATTTATCAAATATTTCGTTGCTTGGACTCTATATACAAACCCTAAGGATTACTTACTTCACAATAATTATTTGTTTTTCATTTTGATGTCAATGAAAACTCCAGCAGGCATTTCTAATCTAGATAATGCATCTACTGTTTTCTGGCTTGGAGCGATGACATCAATCAATCTTTTATGTGTTCTCTGCTCGAACTGTTCTCTGGAATCTTTGTATTTGTGAACCGCTCTTAAGATTGTAATTACTTCTTTCTTTGTTGGAAGAGGTACTGGTCCACTCACCTTTGATCCTGTTTTCTTTACAGTTTCAATAATTTTTCCAGCTGATTGATCAATTAGCTGATGATCATACGCTTTCAATGTAATTCTCATTACTTGACTTGTTGCCATAAAAAAAGCCGCCTCCTTTTCGCACTATTTTCTCAGTACGACAAGTGGTGACTGTACACTAATCCGTGTGTATCGCCCTATATACTAATATATATCTGCATTATGAATCAATACACACTTCCCTTTTCATATTGTATGAAAATTCAATTAACGGTACAGTGACTTGTCGCCAGTTTTCTAAATTGACATTCGCTCCACGGAAAACCCTTATATGCTTTCACATACAAGGCAACCTCTCGCTTCTACGCTATCAATGTCACAGCAAAATCTAGTATACAATATTTTTTTTCATAATGCAAGTACTTTTTTATTTTTTATAACATAAATGATTACAGTTCAGCTATGCCATTCACAATTTACCAAGATAACTTTTAACAAAAACAAGTCCTTTCTCATACCTGGATCTTCTTTAATTACTGGTTTTGTAGAGCTGCTTGTACCACAAAGCACTTTTAAACTTTATAAACCAATCATAATCCAAAGTCAAGAAAGAACCTAAAAATATTATAGCCGGCTGAATTATGCTATCAAAAGAGTGTTTTCGATTATCAAAATTATTCATGCTTATGTAAATACATAGTGATTTACTTCAAAGTATCTTCAAAAAGAAAAACTCAAATTATTTTTATTCTTCCTGCACTTTTCTTTAACATATCATTTTCTTTAATCATTTTCTGAATTTTTCAGAGCTTCTTTATCTTCTTCTCCTGTTCTGATACGCACTACCTTCTCCATAGCAGAAACAAAAATTTTTCCATCTCCCATTTCTCCAGTGTGAAGCACTTTCTTAGCTACTCCAATCACTTGTTCAACGGGCACTTTACAAACTACCATTTCTACTTTAATTTTGGGTATTAAATGTTTTTTCATCTTCACACCACGGACAATCATTTCTGCACCACTTTGTACACCACAGCCTTCCACTTCTGTTACCGTCATTCCTTTGACACCAATATCCTGCAGTGCCTCACGTAATTCCTCAAATTTTTCATGCCTTGTAATAATTGTTACCCTGCTCATTTCTTCTGTCATATGAACTCCTCCATTTCATTTATTATACTAGTATAACAATTTTGAATAGTTATGATAAATAGCAAAAAACTGTCAAAATTCCGGACACCATTTTAGTGCTTCCATCATCTTTGACAGCTTTTCTATATTTCCATTATTCTATTTCATTCAATAACTAACATTCATAAACTGCATTTGCTATCAGCTTATATCTATCATAACAAGAATAACAAATCCATTCCCTTATGTCAAGATTTTTTTCCAAATTTAATTCCCTGCAGCAAGTTTACCTGTACTACAAGTGCATGTATTATTATTCTTATCTGTTTCCATACATTTTCTCATAATAGTTCTGGTACTCACCACTAATAATATTTTCCCACCATTGCTTGTTTTCTAAGTACCATTTTATTGTTCTTTTGATGCCTTCAGAAAAACGTGTGGCAGGCTCCCAGCCTAATTCTGTACGAATTTTGGTAGGATCAATAGCATATCGCATATCATGTCCGGGACGATCTGTCACATATTGTATCAAATCCTCACTCTTTCCGAGTTCTTTGATAATCGTCTTAACAACATCCAAATTTGTCTGTTCATTATGACCGCCAATATTATACACTTCTCCCACTTTTCCCTTGTGCAAAATCAAATCAATTGCCACACAATGATCTTCCACATATAGCCAGTCTCTTACGTTTTCACCTTTTCCATATACAGGAAGCGGTTTGTCATTTAAGGCATTTGCAATCATAAGCGGAATTAATTTTTCCGGAAAATGATATGGTCCATAATTATTAGAACACCTTGAAATAGTTGCTGGTATATGAAACGTTCTGTGATATGCCTGTACCAGCAAATCTGAGGATGCTTTGGAAGCAGAATATGGACTGGAAGTATGAAGAGGTGTTGTTTCAGTAAAAAACAAATCCGGTCTGTCTAATGGAAGATCCCCATATACTTCATCTGTAGATACCTGATGATATCTTTGAATACCATATTCCCGGCAGGCATCTAATAACACACCTGTACCAATTACATTCGTCTGTAAAAAAATACCAGGATCTTCAATGGAACGATCGACATGGCTTTCCGCAGCAAAGTTTACGATAATATCCGGCTTTTCTGTTTCAAATAAATCAAATATAAATTTTCTGTCTGCAATATCACCTTTTACAAACTTAAAATTCTTTTTATCCCTAACAGGATCTAAAGTTTCTAAATTGCCTGCATATGTTAATTTATCCAAACAAACAATCTCATAATCCGGATATTTATTTACCATGTGATGCACAAAATTTCCACCGATAAAACCTGCTCCACCAGTTACAATTATTTTCATGTCATTTTCTCCTTCATTATATTTTTTACTTTTCACTTAAACCATTGTGGTTTCCATATATTCAATATCTGTTACAGTTCCGCCATACATTCCTATTCTTCCAGAATAGGATATCATGGTTAAAAAATATACTGTTCTTAGCCAAACTGTTACTAAAATTCAATCTGATTCCTCTGTTGTACTCATGTTTTTTAAAAATCTATATCACTATCCTTTAAGAATGGTGCTTTTGCATCTTTTTCTGATACAATTGGATTTTCTACATTCCATTCCACACCAATCTCCGGATCATTCCATCTAATATTTCTGTCAGCTTGCGGATCATATAAATTATCTGCTTTATATAAAAATTCTACATCATCTGTTAAAGTCACAAATCCATGCAGGCATCCTCTTGGAATTAATAACTGTTTCTTATTTTCTGCAGATAATTCTACTGCCACCCATTTTTTATAGGTAGGTGAATCTTTCCGCATATCTACCGCTACATCCATAACAGCTCCTTTGCTGCAGCGTACTAATTTCGCCTGTGCAGAATCTCCCTTTTGAAAATGTAACCCGCGAAGAGTGCCTTTCTGTGCTGAAAAAGACTGGTTATCCTGTACAAAATGATAATGCAGACCTGCTTCTTCCATCTTTTTCTCTGACCAGCTTTCCATAAACCAGCCCCTATTATCACCAAATACTTGTGGTTCTAAAATAAATACATCTTTTACCACTGTTTCAATTACCTTCATAATATAAATCCTTCTTTTCTACTTTTTAATATAAAATCTTTCCACCAGCAACCTGCTTCAAGTGTTGTCCATAATTAGACTTCCCATATAAATCAGCAGACTCCTGCAGTTTATCTTTATCAATCCATCCATTAATATATGCTATTTCTTCAATTGCTGCAATCTTAATACCCTGTCTGGCTTCGATCACTTTCACAAACTCTGCCGCTTCTGCAAGCGAATCCATTGTACCAGTATCTAACCATGCATACCCTCGTCCTAATGTTACCACATCAAGTTTACCTTCCGCCAGATACAACTTATTTAAGTCTGTAATTTCTAATTCTCCTCTTGCTGATGGTTTGATTTTTTTTACTAACTCACATACATTTTGATCATAAAAATATAAGCCGGTCACACAATAGTTTGATTTTGGATGTTTCGGTTTTTCCTCAATGGAAACCGCTTTTCCATTTTTATCAAATTCCACAATGCCAAACCGTTCCGGGTCGTCCACATAATACCCAAAAATAGTAGCTCCGTCAGACTTCTTTGCCGCCTGTTTTAAATGCTTTGTCAAACCACTGCCATAAAAAATATTATCTCCTAATACCATAGCACATGATTGTCCATCAATAAACTTCTCTCCTATAATAAATGCCTGTGCAAGACCATCCGGAGATGGCTGCTCTGCATAACTTAGGCTGATTCCAAATTTCGAACCATCACCCAATAATTTTTCAAAATTAGGCAAATCTTTCGGTGTAGATATAATCAATATGTCCCTAATCCCTGCCAGCATCAACGTTGATAGCGGATAATAAATCATCGGTTTATCATATACAGGCAGTAACTGCTTAGATGTTACCATTGTAAGCGGATATAATCTGGTTCCAGAGCCTCCAGCTAAAATAATACCTTTCATCGCTACACTCCTCTCTTCCATGTAATGATTCTTCATATACTTTTTCATTGTACACTATATGTGTCATCTCTTCAAGGGAAAAAATAATTGTTTTTACAGGCTTAGAGTGCATTTGAAAATAATATGTTTCCCAGGTTTCTTTTTCATCCTCCTCATATATGGAAAAATCTCATTCCCAATTCGGATCTATTTGCCGAATTTCGTCTATGTGTGCGTTTATAAATTCCTGAATCTTTCTTGCATTTGTTTCTGGTTCTTGATATCGGCCCTCCTTTGTATATCCCAGTCTTGCTCCATTAGAACGATTTTCTAAATAAAGCTGCAACTCATATATTTCCGGTTCTTGCATCCAGATTCTTGCCAATCTTGTTCCTTGTTCTTCTCCCATATGCCTAAAAAATTCATTCCACTTTGTAACAGCATCTTCTCTGTGTCCCATGTCATATTTCAGAAGTGGATATTGGTCATATACTGTATTTTCCAGAAAACCTTTTGGAAGACTTTTTGTTTTGTAAGCCTCCTGTTCTCTTATATATGCTTCATATTCTGCTGCCTGTTCTCCTGTAAATTCAAATAAATCCGGATTCCCATCATATGTTCTCTTAATCACAGTCCTGCCTGTTGGAGAAGACTTCTGCGGTGTAGGCCCCATATATCTCTGTCTTTTGTTTTTTTCCGGCGGTCCCCAAGTTCCATCATCTTTATCACTAGGTTCCGAACTGTCCTCCTCTTCCGACAACAAACCGCGGCTTGCTGCTACCAGTCTGCTGGCAGGGTTTGTATTTAATGATCCATCCTCCTCTCCCCAATCAAAAGACGAAGAACTTCTTCTATTTTGCCTTTGAGCATATGTACCTTGACGCAATCTTACTAAAGGATCCATTTTTTCTTCCTCCTCACATAGTTTCTATCAATATTAGGCGTTTGCAAAATGCCACAAGCCATATAAATATGACATATTTTTTCTAAAATGAAATATCTCCTCTTAGCTATGGTATAATAGAATTGCCTAGAAACTATAACCAAATCATCAAAAGAAAATGTCTATATGATACCACAAAAACAACTTACTTTGGCAGATAATTTTGAAAATTGCCAAAATTTTTACGAATCTGATAAATCAGCAATAATCTGACTAATACGTTTTTTAACATCTAAAAAGTTTGTTTCTTTTACGTTAGCAAAGGTTAGAACAATAACAGAATAGGTTCCCTGCAAGTTCCGATATTCCTCATGTTCCCACAGAGCAAGTCCTTCAAACAAATCTCCTCGTCCTTCATAGCGGTTGAAAAAAACTGTTCCAACATACTCATATTCAAGGTTTTACCAAAACGTCTCGGACGGGCAATTAAGGTAAAGCATCCCCACAGTCCCACCATTCCTTTATAAAATGGGTTTTATCAATATAAAAACAGTTATTTTTACGGATACTTTCAAAATTCTGAATACCAATAGAAACTTTTTGATTCATGGCAGCCACCCTCCTTTTATTATATTTACACCACTTTACCACTTTTTTGAAAAATAAATACCGCACAAGGCACTTTTAATGTATAATAGATTTACCACAAAATATTTTACAAAGGAGTGACCTCATACGGTAAATTTATTATACAACAAAAAGAACATTATTGGTAGACTTTTTCAATATTTTCAAACAGATTTTCCGTACCAACTATGGAAAATCTGTTTTTACCCGTTTTATCCATACCAGCAGTAGAATCTGCTGCTTCCATCCATTTACTGTATAAACATTTTTTAGCAAAAGCAATACAAAAATCCCTCAATATCTTCTATTATGCCTGCTCCTATGCCAAAATTGACTGTTCCAGGTTTATGAATGTAACTGCCCGTCTGGCATTACAGCTTATTCCGGAACATTTGCAAGCAAGCGATAGTGGTCTGAATATTCTCGCTCATGTTCCTCCTTTTGGCGCAAAAAAGACGCATGATTTTACTGTTCCATACGCCTTTACGCTGTTATTTTGACATTAAATCGTTTCTCTGGTTACGCTGCTGCATAACCTCGGCTTCAATTTCCTTTGCCTCTTCCTCCATAAACA
The DNA here is from genome assembly GCA_964422365.1 of uncultured Lachnospiraceae bacterium. Classification (GTDB taxonomy): domain Bacteria; phylum Bacillota; class Clostridia; order Lachnospirales; family Lachnospiraceae; genus CAYRAV01. The sequence goes on along the minus strand of CAYRAV010000040.1, from coordinate 389 downwards.
TGGGCAAATGTACAGGCATTTCTTGTTTTGTCATTCTATGCTCTTTTACCTGTTCATTAAATACTTTGCAAAAAATAATGTACTCATTGATAATATTATCTTTATCACTCTCATATATGACTTTAGCTTTTTTATTCTGATATGACATCTCTATAAAGTAAAATTTTAATCTCTTGCAACAGATAGATAGCTATTGGTCCGCTTCCCTTAATTTTCCTTCCTTTATCAGTTTATCTTTTATCTCCCTAACTGCCTCTTCCGGCAGTTTTGAAATCTTTACAATGAAAGAAATGTTCATATTCTCTAACAACATATTTTGTACCAATTCGTTCCGTCCTTCTTCCCGTCCTTCTTCCCTTGCCTCCATTGCTATTTCTTTATCATGCAAT
>CAYRAV010000039.1:0-28412 GCA_964422365.1 uncultured Lachnospiraceae bacterium | reverse complement strand
ATGACAGCGACAATTACAGATGTTCAGGAATTCGGAACTCATGAAATCATAGACCAGAGCGTTTCGGATAGCGTAAAAGAAAATAGCAGGGAAGAGATGCCAGAAGAGGTACTAGAAAAAATAACAGATTACACATCAACTGAATCGGCAGGAGAAGATATTGTAATTAATGATGAACAAACAAAACCTGAAGAATATACAGAAAATGAAATAGATGAAACATTAAATACATCTGTATATGATCCCATTGAACAAGAGGATACTGTATCACCGGAAGCGAATTTAGAAAAACTCACATTACCTGTCACAGCATCAACAGCTAATACACAAATAAAACCGATTGTAATTGAAAAAGCATCTACTCCAAATACATCAAATATGGATGAGTTGAATAAAGCAATTGAAATAAAGGAAACAAAACCACATGTATTTCCACCTATTGATTTACTAGAAAAGCCTAATGATGATCAGCAAGGCATGTCAGATGATGAAATTCGTGAAAAGGCAGTTAAATTAAAACAGACTCTGGATAGTTTTGGAGTTCGTGTTACTATTACAGATGTAAGCTGCGGGCCTACTGTAACACGTTTTGAATTGCAGCCGGAACAAGGAGTCAAAGTTAGTAAGATTACTGGATTAACAGATGACATTAAATTAAATCTTGCAGCGGCAGATATCCGTATTGAAGCACCGATACCTGGAAAAGCAGCTGTGGGTATTGAAGTGCCTAATAGTGTCAATACAATGGTTATGTTACGGGATTTGGTAGGAAGCAAAGAATTCAAATCCCATAAATCTAATGTAGCTTTTGCAGTTGGAAAAGACATTGGCGGAAATGCAGTTGTTACAGATGTTGCTAAAATGCCCCATTTATTGATTGCAGGTGCAACGGGTTCTGGTAAATCTGTTTGTATTAATACTTTAATTATGAGTATTTTATATAAGGCAGATCCTAAAGATGTAAAATTAATTATGATTGATCCTAAAGTAGTAGAACTGAGTGTTTATAATGGAATCCCACACCTGTTAATTCCAGTAGTAACAGATCCTAAAAAAGCTTCTGGGGCATTAAGCTGGGCAGTAACAGAAATGACAGACCGTTATAATAAATTTGCAGAGCTGGGTGTTAGGGAAATTAATGGTTATAATGAAAAAGTCGCTGCGGTAGAAGATGCCAATGATCCTCGTTTTCAAAAAATGCCACAGATTGTTATTATAGTAGACGAGCTGGCTGACTTAATGATGGTAGAACCGGGAGAGGTGGAAGAGTCTATTTGCCGTCTGGCACAGCTGGCAAGAGCAGCAGGGATTCACCTTGTCATTGCCACACAGAGACCTTCTGTAAACGTTATTACTGGTTTGATTAAAGCAAATATCCCATCACGTATTGCGTTTGCAGTTTCCTCAGCGATTGATTCCCGAACAATTTTAGATGGCGGCGGAGCAGAGAAACTATTGGGAAAGGGGGATATGTTATTCTTTCCTTCCGGTTTTCCAAAGCCGGTACGTGTACAGGGAGCATTTGTTTCGGATTCAGAAGTTACTGCGGTAGTGGATTTTCTTAAACAGCAAGTTGAAACACCACAATATAACGAGACAATAAACCAGCAGATTGAAACAATCAAGTCAACAGATGGTGCAGGAGCTGCTGCCAAAAATGAAAGAGATGATTATTTTATTGATGCAGGGAAATTTATTATTGAAAAAGACAAGGCTTCTATTGGCATGCTGCAACGTGTATTTAAGGTTGGTTTTAACCGTGCTGCCAGAATTATGGACCAATTAAGCGAAGCTGGTGTGGTAGGTCCGGAAGAAGGAACCAAACCAAGAAAAGTGTTAATGTCATTAGAACAGTTTGAAAACTACATTGATGAGTATTATTGATTCTTGCAAATAATGGGCTTACAAGGCATAAATGGCATGGTGAGTAGATAGGAATAATAGAAAAGAGGATAGATATGACAGGATGGTTAGTGGTAAATCGTTTTTTGCACTCTCAAAAGTTTACTGAAATTCACAAATGGTTATTAGATGCTGCTATAGCACGGAATATACAATTAGAATTAAAAAGCAATGCCTCCATTATGGTCAGTCTGTCAGAGAATATTAACTTTATAAAACAGATTCCGGTAGAACAGCAGCCGGAATTTGTTTTGTTTTGGGATAAAGATATCCGTCTGGCACAGGCATTAGAAAAAATGGGACTTCGCTTGTTTAATTCTTCTAAAGGAATTGAAAATTGTGATGACAAATCACTGACACATTTATTATTAAGTCAACATCATATTCCAATGCCAAAAACAATAATTGCACCAATGACCTACTCTAATATAGGATACACAGATTTTTCCTTCATAGACAGGATAGAGGAAAAGCTGGGATATCCGATGATAATAAAGGAATGTTTTGGTTCTTTTGGACAACAGGTTTATTTGCTTCATAATAGAATGGAGACAGAAGAGAAAGCAAAGCAATTGCAGGGAACACCATTTCTTTTTCAAGAATTTATTAAATATAGTGCAGGACGGGATGTTCGTATTCAGGTGGTGGGAAATCAGGTAATAACCTCCATGTATCGTTATGCTGTCAATGGAGATTTTCGGGCAAATATAACAAATGGGGGCTCTATGAAATATTATGAACCCACAGAAAAAGAAAAAAAACTGGCATTGCAATGCTGCAAAATATTGGGATTAGACTTTGCGGGAGTAGATTTACTGTTTGTTGAAAATGGAAATGTACTTGTTTGTGAGGTGAATTCCAATGCACATTTTAAAAATATATATGATTGTACAGGAGTAAACACGGCAGACTATATTATGGACCATATTATCTATACATTAAAAAGTAATGAAGATAAAACAAAAGTTTCTGAAACTTAAGCAGAAGAAAGGTTGGATTGTAAAAATGACAGGATGGTTGATTTATACAAAGGAGGATGCAGCATATAATCAACAATATATTAAGATGCATTTTGAAGAGGCAGAAAAGAAAAATATTACATTGTATTTTTTCTATTTTGAAGATTTTATATATGGAATAAAAAACAACGAATTTTTTATTAATCATATGGCAGACAACATTCATATTACAGAAAAAGACAGAACAAACATTCCGAATTTTGTACTCTGCCGGGCAAGAGTTCCTATGTTCAGCCGGCAATTAGAATATTTGAAAATACCAGTATTTAATAATGCTTTTGTATCAGAAATCTGCAATAATAAAGCAAAAACCTATCAATATCTGGCACAATTTCATATACCAATGATTGATACAGCTATTTATGATTCAAATGCGCTTAATAGTGTACTAAAAGAGAAAAATTCTAATTATGAAGTGATTAAATCAGTAGACGGACATGGTGGTTCACAGGTGTTTCTGACTTCCCAGCAGTCTGCAAAATCACTTGCACATTCTGACTTTGTAATACAACCATTAACCGGAAAAAAACATCAGGATGTCCGAGTCTATGTTATAGGGAAAAAAATTGTTTCGGCTATTTGCAGAACTGCACATAGTGGTTTTAAATCAAATTTTTCACTAGGCGGAAAAGTAGAAGTATATCCGTTATCTCAAAGTCAAAAAAACACAGTAAGGAAAATTATAGATGTGTTTGAATTTGGTTTAGTTGGAATTGACTTTCTTATAGGAGATAATGGTGAATTTATTTTTAATGAAATAGAAGATGTTGTTGGAGCAAGAATGTTATATCAATGTACAGAAATCAACTTGCTTGAACTGTATTTTGAGCATATTATAACTGTTATTGGTAGTAGGATGTAACTGTGGACACGAAACGGGAACATTCTTCAAATATGCTTTCGTTCGACAAGAATATCCGTAAAAAGTAAAAAAAGGGGTTTTCAGATACAATATTGATGGTTATAATATAGATATTGGCATTGCAAGTAGAAATTTCTATTTGTAATGGTTCGTGAAAGGAGAAAACAAATATGAAAACAGATATTCAAATTGCACAGGAAGCTTCCATGATTCCTATTAAAGAAGTTGCAAAGCAACTGAACATTCCGGAGGAAGAGCTTGATTTCTATGGGAAATATAAAGCAAAACTTACAGATGAACTTTGGGAGAATATAAAGGACAAGAAGGACGGAAAATTAATTTTGGTAACAGCAATTAATCCAACACCTGCTGGAGAGGGAAAAACCACAACAACAGTTGGTTTAGGCCAGGCATTTGGAAAGTTGAATAAAAAAGCTGTAATCGCATTGAGAGAACCTTCTCTTGGTCCTTGTTTCGGTATCAAAGGAGGTGCAGCAGGCGGCGGTTATGCACAAGTAGTGCCGATGGAAGATTTGAATCTTCATTTTACAGGAGATTTTCATGCAATTACTTCTGCAAATAATTTATTGGCAGCAATGATGGATAACCATATTCAACAGGGAAATTCATTAGGCATTGATCCAAATCAGATTGTATGGAAACGCTGCGTGGATATGAATGACCGTGTACTTAGAAATATTGTAGTAGGATTGGGAAGAAAAGCAGATGGTGTTGTTCGTGAAGACCATTTTATTATTACTGTAGCTTCTGAAATCATGGCGATTCTCTGTCTTGCAGAAAATATGAAAGATTTAAAAGAACGTCTTGGTAATATTATCACAGCCTACACATATGATGGAACTCCTGTTACCGCAAAACAATTAAATGCTGTTGGTTCTATGGCAGCATTGTTAAAGGATGCTATCAAACCAAACTTAATTCAGACATTAGAAAATACACCTGCAATCGTTCATGGCGGTCCTTTTGCCAACATTGCACATGGATGTAATAGTGTGAGAGCAACAAAGACAGCTTTAAAATTAGCAGATTATGTTGTGACAGAAGCGGGATTTGGTGCTGATTTAGGTGCTGAGAAATTCTTTGATATTAAATGTAGAAAAGCAAATCTAAAACCAGATGCAGTTGTATTAGTTGCAACAGTACGTGCATTAAAATACAATGGTGGTGTTCCAAAAGCTGATTTAAATAATGAAAATCTGGAAGCTTTGAAAAAAGGTATCTCTAATCTGGAAAAACATATTGAAAATGTGCAAAAATATAATGTGCCTTGTGTTGTAACATTAAATAAATTTGTTACCGATTCTGAGGCAGAACTTGCGTATGTAAAAGAATTCTGTGAAGTACATGGCTGTGAATTTGCGTTATCTGAAGTATGGGAAAAAGGTGGAGAAGGCGGTATTGCATTAGCAAAAAAAGTGATAAATACAATAGAAACAAAAGAAAGCTGCTTTAAACCGCTATATGAAGATAAATTGTCAATCAAGGAAAAAATTGAAACAGTTGCCAGAGAGATTTATGGTGCGTCTAGTGTGACTTATGATCAGGCAGCTCTAAAAGCAATTGACAGAATAGAAGAACTTGGCTACAAAGAACTTCCAGTATGTATGGCGAAAAATCAGTATTCTTTATCTGATGACCCAACACGATTAGGACGTCCCGAAAACTTTACGATTAATATCCGTGAAGTTTATGTTTCAGCTGGTGCAGGTTTTGTAGTTGCAATTACAGGTACTATTATGACAATGCCAGGGCTTCCAAAACAACCAGCAGCGGAACGTATTGATGTGAATGAAAATGGTGTGATTACAGGATTATTCTAAATATCTAAAATTAGATTATAGAACTTTTGTGTTACTACTAATGGAATACTATAAATGAAATAAAAGCAGGTGGATAAATGAAACAACAAAGCAACTGCGAAACGTGTATAAATTATGCTTATGATGAAGAGTATGAAAATTATTACTGTGAAATAAATCTTGACGAAGATGAGATGGTAAGATTTTTGCAAAGTTCTTTTGAAAATTGTCCATATTTTCGATTAGATGATGAATACAAAGTAGTAAGAAAACAAATGTAAAAAGAACAAAATCAGGGAGCGGCCATGAAAGATTATTTCATGACCGCTCTTCTGGATTCAGAAAATCGTGAAGTAGATAGGTTTTCTGATTTTTACTTTAGAGCGTGTTTTAAAATTGAATACAACAATTTTCACACCCTACAGCATATTTGATAGAAAATATAAAATCCTTTAATGTTTTTCTTTGAATTTCTGCTCGCAGTAAACACAACGGTAAATTCCTTTTTCAGGATTAGTTAATTTGAATTTATGCGGTAATTCCTGTTCAATAGAGGTAATGCATCGGGGATTTTTACATTTAATAATATTTGTTACAAGTTCAGGCAAAGTTAGATTTCTTTTTTCAATAATGTTTCCATTATCAATAATATTCACCGTGATATTGGGATCTAATACACCAAGCATATTTAAATCAATATCAAGAAGACCATCAATTTTTATAATATCCTTTTTGCCGGATTTGTTACTTTTTGCATTTTTTATAATAGCAACACTACAATCTAATTTCTCTAATTTTAAATAGTGGTAAATTTCCATTGCACCACCAGCTTTAATGTGATCAATCACTACACCTTGATTAAGGCCTCCAATGTTTAACATAAATTTTCACCCTCCATGTCCAAACCTAACAGTTTCATAATTAATGCCATTCTTGCATATACACCATATTCAGCTTGTTTAAAATATACAGCTCGCGGATCATTGTCAACCTCGGTTGCAATTTCATTCACACGTGGAAGAGGATGTAACACAAGCATGTCATCTTTTGCATAAGACATTTTTTCAGTATCCAGTATAAAACTATCTTTTAAGCGGATGTAATCTTCTTCATTAAAAAAACGTTCTCTCTGCACACGTGTCATGTATAATAAATCGAGAGAGGGCATTACATCTTCTAATACACGAACTTCTTCATAAGGAATATGTTGTGCATCCAGTACTTCTGTTCTTAGATAATCAGGAATTTTTAATTCCTCGGGAGAGATCATCACAAATCTAATATTTGAATACCGAACCATTGCATTAATCAATGAATGAACAGTACGTCCAAATTTTAAATCTCCACATAAACCAATTGTAAGATCATCTAATCTTCCTTTTAAATTTTTGATAGTCAGCAGATCTGTAATTGTCTGTGTAGGATGATTGTGTCCACCATCACCAGCATTAATTACTGGAATAGCAGAATACATAGATGCCACCATTGGAGCACCTTCTTTTGGATGCCGCATGGCACAGATATCCGCATAACTTGAAATTACACGAATCGTATCTGCAACACTTTCTCCCTTAGCTGCCGAACTGGAATCAGCAGAAGAAAAGCCAAGTATAGATCCGCCTAAATTAAGCATAGCAGCTTCAAAACTTAAACGGGTTCTTGTACTTGGTTCATAGAATAGTGTGGCAAGTTTTTTTCCTTGACACACAGAGTTATATTTTTGAGGATTGTCAATAATTTTTTCTGCTAACGCAAGCAATGAAGTCATCTCATCAACAGAAAGATCAAGTGGATTAATAATATGTCTCATGGGTACCTCCATAATGTGAAATATTTATAAGTATTCTTTCCAATATACTATGTTAGATTATAATACTCCAATGATGAGATTGCAAGAACTTACCAGATAAAAGGAAAAAGAAATGTATTGTAATTAATGTAACAAGAATAAGTAAAAATCCACAGATACAAAAAAAAGAATTGAAATTTCTGCCTGTTCTTATTATAATAAGGAATGTGCAGTGTTTGAAACAATGAACATACATCTTCTCAAAAGATGATATCAAATAAACAGGAGGACAAGAATACAATATGATTAGATTATCCGAAAAAGGTGCATATTTAATTAATGACACAGAAGTAGTAGACGAAAATGCAGAAACCGCTGCAATATTAGAAAGTAAATTAGGAAAAGCTGTTGAAAAGACAGAAGCTGCAAAAGGAACAATGGCTTATAGTATTTTAGCAGCACATAATACATCTGGAAATATGGATAAGTTGAAAATTAAATTTGATAAATTAACTTCCCATGATATTACATTTGTTGGTATTATTCAAACTGCCAGAGCATCAGGTTTAGAGAAATTTCCTGTCCCTTACGTATTGACAAACTGTCATAACAGTTTATGTGCAGTTGGCGGAACAATCAATGAGGATGATCATATGTTTGGATTATCTTGTGCAAAGAAATATGGTGGAATGTATGTGCCTCCTCATCAGGCAGTTATCCATCAGTTTGCACGTGAAATGCTTGCAGGCGGTGGAAAGATGCTTCTTGGTTCTGACAGCCATACCCGTTATGGTGCACTTGGTACTATGGCAATGGGTGAAGGCGGACCTGAACTTGTAAAACAGTTATTATCTAAAACATATGATATTAATATGCCAGGTGTAGTTGGTGTTTATTTAACAGGAACACCACAGAAAGGTGTAGGTCCACAGGATATTGCATTAGCAATTATTGGTGCAGTATTTGCAAATGGTTATGTAAACAATAAAGTAATGGAATTTGTTGGTGATGGTGTTGCAAATCTTAGTGTAGATTACCGTATCGGCATTGATGTAATGACAACAGAAACTACCTGTTTATCGTCTATCTGGATAACAGATGAGAAAGTAAAAGAATTCTATGATATTCATAACAGACCGGAAGATTACAAACAATTACAGCCTGAAAAAGTTGCATATTATGATGGTATGGTATATGTAGATTTATCCAAGGTTAAACCTATGATTGCAATGCCATTCCACCCAAGTAATGTATATACAATTGAAGAATTAAATGCAAACTTATTAGATATTCTTGATGATGTAGAAAAGAAAGCATTAGTAAGCCTTGATAATAATAATGTGAAATATACATTAAAAGATAAAGTAAGAGATGGAAAATTATATGTAGAGCAGGGTGTTATTGCAGGATGTGCCGGCGGTGGATATGAAAATATTTGTGATGCGGCAGATATCTTAAGAGGTAAATTTATTGGTGCAGATGAATTCTCATTAAGCGTATACCCAGCCAGCCAACCTGTATTTATGGAATTAGTGAAGAATGGAAGAGTGGCCGATTTAATGGCAACTGGTGCGACAATCAGAACCGCATTCTGTGGTCCATGTTTTGGTGCCGGAGATGTTCCGTCTAATAAAGGACTTAGTATCCGCCATTCTACAAGAAACTTCCCTAACAGAGAAGGTTCTAAAATTACAAATGGTCAAATTGCATCTGTTGCACTTATGGATGCACGTTCTATTGCAGCAACAGCAGCAAATAAGGGTTATTTAACAGCAGCAACAGATGTAGATGTTGAATTTACAAAGCCTGCATATCATTTTGATGCTTCTATTTATGAAAATCGTGTATACAATGGTGTTGGAAAGGCACAGCCTGAAACGGAATTAAAATTCGGACCTGGTATCGTTGACTGGCCTGCAATGTCAAGTTTAACAGATGATATGGTATTAAAAGTAGTATCTGTGATTCATGACCCTGTTACAACAACAGATGAATTGATTCCGTCTGGAGAAACATCTTCTTTCCGCTCCAATCCGCTAGGACTTGCTGAATTTACATTATCCAGAAAAGATCCTGCATATGTTGGACGTGCAAAAGAAGTACAGAAAGCGGAGAAAGCAAGAATTGCTGGAGAAGATATCTATGCAGCATGTCCGGAAGTGAAGAATGTATTTGAAAAAATCAATCAGAAATTCTCCATAGATCCAAAGACAACGGAAATTGGAAGCATGATTTTTGCAGTAAAACCAGGAGATGGCTCTGCCAGAGAACAGGCCGCAAGCTGTCAGAAAGTACTTGGTGGACTTGCTAATATTGCAAGGGAATATGCTACAAAGAGATATCGTTCAAACTTAATCAACTGGGGTATGTTACCATTTTTATTTGATGGAGAATTGCCATTTGAAAATGGTGATTATGTGTTAATCAAAGATGTGAAAAAAGCCATTGCGAATAAAGAATCAGTCATTAAAGCTTATGTTGTTGGAGATGAATTAAAAGAATTTGATTTGAAACTTGGCGAATTGACAGATGATGAAAGAGAAATTATACTGAAAGGATGCTTAATTAATTATTATAAAGGATAAGCACATGTGACTTATAAAGTTGTCATAAAAAGTTAATATAAGTAAGAATAAAACGTCATAGGAACAAAGGGTAAGTTTATTTGTGCCTATGACGTTTTTATAATAAACTTAAATTAGAGCATGTTTAAAAATTTATTGCCGCAATCTGCACGCCTATGTTGCATACCCCTCTAAGCATATCGCAATTCATGCCCATTCGGGCTGGCGGATTTTGTCTGATAAAGTATGTTGCTAAAGCAAAAAGGGTACTTCCATAGAAATAATCTTTTATTTGGCTTGTCTGAATATAAAGTTATGTTATGAAAGCATCTAATTTTCAAAATGTGAATTATAATATTCCTCAATTAACATATCCAGATAATCGCTTTCTACATCAGGAAAAGCAAGAATCAACAACTGTTTCATTTCTCCAATCTGGTTTAAAAAATTAATTTCATTTGAAAGGGAATCATCGGTATGCTGTTCTAAAAATTCTCTCGTAAATTTTTTTTCCATCCATTGATTAATTTTTTCTGTAATATTTTCTTCTTCACCAATTTGTGACTTTAGCTGTTTTGCCTTTTTCCATGAAAAGACCCCAATGATAAAAAAAACAGCGAAAATAAGCAATAAAGAAAATTTTGATACATTATTTATAATATCGAAAAATGGAAGATTTAAAATATGCAATATATTTAACAATACAACAAGAAATCCAATTGCACCAAAACCAAGAAAAACAACAGCGGAAGAGCCCACATCTTCATAGCGGTCAGCTTTTTTTACATATACAGAGCTTTTGGCATTGCGTAGTTTTTCTAGTTCTTTCTGCATTTCATATGCAGCATAACCATCATTCTTTTTCTGAGTGGTCTCAAAGTTATGTTCTGGTAATTGTGCAACTAACTCTGTATCACAAGTTTTACATTTTTGCACACCATTCTTATATTCTGTGTGGCAATTCGGGCACCATGGCATAGATATTTCCTCCTACTCAGCTATTTTAAATAAGTGATATGCTTTTTTTCCTTTTTTGATAAGCAAAGCATTATTTTCATTGAAGTCAGCAGGAGTGAATTTACGGTCAAATTCCATACATTTTTCTTCATTGACAGAAACACCGCCCTGCTGAATATTACGTCTTCCATCTGAACGTGAAGAAACCATTTTTGCATCTACAAGTAAAGTAATTAAATCAATACCAGCTTCAAATACTTCACGGCTGTAAGTAGTAGTAGGAAGATCTTTTGTATCCATTGTCCCGCCAAATAACGAACGTGCTGCCTCTTTTGCTTTTTCGGCTTCCTCTTCACCATGTACAATCTTAGTGATTTCGTATGCCAGGACTTCTTTTGCCTGATTGATTTTTGAACCTTCCAAAGCTCCCAGTCTTCTTACTTCATCCATTGGCAGAAATGTAAGAAGTGCAAGACATTCTTCTACTTTTACATCTTCAATATTTCTCCAATATTGATAAAATTCATATGGAGATGTTTTTGCAGGGTCCAGCCAGATCGCTCCACTCATTGTTTTACCCATTTTTTTGCCTTCACTGTTTGTAAGCAATTTGAAAGTCAGACCATAAGCAGGTTTTCCCTCTTTTCTGCGGATTAAATCTACACCGCCTAAAATATTAGACCACTGATCATTTCCGCCTAGTTCTAATTTACAGTCATACAATTTATGCAATTTCCAAAAATCATAGGATTGCATTAACATATAATTGAATTCAAAAAAAGTCAAACCTCGTTCCATACGCTGCTTGTAACATTCCGCTGTCAACATTTTGTTCACAGAAAAATGTATTCCTATATCACGTAAAAATTCAACATAATTCAAATCCAGCAGCCAATCTGCATTATTTGCAATAATAGCATTATCATGATCAAAATCAATGAATTGAGACAATTGCTGATAGAAACAGTCTGCATTATGCTGAATGATTTCCTTTGTCATAATCTTTCTCATATCTGTTTTTCCAGTTGGATCACCAATCATAGTAGTACCGCCGCCCAGCAGTGCAATCGGCTTATGCCCGGCACGCTGCATGTGCATCATTGCCATAATTGTTAAAAAATGCCCTGCGGTCAAACTATCTGCAGTTGCATCAAATCCTATATAAAAAGTAACCTTTTCCTTACCTAATAATTCTCTGATTTCATCTTCATGAGTGGCCTGTTCAATAAATCCACGTTCCACTAACACATCGTAAACATTTGTAGCCATTTTGTAATATCCTCCTAAAATAATTTGAAAAGCCTTAACAATATAATTTACATAACAGTTCATGTCTTCCCAGCCAAACTGTAAATTTTTTGGTAATAATATACATTCTGGGGACTGGTATCCATTCGGGCATACCGCAATCGATGTGCTTTGCACTGAAAATAAGGTATGAATGGTATGGCTGAACTGTTACTAATTTGCAGCTAAGACATAGCTATTGCAATCGTAACATATTAAAAGATGAAATTCAAGCAAAAGAAGAAAATACGTTGCCATAAATTACTTGTTACAAGATGTGCATCACAATTTGTAGGGGATTTTTAAACACACTCTAGCAAATGCAGCCCATATGAGTATATTACAATGAATGTACTTTGCATTGGAATATGATGAATGGAATAGCATGACTGTACCACGTCATATGTAGAAAATATTATAAAATATTGCAAAAATAATCAAATATGTTACAATATTATGCAGGCAGTTATATTTGCGAATCTTATTGATAAAGTTTAATAGACTTGGATGTTACAAAAATATTTACAGCAAGGATTAAGTAAATAGGAATAAATCATAAACACACATGATACAATAAAGTAACAACAAAATATTAGAAGGTGCTATATGACAAAGGAACAAATTGCTTATATGAGTCGTGCACAAAAAATTGAAGATGCAAGGAGAGACTGCATGGAACAGTTACATTCTTCACCTTATGCAAAATGTAAAAATGAAAACAATGGCATAGAAATCAATAATAAAAGCTTTCATCTGAAAAGTGTTTTATTGTTTCAATTTATTTGCGCCATTGTTATTTTTCTTTTTGTTTTTTCATCTAAGGAATTGGGAATTGACTATGAAGGAATTGACTTTTCTTATATAAAAGAAAAAGTTCAGGAGAACAATCGGTTAGAACAATTTGAAGAAACTTTTTCTGATTATGTTCAAAAATTACAGATTGACAAAGAATTTTTTTTGCATTAGTGTTTATGAATAGTAGTTCTGAATAGTTGTAAACTTTGTAATTATTCCCCAATAAGCATCAACATAAAAATAAGATAGAAAAAAATAACAGAAGAATAGGAGATTTTACTTTCATGAGAAAACTAGCATTATCTGATGAGATACTTCTACAAGTTGAAAAACCTGCAAGATATATCGGAAATGAAATTAATATGATAAAAAAGAATCCAAAAGATGTGGAGATACGTTTTTGCATGTGTTTTCCGGATGTGTATGAAATTGGTATGTCACATTTGGGTATTCAGATTTTATATGATATGTTTAATCAGCGAGATGATATTTATTGTGAACGTGTCTATTCGCCGTGGATGGATTTAGATAGAATCATGCGTGAAAAAAACATACCTTTGTTTGCATTAGAAACGCAGGAACCAGTCAAAGAGTTTGACTTTCTTGGAATTACATTGCAATATGAAATGTGTTATACAAATATATTGCAAATACTAGATTTGTCCCAAATTCCAATTTATTCAAAAGATAGAACAGACGATATGCCGATTGTAATTGGAGGAGGGCCTTGTGCCTATAACACAGAACCAATTGCAGATTTTTTTGATATGTTTTATATTGGAGAAGGCGAAACAGTGTACTTTGAATTGATGGATCTTTACAAAGAAAACAAGAAAAATGGGGGTTCTAGAAAATCTTTTTTGGAAAAAGCAGCACAAATCGAAGGTATCTATGTACCTGCATTTTATGATGTCACATATAAAGAAGATGGCACACTTGATCGTTTTGTGCCAAACAATGAATATGCACCTAAAACGGTAAAGAAGCAGGTTGAAATGCAGCTTAGTGACACTTTTTATCCCGAAAAACCGCTTGTTCCCTATATTAGAGCAACGCAGGACAGAGTGGTATTAGAGATTCAGCGCGGCTGTATCAGGGGCTGCCGTTTTTGCCAAGCAGGAATGATTTATCGTCCTATTCGTGAAAGGGATGTAAACTTTTTAAAAGAACGTGCTGCTAAAATGCTAAGGAATACCGGACATGAAGAAATTTCTCTTAGCTCTTTAAGCTCTAGTGATTATTCCTGCTTATTCGAATTAGTATACTATTTAATTGAAGAATTTAAAGAAAAAGGTGTTAATATTTCTTTGCCATCTTTAAGAATTGATGCATTTGCACTGGATGTTATGAGTAAAGTACAGGATATCAAAAAGAGCAGTCTGACTTTTGCACCAGAAGCCGGTTCACAGCGGATGCGCAATGTCATCAATAAAGGTCTGACAGAAGAAGTCATATTAAAAGGTGCAATGGATGCATTCCAAAGCGGCTGGAATCGTGTTAAATTGTATTTTATGCTGGGGCTTCCTACAGAAACATTAGAAGATATTGAAGGAATTGCAATTTTATCTGACAAGATCGCAAGGGAGTATTATACCATACCAAAAGATCAGAGAAGTGGAAAGGTCAGCATTGTGTCCAGTACATCTTTTTTTGTGCCAAAACCTTTCACTCCATTTCAATGGACAAGAATGAATACACGAGAAGAATTTCTGGAAAAGCAAAGATTTTTAAATGGTAAAATGAAAGAACAACTGAATCAAAAAAGTATTAAATACAACTGGCATGAGGCAGAAGTTACATTACTAGAAGGTGTCTTTGCAAGAGGTGACAGAAAAGTAAGCAAAGTAATTTTTGATGCTTACAAGGCAGGATGTGTTTATGATGCATGGTCTGAATTTTTTAAATACGATATATGGATGGAATGTTTTAAACAAAATGAGATAGATCCTCTTTTCTACACTGCACGTGAGAGGGAGAAAGATGAAATTCTTCCTTGGGATTTTATAGATACAGGTGTTTCTAAGAAGTTTTTATGGAATGAGTATGAAAAGGCAAAAGCAGAAACAACTACACCAAACTGCAGAGTAAAATGTGCGGGCTGTGGTGCGAAACAATTTGGGGGAGGTGTATGTTATGAAAGCTAGATTAAAATTTACAAAAGCAGGAACAATGAAATTTATTGGACATCTGGATGTGATGCGTTATTTTCAAAAAGCATTTAGAAGATGTGGAATAGATATTTCATATTCACAGGGATTCAATCCGCATCAGCTAATATCATTTGCTTCGCCGCTTGGAGTAGGTTTAACCAGCGATGGAGAATATCTGGATATGCAGTTAGAAAGCAGCAAATCTTCTAAAGAAATGATTGCTATCATAAATGGCGCCATGAATGATGAAATTCAAATTGTAGAATTTATGCAATTGCCAGAAAAAAGCAAAACTGCGATGTCAATTGTTGCAGCTGCTGATTATCAGATTTCATTAAAAGATGGATATACAATATGCGAAGATTTTCAACAAAAATTTCAAAAATTTATGGAACAGGAAGAAATTATAATTACAAAAAAAACAAAAAAAAGTGAAACAGAAACGAATATCAAACCATACATTTATCATTATGCATTCACAGCAGAAGAGTTTGCAAAGAGAACAAATCACCATATATCATCTTCCATAGCAGACCAGTATCACAATCATAATAAATTATTTGTCCAGGTGTCTGCGGGAAGTGTAGTCAATATTAAACCAAATCAGATTTTAGAGGCATTTTACGCTTTTATGGAGCATCAATTAGAGCCTTTTTCATATCAGTATCATCGCATGGAACTGTATGCAGATTTAGCAAAAGAAGGAGAGGAACATAAATTTGTTACACTTGGCTCCTTGGGAACGGTTTTAGAATAGTTATGAGTTTTTATTGTTAGGAGTATATAGTATGAATCAATTGGTTATCACACACTTTAAAGATAAACTGATATCCTGCTTTTTAGAGGATACAAAACTGGTGCAGGTAAATTGTGAGGATGCTGATGCAGAAGGGATACTTGGCAATATTTATGTTGGAAAAATCAAAAATATTGTAAAGAATATTAATGCAGCATTTGTTGAAATAGAAAATCAGACAATGTGTTATCTTCCTTTGGAAAAGAATCCGGCTGCAATCTTTACCAAACCAAAGCAAAGTAATAAATGGGTTATAGGTGATGAACTTCTGGTGCAGATTACAAAAGAAAGCATGAAAACAAAAGCACCCATGGCAAGCAGCTGCCTTAATTTTACTGGTAAATATGTTGTTCTGACTTATGGTAAAACCGGTGTAGGCATTTCCGGAAAAATTAAGGAAACGGAAGAAAGAGAGCGGTTACAGAACATTATGAAGCCGTATTTAACAAAAGAATATGGTTTTATTGTAAGAACCAATAGTATATCAGTATCAGAAAATGAAATAATAGAAGAAACATTATGCTTAATAGACAGATTTGAGTTTATAAAGGCAACAGGAATCCATAAAAGCTGTTTTTCTTTAGTTGAAAAAGGATTAAGCGGATATTTATGTGATATTCGGGATGGATATTCTCAAAATATAGATCAGATTCTGACAGATGATAGTGGGTTATATTGTGAGATGAAACTGTATTTGGAGGCTAATCAGAAAAAGGACTTAGATAAGCTAAAACTGTACACTGAAACGGATATTTCGCTGAATCATTTGTACAATATAGAAACAAAAATATCAAAAGCATTACAGGAAAAAGTATGGCTGAAGTCAGGCGGATATTTGATTATTCAGCCAACGGAAGCACTGGTTTCCATTGATGTAAACACAGGAAAGGCTATCGCAGGGAAACGAAAAGCAGAAGAGACATTTTTGAAAATTAATTTGGAAGCTGCTGAAGAAATTGCAACTCAAATACGTCTTAGAAATTTATCCGGAATTATTATTATTGATTTTATTGATATGGAATCGATAAAAAACAAAATGTGTTTGATTGAGCATTTGAAAGCTAAAATTGCAACAGATCCTGTCCCAACACGATTTATAGATTTAACAGCACTGCATTTGGTTGAATTAACAAGAAAAAAGCAGAGAAAACCATTATATGAACAAATTAGAATCTTGTAATATATGGATAAACTGATATAGTTTTTGCTTATGGTGTGACATATTTTTGTCACTTTTTTATCCGATTATAAAAATAAGGAATAAAATACAAAGGAATGATGTTATGTACAATTTAAAACAGAAAAAAATATGGAAAGCAGGCGGAGTATTATTTTTATCTTTGCTTTTGTTTCACAATAGAGAGACAATTGGACATGCAGAAGAGGCAGCAATTGTTTCAGAGACAACTAATCCGCCAGAAACAACTAATTCCCAGGAAATAACAACTGTGCCAGAAGAACTATCTTCTGATACACTTTCTGATGAAAGCAGCACAGATGCACCACAGCCAAGTGCAACACCTTTTGTGGAAAATCCGGATATTGTTTCAGAAGAATTTCCAATGCCATGGATATATACCGACGGAAGTTTGCAGATTTATACAAATGGTGAGTATCAGAAGTTTACAGGAAATAATGTAAAAATGAAAGTTTTGGGAACTTCTCTTTCAAGCGATTTTTCCGGTATAGTTTATGACAAACATGTTATGATTCCAATAGAGGGTGCATTGAAAGATTCTAAAATAAACGCAGAGTACACCTATGATTCGGAAACACATTTTATTACAATAACCAAAAGGAATAGAAAAATTGTAATGTACCCTGGCAGTACAAAAGTATTAGTAAATGGGGTAGAAACAGAAATGACTGCTGCACCGCAGTTAGTAAC
Organism: uncultured Lachnospiraceae bacterium; assembly: GCA_964422365.1. Taxonomy (GTDB): domain Bacteria; phylum Bacillota; class Clostridia; order Lachnospirales; family Lachnospiraceae; genus CAYRAV01. Next base: position 10,583 of record CAYRAV010000039.1, on the reverse strand, counting down.
TGATGCAGAAGGAAATGTGGAACAGATTATGGTACCGGCAAGATTCGTAATGACTTCTCTTGGATACAAATATACTTGGAATACTTCTACTAAGACAATGAAAATTACCAGAAAAAATATCACATATTTCTCATGGATGGATACAAAAGAAATTGCTCTTTCTTCTGAAGTGGATGAATCTTTAGACAATATTTCTGCTATTACTGCAAAATACCAGGATGGACTTGATATTGTAAAGATTTCTTGTGAAAATAGTGATAGTGTGAAAATTACCAAAGGTACTAAAAAAATTACTCTTACATACAACGGAACTGCTTTTTCTGACCAGTCTTACCTTATGGATTTATCAGATGCGTATATTGCAAGAGAACTTTCTGTAACACAAAGCAATGCTGATACCGTAAAAATTGTTTTGAAGAAAACAAGCAGTAAAAAATACTATATCCAGCAGACATCAGGTTATATTAATATCATTATGGGACAGACACCAATTCGTATTGCAGTAGATTGCGGACATGGTGCAAATACTCCTGGAAAACGCACACCTCCAATGCCGGTTGCCATTGATTATAATCATGATGGAAAGGTTGATTTTAAGAAAGGACAGTGTATCAAGGAACATGTTCCAAATGTAGGAGTGGGAAAATATCTGGCTGAAGAACTGGAACGTTGTGGTTTTGATGTATATCGTTCCGCATTTGGTGCAACAGATGTCAGTTTGGCAAACCGGCAAAAGAATATCAAAAACTTTAATAGTGATTATTCTGTTAGTGTACATTTTAATGCGGCAGGAACTGGAACAACATTTAACTCTGGCCAGGGTGTAGAAGTATTTTATCATAAAAACGCTTCACAAGCAGGCCAATCAAAGAAATTTGCACAGACTATATTAAAATATATGGCAAAGGGAACACCACAGGTAAACCGCGGTGTAAAGACTATGGCACTGGCACTCTGCAATACAAAAGAAACAGGTGCAAAAGCAAGTATTCTGGTGGAATGTGCATTTATGACAAATCGTAATGAGGCAATCAATATGGTAGGAAATGCAGATTTCTGGAAGGAAACTGCACAGGAAATTGCACAGGGTATTTGCGAATATACAGGAGTAAATTATGTCAAAGAATAGAACAGAAACTATAAAAATCTTTTCGGGCAGTACATTAAAAATAATTGCAATCATATCTATGCTAATTGATCATACGGCGGCAGTGCTAGTGTCGCCGTATGATTTTTCTGCGTTATATATCACAATGCGTCTGATTGGGAGATTAGCATTTCCTATTTTTTGTTTTTTGCTGGTAGAAGGGATGTATTATACCTCAAATACAAAAAAGTATCTATTTCGGCTGGGGGTTTTCGCAATAATATCAGAAATCCCATTTGATTTGGCATTTCGGCATAAAATATGTGACATACAGTACCAAAATGTATTTTTCACTCTATTTTTAGGGGCATTACTAATTCATATGATAGAACAATTAAAACTTCGTACATCATCTAATAAGAATCTGCAAAAAATCATATATATATTTATTATCTGCTGTATTGCTTTTTTCTTAAAGACGGATTATGGATATAAGGGAATTCTATTGATTTTATGTTATTATTTTCTCTATCAGACATCATATACAAAATTGATAGCAGCAGCTGTTGTTATTTTCTTACTATATGGTTGTAGTCTGGAGCTTGCAGCAGTTTTTTCAGCAATACCAATTGCATACTACAATGGAAAGAGGGGATTGAAATTAAAATACAGCTTCTATCTCTTTTATCCCGTACATTTGCTTATCCTGTTTGCTGTCTATTATATGCAGTGAAACAGGATATGCATGAAAGACAGCACTATTAGAGTATGCTGATATCTGGCAAAACGTAACAGTTCAGCCATGCCATTCATAATTTACCAGAATGTACATTATTACCAAAAAATTTACGGTTTGTCTGGTAAATTATTCATGTTGAGCATCCGCCCTATAGAAATAATTGTAAAATACGCTCTTAGTGAGCAAGCTCCCACATGCATATTTTACAACTGTTTCTGCATGGCTGAACTGTTACAGCAAAACTATTGACAAAATATATTTTTTTCTTGACAAACGAATTGTTTTGTGGTTAAATAAATGAGTGTGCCGCACAGCGAGGTTTTAAGTGGATTTTTTCACACCATAGCTGGCGAGTAATTATATAGGAGGTGCCATATGTACGCAATTATAGCAACAGGTGGTAAACAGTACAAAGTATCTGAAGGCGATGTGATCAGAGTAGAGAAGCTTGGAGCAGAAGCTGGAGCTAATGTAACTTTTGATCAGGTTCTTGTTGTAAATGATGGTAGCTTAAAAGTAGGAAACCCTACTGTAGCTGGAGCTTCTGTTTCTGCATCCGTAGTAAAAGAAGGAAAAGCAAAAAAAGTTATTGTATATAGATACAAGAGAAAAACCGGATACCATAAGAAAAATGGTCATAGACAGCAGTTTACTGAAGTTAAAATCGAAAAAATCAATGCATAATGATAATATTTGATTGAATATGAGAGTTCATATTCAGGAGTGGTTTTATGATTAAGGTGACAGCAGAGAAAAATGCGGATGGTATTTATAACAGAGTACGTTTGGAAGGACATGCGGAGTATGCAGAATACGGTTCTGATATAATATGTTCTGCCGTATCTATTTTAGTGATAAATACCGTAAATTCAATCGAACAGTTTACAGAAGATGGCATTGTAGTAGAACAAGATGAAAAGACTGACAGATTTGAATTTTATATAACTTCTGAAATCAGTCATGAAACAGAATTATTAATGAAATCTTTGTTCCTCGGTCTACAGGGTATCAGAGAAGAATATGGAGAGGAACATATCACATTATTTATATAGTTTGTATTCGAGGAGGTGTAAGGATATGTTAAAGATGAACCTTCAATTATTCGCTCATAAAAAGGGTGTTGGTTCTACAAAGAACGGTAGAGATTCTGAATCTAAGAGATTAGGTGCAAAAAGAGCTGATGGACAGTTCGTATTAGCAGGAAATATTCTTTATAGACAGCGTGGTACTAAAATTCATCCTGGTGTGAATGTGGGACGTGGCGGCGATGATACATTATATGCATTAGTAGATGGTGTATTACGTTTTGAAAGAAAGGGCAGAAGTAAAAAACAGGCTTCTGTATATCCTGTTGAAGCAAAATAATCACATAGTATGCGTTACAATATCTTTATATAGATATTGTTTTACAGAAGAAACAAAGTAACCCCAAATATTTGACTATTCAAATTATTTGGGGTTACTTTGTTGTTACAGTTCATCCATGCAGAAATTGTTTGGTCAACCCATTCATCACTTTTTATCAAAAGGTATATTCCAGCAAATGATACTTATCTGGGCATACTGTAATTTATTCTGGTTCTGGCTGGCGGATTTTCCCGATAAGGTATATTCAATGAATGTGCTTCGCACTGAAAAATAAAATATAAATGGCATGGATGAATAGTAATCTAAATTGTATAGAAAAGGAGATAAACTCTATGTTTGCTGATAGTGCAAAAATATATATACGCTCTGGTAAGGGCGGCGATGGACATGTAAGTTTTCGTAGAGAACTATTTGTTGCTGCCGGCGGTCCTGATGGCGGTGATGGTGGACGCGGCGGTGATTTAATTTTTGAAGTAGACGAAGGCATCAATACTTTAAATGATTTCCGCCATGTAAGAAAATATTGTGCTGGTGATGGAGAACCTGGTGGAAAAAAAAGATGTCATGGTGCAGATGGAAAAGATTTGATTGTAAAGGTTCCACCAGGAACAGTTGTAAAAGATGCTGAAAGTGGAAAAGTCATTACAGATATGTCTCATGAAAATAAAAGAGAAGTTATCTTAACTGGCGGACGCGGCGGAAAAGGAAATCAACATTATGCCACACCTACCATGCAGGTGCCGAAATACGCACAACCAGGACAAAAAGGAAGAGAATTAACTGTTATATTAGAACTAAAAGTGATTGCAGATGTAGGACTTGTTGGTTTTCCAAATGTAGGAAAATCAACATTTCTATCACGTGTTACCAATGCAAAACCTAAAATTGCAAATTATCATTTTACAACATTAAATCCCAATTTAGGTGTTGTAGATTTAGAAGGTACAGATGGGTTTGTGATTGCAGACATTCCAGGCTTAATTGAAGGTGCATCTGAAGGAATTGGTTTGGGACACGAATTTTTAAAACATATTGAACGTACGAAACTTATGATTCATATGGTAGATGCTGCTTCTACTGAAGGAAGAGATCCTATTCAGGATATTAAAATCATCAATGAGGAATTAAAAAATTATAATATTGAACTTTCTAAACGCCCGCAAGTCATTGCAGCAAACAAAGTTGATGTATTTTATGGAGAGGATGAAGAAACAGTTATCACTTTGTTAAAAGAGGAATTTGAACCAAAGGGAATTAAGGTTTTTCCAATCTCTGCAGTTAGTGGAAAAGGTGTCAAAGAATTGCTTTATTATGTCAAAGAACAATTAGGAGAGTTAGATCAGACACCTGTTATTTTTGAAAAAGAATTTTTCCCTAATGAACCAATCTTTAAAAATGAGCCATTTACTGTAGTAAAAGAAGATGATATGTTTGTGGTGGAAGGTCCTAGAATTGAAAAAATGTTGGGGTATACCAATTTAGATTCTGAGAAAGGATTTGAATTCTTTCAACGTTTCTTAAAGGATAATGGTATCTTAGATCAATTAGAAGAGTTAGGAATTGAAGAGGGCGATACAGTACGAATGTATGGATTACAGTTTGATTATTATAAATAATTACAATCAAAAGATTGTTGCAAAGTCATGCAGCAATCTTTTGTCATTTTATCTCATAATTGTATTTTATCATTTTGGGTATAGTCCAAGCATGCCATTTTGGTAACAGTTCAGCCATTTGAATTCATCATAATATAAAAACTTGACAAAGTAAATTATTAGAAATATAATAGTTAGTATTCTAAATTAATTTAATATAAAAATTGGAGGAAAATATTATGCAGAAAATGAAACATTGGTCGAAACGGATTGTAGTATATTTAATTGGTCTTTTTATTATGGCATTGGGAGTGTCTGTATCGAAGGCATCTGATTTAGGTGTATCACCTGTAAATTCTATTCCATCTGTAATGAATGAAATATGTGGAATCGATATGGGTATTTGCACTACAGTTATATTTATAGGATTTATTTTTATTCAGTTTCTAATTTTACGAAAAGATTTTAAAGCAATTTATCTGCTGCAGATTTTTTGTTCTGCTATTTTTGGTTTTTTTGTAAGTATATCCAATCAAATTGCAAATAACATCTTACCTGTATGTGGAAATTATGGGATGCGGCTTGTATATATAGCAATCAGCATAATATTAGTTGCTCTTGGTATCTTATTGTACTTAGAAGCAAATATTTTATCACTCCCTGGTGAAGGGGTAATGCAGGCAATATCAGATAAAACAGGAATTGTATTGTCATCATCAAAAATGATTTTTGATTGGACAGTTGTAATCATTGCTGCAATTCTTTCTCTTATTTTTATAGGTAAATTAGCAGGTGTTAGAGAAGGAACAGTTATTGCAGCATTTGGTGTAGGTATTTGCTTGAAAATGCTAAATAAGATACTTTTAAAACCAGTGAAAAATTTTTTAGATGAAATGGTAGAAGATAATCAGACAAATAGTGTATTTTCAAATTAAACCATTTTAATTAAATTAGATTTTCAAGAAAGGAATATAATTATGGATTTATCTTATCATTATCTTATGTTACTCAATCACAGTGCTTACCAGAAACAAGTATATGAAAAACTTAGTAATATCAATCTATCCATCGGTCAACCCAAAGTTTTAGATTTTTTATATGAACATAATGGATGTATGCAAAAAGAAATTGCAATAGGCTGCCAGATAGAACCTGCATCTGTTACCAGTATTCTATCAAAGATGGAAAAAGATGGTTATGTAGAACGTGTCAATGAGGAAGGTAATCGAAGATCACTTTATGTTTATTTGACAGAAAAAGGATTAAATACGGCCGTAAAGGTCAGACAAGTGATGGAAGAAATAGAAGAAAAAACACTTAAGAAGCTTACTTCTAAAGAAAGAGAAGTATTATTGGAATTATTGAAAAAAGTAAATGAAGGATTGTTTGATCATACTTTTTTATAAAAATAGTTGTAAGAATTGACAAAAATTCAAATCCCCGCCACAAGCAGCATGGTATTACATTTACAATGCCGCAGAATCAGCGGGGTATTTGTTTTCCTCATAACCGCAAATGCAATAATGTTTGCATTTGACAATTTTATTTTATTCGGAACTGCAACAATTTTTCTGGCATGTTTCGTTACTTGCACGCATGGCTTCTAGTGTTTCACCAAGTTGTAGAAGCTGGGCCGATAATAATGCGACTTCATTTTCTGAAAAACATTCAAATATATTACATGCGATCAACGTAATTAACATGGCCTGTTCACAAGTACTCATATCATATACACCTACTTAATAAAATCTAATTTCTGCCTTTATATATGGTATGCTGTATAATTTTTATTATGAGTAGTAGTTTATTTTTTAATGGGATGCTTTATCTTCCCATATTTTACTTGGCTGGGCTTTGGCAGTAGGGTAGCGGAAGAGTAATGTTTTTAAGGCTTCCCAGTTAAATGGATATAAAGGCCAGAAATAACTTTTTCTTGCAAAAGTTGGTGTTGTAATAATGGAACACAGAATCAGGATAGTTCCAACCACAAAGCCAGTGATTCCAAAAAATCCAGTGGCAAGTACTAAAAAAATCCGGTAAATACGAAGCCCTTCTCCAAATTCAATGCTTGCCAGGCTAAGAGTTGCAAGCATAGTAGAAGCACCATAAAAAATCGCTTCTAAGTTTGCCCAATTTAATTGAATGGCTACATCACTAATAATTAATCCTCCAATAATAGAAAGGGAATTTGAAAAACCACTCGAAGCGTGTGCAGATGAATATTTAAATAAATCCAGTCCAAATTCAATAAATAAAACATAAATAAACAATTTTAATGGATTCATTGTATGTTCTGTTGTAATAATATTGATTTGTGGCAGAAATTCAGGTATATGTGCACCTAATAATAAAAATACCGGCATTAAAAATAAACTTAACAAAACACAAATAAACCGAATCATCCGCAAATAATTTCCTACAGAAGGACTCTTGTAATAGTCTTCAGGACTTTGGGTAAATTGAAAAATTGTGCATGGTAAGATAAGAGCAGAAGGAGAATTATCTACAATTATTACAATATGCCCTTCTAACAAGTAGCTGCAGGTAACATCCGGACGCTCTGTAAATAATATGCTAGGTAATGGATGAAACAAACTTTTTTTGATTAAAAGTTCCTCTAAACTTTTACTTCCCATGGTAAGAGAAGTGGCATCAATTTCTTTTAGCTTTGATTGTAATTCATAAAGCATTTTATGATCAATTTTATCTCCAATATAACCAATTGCTACATCTGTTTTACTGTCTGTCCCTATAGATGTGATTTCAAAAGTTAACTGAGGGCTTCTTATTCTTCTTCTGATTAGGGCAGTATTAAATACCAGTGTTTCAACAAAACCGTCTTTTGCCCCTCGTGTTACCTTTTCTGTGTCAGGTTCTTCTACACCTCTTGAGGGATATGTTCTTGTATCAATAATGATGGCATCTTTAAATCCATCAATTAGCAGAACCGATGGCCCGCTCAGTATATTTTTTACAATTTTATCCCAATCATTACTTAATTCTACTTGGCTGTAACCAATTTTTGTATTCATATAAACTTCTATATTTTTAATATCAGGATTTTGCATATACAGTGGATTTTGCAGATCAGAAAAGAGCTGCTGTAATAAATCATTTCTGCAAAATCCATTGATTCCTATCCAAAATGCTTTTGCATTTCCAAGCATTAAATTTCTTGTAATCAAATCAAAACTTTTTCCAATGGGGAAAAGTTCCTGTAATGTTTCTATATTTTTGTCTATATTATTTGATAATTCTTTCATTTATTCCTCCGTTGAACGTGATATAATAGATACTGCTAAAACTGCTAATTCTAATTTTCTAAAATTGTTTTGGATTTCAAATCTGCCAATTAGGCAACAGATTCTTTCTATCCGTTTTTGAATCTACAGAACAAGTAACTGATATATAAAAATAAATATCAAAAAGAACTTGTGAATAGTATATACAAAATTTATAAAAACATACAATAGCAGTATAACTCTTATCTTAACATTCGGAATGCCTCATAAATATCTATTTCTCCATAACCCCACTCATTATTGGGATAAATGATATTTTCTCTTCGGGCACTTCTGATAAAATAATTTTTGATTTTTACAGTATTCATATCCAGATTATATCCTTCTACAATTCCCCATTGCATCATAAGTGCACTTAGCCCTGCACCTTGAGCAGCGGCAACACTTGAACCTGTTTTGGTTGAAAATTTATTTCCTGGAACTGGCCCATATACATTTACACCAGGTGCTGCCAAATCCGGCTTCACAACATTATCCCATGTAAAACCGCGGCTGGATTGAATGTAGATAGCCTGTGTCTTATGGTTATAAGTGGACATGGTAATGACGGTTTGTGCATTTCCAGGTTCACAAATTGTTATGTTTGGATCGGGAACTAGAAAATAAGTATCCCTATTTACAAATTGTTCCATTGGCATCCATATGTGATAAGTTTTAGAAAATACAATTTGTGGATGTACCTTGATATTCCAAATCCCTGGTGTAGGTTTCTCAAATCTTATGATAATTACCTCATTTCCAGTATACGTATCTACAATTCTCGAAATGTACAAAACAGTTTTTTCAAAAACAAAAGTAATACGTTCCTCTCTCTTATCATGAATTGAAATATCAGCTGCTGTTTCTCCAAGAGGTGTTACGATGCCTAAAGTAACCTTATTCGGAGATTTTGACCAGATTTCCATATACAATCCTTGTTCATTTTCTGATATTTTCAATTCAACTGTGTCTGTAATTCCCTGTTGTATTTCCCCTTCATAATGGTGTCCTAAATTTACTTCATTCCCGGCAGCTACAACAGTCGCAACACCGGTATATTGTGAAATGATATTCAAATATTGAGATAAATATAAACTGCCGCTATGACTGCCTTCATTACTCCCAATACCAATACATATGACAATTGGTTTTCCATATTGATTTGACATTCGAAGCAGATATCGTATTCCCATCATAATATCGTTTTCCTGATAACACAAAGTTTGTGGTGAAACACCATAATATTGTTTCAGATAAGATTTTGCTTCTTTTAGTTTCACCACAACAATATTAGATAATGGGGCAATTCCGGAAAAATCATTTTCCAAATCTTCATTCCCTGCTGCAATGCCTGCAAGAAAAGTTCCATGACCATTTTCATCCATAGTAGGAACTAATTTTTCAGGAGAATCTGATTGAAGTGCCATATCTAACATTTCTTTTGTATATTCCACACCAAAATCATAATATTCTGTTCTTCTGCCAAGACTGTCTTCCGTTATTTCATTGATGCTTTGATCCCATATTGAGAATATACGAGATGTATTATCAGTGTTGCGAAACACCGGATGGGTGTAATCAATTCCAGTATCTATGAAACCTATTAAAATATCCTGCCCATACAAATCAATATAAGGCTGTCTTCTGATTCTGTTTACTCCTGTTTCTTCTAAAGTTGATAAATCCAATAAGCCAAAACATTTTGGAACAGAATTATATCCATAGCGGTTTATATATTCTGTTCCACGTTTTTTTATATAAACACTGGCAAAACGGTTGCTAATGAGCTGGATACATTCTGGCTGATATAAATCTTCTATCATGGAAATATCTCCATTAAAATCTACAATGAAATCTTCATAGTCTTCACTTAAAATAATTTCATTACAATTATTATTTGGATTTACTGGCATAAAAGTTCTCCAACAATTTTATTTCTAATATATTCTGATAGAAGAGAAAATGTGTATTTTATCTGATATGTCAAAAAAATGACAGAATAATCACAACTATAACTCAAAAAATTTTAATGTTGCTTGACATTTCTATAAATAAATATTATGATGATACTATATGAAATGGTGTTATTTTTTATGAATTAATATATATACTATTTTATGCAGCAGTTATGAAACATGGTGTCAAACATAACATTTTGTTTGATGCAGATGATAAAAGAATTTTATTTTTTAGGAGGCAAACGATGAGCAATTTATCAAAAGTAGTAGAAGAGTTATATGGCAAATCTATTAAAGAGTGCAGCAATGAAGAAGTGTATGTAGCTCTGTTAAAACTTACAAAGGATGCATTAAAAGATAAGGGTTATAATGAGGGAAAGAAAAAAGTTTATTACATTTCTGCCGAATTCTTAATTGGAAAACTATTATCCAACAACTTAATCAATCTTGGTATCTATGACGAAATCAGCAAAGAATTATCTTCAAATGGAAAAAATATTGCAGAAATTGAAGAATGTGAATTAGAGCCATCTTTAGGAAATGGTGGTCTTGGAA
>CAYRAV010000038.1:0-28899 GCA_964422365.1 uncultured Lachnospiraceae bacterium | reverse complement strand
ATAATCAAATGAATCTGAAAGTAGCAGAAGGATTAATGCAGCCTCTGAAAATGCAGATTGATTTGACAGATAGTGGATTCGAGGCAATTAGAATATTAGAGAAAGCACAATGTTATGATATTGTTTTTATGGATCATATGATGCCGGAATTAGATGGTTTGGAAACGACAAAAAAAATTCGGGAATTAGAAGGCAGTTATTATCAAAAATTACCTATTATTGCACTTACTGCAAATGCTGTCAGTGGAGCGAAGGAAATGTTTCTCAAAAATGGAATGAATGATTTTCTTGCAAAGCCAATTGACACACGGCAGATGTACAGCTTATTGTGGAAGTGGCTTCCAAAGAGTAAAGTTTTGAAGGAAAGCGAGCAGAATACACAGCAAATGCAAGGAGATGCGGATGTAAAAAGTAATAATGAAACAGCAGAAGATGTCCTTCCTGAAATACAAGGATTAGATGTACAGAAAGCAGTGGATTTTTCCGGTACAATAGGTGTTTTTATGAAACTGTTACAAGTATTTTATGATACATTGCCTGCTAAGACAAAGTTAATTGAGGAATATGAACGGCAGGAGAATATCCAAAACTATACAATAGAGGTACATGCTTTGAAAAGTGCAGCAAAATTAATTGGTGCAATGGAATTGTCAAAACAGGCAGAATATCTGGAAAACTGCGGAAAGACAGGAAATATAGAAGATATTCATAAAAAAACACCACAACTTTTAGAAACATATCGAAGTTATATAAAATATCTCCAGCCATATGTACAGATAAAAGAAGAGGTACAAAAGAAAATGTTGAATCCGGCATTACAAGAGGAATTGTTGAAACAATTACTGCAATGTGTAACAGAATTTGATATTGATGGAGCAGACGTTTTGATGGAAGAATTATCCGGGTATGAACATGAAGAAGAATTTCTGCCTGTTTTTGAACTGCTTAAGGAAGCAGTTGAAAATGTGGATTATGAAAAGGTACAACAGCTGATTAGAAAGTATATTAAAGCAGAATAGAAGGAGAATGGCATGCGGGATTGTTGTGAAGAGGTTATAAGTGAGATTGAAAAAGTGATAAAAGGAAAAAATGAAGTGTTAGAAAAAATATTGGCAGCAATTTTAGCGGGTGGAAATATTTTGTTAGAAGATACACCTGGGGTAGGGAAAACAACATTATCATTGGCGTTTTCGAAAGTGATGTCCCTATCTTATAAGAGAACACAATTTACATCTGATGTGCTGCCAAGTGATATAGTTGGATTTTCTATGTACAATCAGAAAACAAAGGAATTTGAATATAGAGAAGGACCGGTAATGAGTAATTTGTTTTTGGCAGATGAGATTAATCGTACATCAGCGAAAACACAATCGGCGCTTTTAGAGGCAATGGAGGAGAAAAAAGTAACAGTAGATGGTGTCACAAGGAAACTGCCAGATCCTTTTATTGTCATTGCAACTCAAAATCCTGTTGGGTCTGCAGGAACACAGCCATTACCAGAGTCACAGCTGGACAGATTTATGATTTGCCTGTCTATTGGATATCCCAGCAGGGAAAATGCTATTGAGATATTAAAGGGACATTATGAAGTAACAGTCAGCGATATACAAACAAGATTGTCCCTAGAAGAGTTAAAGAAAATGCAGAAGGAAACGGATGAGATATTTGTACATGATAATATTTTTGCATATATTGTAGATTTGACAGAAGAAACAAGGCGGAGTGAGAATTTTCAATTGGGAATCAGTCCAAGAGGAAGTATTGCTTTGTTGAGAATGGCAAAGGCAGCGGCTTATATGAATAATCGGGATTATGTTGCAGCTGATGATGTGAAATTTATTTTTTATGATACTTTCGCTCACAGAGTACTTCTTAGTACAAAAGCAAAATCAAAAGGAATATCAAAACTGGAGGCATTAAAGGAAGTTATTAGCAAAGTAAGAGTATTAAGACAATAAGAAATGGGAAAGGCTTAGAAAAACTATGTGGAGAGTAAAAAATATCATGGCATATGGAATACTGACAGTGATGGTATTTGCCGGATATGTGTATTTCTGTAATTATTATTTATTTTTATTTTTTCTATTCCTGCTTCTGTTTCTGCCTTTGTCAGGAGCAATGATGTATGATGCTGCAAAAGGGATAACGGCTGTATTTGGGCATAGACCATTCCAGGCAGGAAAAAATATAGAACAGACGATTTGGATTCAAGTAGAAAATAAAAGCTGGATACCAGTTTTATATATTAATTTACAATTAGTAGTAAATCATTTGTTTTATGACAGGGAACAATTGGAAGTACAGTGTGCACTATTGGCAAAATCAAAAGAAAAGATTGGTATTCCGATGACATTTCAGAAAAGTGGATGTATAGATGTCAGTGTTTCTAAGATTATTATACGGGACTGGCTGCATATTTTCCAAAAAGAAATTCCAATCCAATGCAGTTCAGAATTTATCGTTATGCCTGTTGCAGCTCAGATGCCTTTTATGGAGGAATTTTCTGAGTATGGAATAGAAGAGAATAATCAAATGGGAATACAAGAAACATCTGATTCGGTTTCATTTGTACGTGATTATGTGGACGGAGATCGTATGCAGCAGATACACTGGAAACTTTTTGCAAAGAAAGATAAGATTTTAATAAAAGAATATGAACATGTTGCAAAAGAAAACGTAAAACTGCTTATAGAATTAGTAAAAGACACAAAGGGAAGTTTAGATACTTGTTTGGATATGACATACAGTATGATAAAAATATTTCTAACATGGCAGCAGCCAGTTAGTTTACTTTGGTGGAGCAGCCAGAAGGAATGTATACAAGAAAGAACAATAGAAAATGAACAAATGTTAGAGGATGCCATATATGCTGTTTTTTATGAACAGGCTTATGAGGAAAACAATAAAGCCTGCTATATGATGGAACAGGCAGGATATGAAGAAAATTATTTCTATGTTCAGCCATATGAGGCAGGAAAAGAATACATTGGAGAAAAAATTGCTGTATATGATAATAAGGCAATTATCACAAGGGCAGGAGCAGAGTATTGACAATTATAGTTACGGTTTAGCAGCACCATTTATATCTTATTTTTTAGTGTAAAACACATTTATTGTGTTGTATCCGGATGGATTATTTGCCGGGATTATATTTTGACAGCAGTTGTGTACAGATGAACTGTTACCAGAAAAAGTTATGGATTGTCTGGCAGAATAGTAATAGTTTGAAAGAGATAATATAACAAAAGAAGGGTATCATTATGATTTGTATGGAAAAGAAATAGGAGAGGAATATAGTTGAAGAAAAGAAAAAAGGAAGAAACATCAGCAGAAAATGTGCTGAAAATAGGAAAAGTGTCCATAGAACAGCGTGGAGAAAAGATATATCTGGCATTGTTCCGTAGTATACTAATATTTATGGCGGCATATGGCGTGGCAGGAATTTATCTGTCAGGATTTGGGGTTCCTTATGATAAAAATCTGGTTATGATTATACTGGCAATAGTATGTATATATATGGGGTTGATTTACTATAACAAATGGACAGAAAATATAGGATATATTGTACTTTTGGCAGGTTTTGCAATAACTGCATTTTATATGAGAATTTATATAGAAAGCGGCTTTGCAGCAATTATGAATGAAACGACAGATGTGCTTAGTCAGGTGTATGATTTACCAGCGATTCGAATGTTCCGGGAAACATTAGATGACAGATATACCGCAATTACAATATGTGTGATATTTATCAGTATATTCGTTAGTATTCTATTCAACATTATCTTAGCAAGATATATGAATTTTTGGGGAACGCTGGCAATGATAGCACCAAGTGCGGGAATTGCATTTTTTTTTAACAGGAATGTAGAAAAAGTATATATTTTCATGGTTGTTATGGTCATTTTGGCAGCAGCCATTTTAAGACAAGGAGAAAACTATAAAAGAAAAATAAGTCTGATATCAAGAATAACAAAAAGAAAGAAAGATAAAGTAAGACTGTGGGTTGAAAAGGGAAGTATATTTATACAGATGGGATTGTTTCTGGCAATTATTGCAGGAGCATTTTTTAGTGTGGCACAGATGGTTTATCCACAAAGTAAATTCAAGACACCTTCCGAATGGCAGGGATTTCGGGAAAACAGCAATGAAACAATCAGGGTTATATTAATGGTGGGATTTCCGTCATTTTTTACAGGACAATACGGCAGAGGTGGAATTAGTGGTGGTAATTTAAGCGGGGCAGTATCGGTAACACCTGACTATATGACTGATCTCACCGTGACATTTGTGCCATATACAAGGGAGAGTATGTATTTACGTGCATTTACAGGAGTAGATTATGAAGGGGAAAAATGGACAGATGTGACGAAGGGAGAATATCCATTTTATGATGTTCCAGCAGAGAAGATATATAATCAGCAAAGCAATCTGCTTAAGAAGGCATTTGAAAATAACGAGAACCATAATTTGATACAGACAAAGATGACCGTAAAAAATCATGATGCCAACGAAAATTATGGGTATTTTCCATATTATTCCATAGTGGAAGAGGGAGAACAATATCATTTTGGAGAGAGAGAAACTGTTTTGGGTTCCTTTCGCAAAGGAGATTCGTACACCCTTACTTATTATCCATATTGTGAGGGGATAGAAACTACAGGGGCAGAAGCAACGTTAGAATCCCGTTATGCAGAATATATAACAGCAAATTATATGCAGATTCCGGATAAAAATAAACAGATACTGTCAGATATATGTGATTCCATAGGGAGGGAAGGATCTAATCGGGAAAAGATTGAAAGAGTAATACAGTATTTAGAAACAGAATGTTCCTATTCAAAGAAACCGGGAGCAGTACCAAGAGGTGAGGATTTTGTTAATTATTTTCTTACGAAGAAGAGAAGGGGATTTTGTATGCATTTTGCTTCAGCAGGCACTTTATTATTACGGGAAATGGGGATACCTGCAAGATATGTGGAGGGGTATGTCATCCCATATTCTGATGTATTAAACGGAGAAATTTTAGAAGAAGAGAACTATGAGGAATGGTTTTCTGGTGAAAATCCGCTTGGAAAAACAGCAGTAATGGAAGTTGAAGTAGATGATTCGCTGGCACATGCCTGGGTAGAAGTATATCAGAAAGGTTTTGGATGGCAAGTGGTAGATGTTACCCCTGCATATTATGGTGAGGCCGATGATGAGGGATTCTGGACTAATTTTGGTGAAGCTTTTCGTTTGGAAGAAGATAATGAGGTGGCAAATCTATTACAAGCAAGTGAAATCACAAGCAGTATACAAAAAATAACAGTAGTAATATGTGTATTTTTGATTTTGATTGTTGGAACTAAAATTTTTTATCGTATCATTTGGAAAGAAGTTTTAAAAAAAATACGATACAGAAACTTAAAAAAGGCTGGACAGTATAATAAATGTATCACATATGAGTATCAGTATTTCTGTCAGCTGCTGGCATGTATTATGAAACAACAAGAGATACAAGATAAAGAGCCAAAAGAGCTATTTTTGAAGCTGCAAGAAAAGGAAAAACTGATGGAACAGGTGGATATCATGGAACTTGAAAAAATATCCAGATTGGTGGAAAAGGCCTTGTACAGTAGAGAAATGTTAGAAAAACATGAATGTGAATGGTGCCGCATAGTAATGAAAAAAATTGTAAGACAATTTAGAAAGGAGACATGGAAAAAATACAAAAAACAGGAAATTCATTGATGGAATAAAAAGTGGTATGGCATGTTATGCGATACCACTTCTTTGTAATAATAAAAATCCCAAAACATTAAAAAATGTTTTGGGAAAAGAAAAAAGCGCGAGACGGGATTCGAACCCGCGACCCTCGCCTTGGCAAGGCGATACTCCACCACTGAGCCACTCGCGCATAATCTATTATCTGTTCTGTGCTGAACACGTACTATAGTATAACTTATAAAAAATAAAATGTCAAGACTTTTTTGAAAAAAATTTTGTGATCGTAACAGTTCAACCTTGCAGAAATAATTGTGCAATATGAATATGGAAGATTGCTCATTAAGGTCATATTGTACAATCGTTTGTATAGGCAGACATCTAACAGAAATAATTTATCTGCCAGGCTGTAAAATTTTTTGTGATAATGTATATTCCAGGAAATGATACCTATTCGGCATACCGCAATAGATGTGCTTTACACTGAAAATGTGCATTTTGCTTAAATAGTACTGGAAAAATTGTGCCATATAAGGTAAAATAAAAGAATATATGTAAAAAAATAAAAAAGGAGAAAGTATATTATGAAATACAAAAGTAACAGAATTTTGTGTTTATGTTTGATTTTGAATTTATTTGTACAAAGCATAAATGCGTATTGTCCTAATTATAATAGCACACAAGTGGTACAAGCGAAAATATCAAAAGATATAGCACAATTTCCAGCGAGCTATCAAAATGCATTAAAGAAATTAAAGGATAAGCACCCAAATTGGACTTTTGAGAAAGTAAACATAAATATATCATGGGATACAATTATCAAAAATGAGAGCGCTGCGGGAATTAATACTATTACAAGCAATGTGCCGAATGGAGGTACAAGCGGAACTTATAGTGCACCATTATCATATCTTTCTACCAAGGAGGATGCTTATGATCCTTATGAGGATAAGTATAAAGTGATTGATTCTACAAACAGATATACACCTAATGCACAAGTAATAGGATACTATATGGATCCAAGAAATTTTTTAACAAAAGAGCAGATTTTTCAATTTGAGTCGTTAAAGTATGATGACAGCCAGACTGTACAAGGGGTACAGCAAATTCTCAATGGAACATTTATGAAGGGAGATTATACCTATAAAGTAAAGACGAAAGTAAAGAAAAAGACAAAGAAAAAAACAAAGACAGTAACAAAAACAAAGAAAGTAACTAAAAATTATGCACAAACATTTTATGATGCTGGGAAAAAATATAAAGTAAATATGTACTTTTTAGCAATACGGGCACGACAGGAAGTGGGAGCATCACTCAATAGCAGTACAAGTGGAACCTGT
This sequence comes from uncultured Lachnospiraceae bacterium, assembly GCA_964422365.1. Classification (GTDB taxonomy): domain Bacteria; phylum Bacillota; class Clostridia; order Lachnospirales; family Lachnospiraceae; genus CAYRAV01. Next base: position 21,856 of record CAYRAV010000038.1, on the reverse strand, counting down.
AAAGGTTATAAAGGATATTATAATTTTTATAATATAGGGGCTTCAGACAGCGGAGATGGCTCTGCTGTGATAAAAGGGCTTCGTTATGCCAAGAAAAAAGGCGAATATGGACGGCCATGGAATAGTCAGTACAAGGCAATTTTAGGCGGGGCAGAATTTATCGCAAAGAATTATATTGGCATTGGACAAAATACTTTTTATTTCCAAAAATTTAGTGTAGTGAGAAAACAGTACCGGTATTGGCATCAATATATGTCAAACATAGAAGCAGCAAAATCAGAAGCAAAAAAAATGTACAACATGTATGTATCAAAAGGGCTGTTGAAGCAGAAGATAACATTTCGTATTCCTGTTTATAAAAACATGCCGGCAACAGCGGTGAGTCTTCCAAAATCTGCCGGAAGCAGCAATAATTATATAAAAACAATTACAGTGAATACAGGAACAAAGAAAAGATCTCTTGTGAAAAGAAAAAATTACAAAAATACAGTATTTTCTATTACAGTAGCAAATAAAGTGAAAAAAGTAAAAATAAAAGGAAAAACATGTAATAAAAATGCAAAAATAACAGGGTTTGGTACATATACACTTGCAGAGGGAAAAACCAGAACAATCTATTTAACAGTCACAGCACAAAATGGAGCAGTAAGAAAATATCAGGTAAAAATAACGCGGTTAGAAAGTAAGAAAAAACAGACAAAAAGTTAAGATAGCAGGAGAAAACAGATGAGTAGAAAAAGTAAACATGTAGTTTTTTTTTATATAAAGTATTTATGTTTGATTCTGTGCTGTGTTTTTGCAGCAAATGGGCAATGCAAAAGTTTGTCAGCATGCAACACGGCAGAAACATATACATATTTAGAAGAAATTAAAGAAATTTTCATGACAGAAGAACAATTTGCCAAAGTAAAATATTACAAGATACCTCAATTTCAAGCAAAAGCGGTCGCTAAAAATTCCTATGATTCTAGTTATGGTTTTTCATTGCTTACAGATTCAGAAAAAGCAGTATATCAAAAATTAGAAATGGCGAGTGCAGATTTTCATAACAGCACAGAAGATGCACAGATTATAGATGATGAAAACATAGCAATAGGAGTTGAATTAGAGGTAGGAGAATTGTCAAAAGAAAGAATTGCTGATGTGGTGGTAGGCTTTATCTACGACCATCCGCAATTCTTTTGGACAAAAGGATATAGCTACTGGATTGGAAATGAGAGTAATGATGTTAGAAAAATTGTTCTGGAATGTGCTCCCAATTATATTGATGGAGAAAGCAGATATGAACTATGGATGGAAATGAATCAGAACATAGAATCATATTTAGATGAAATTGCAGGAGTGAAAGATGATTATGGCAAAGAATTGATATTACATGATTTATTAGCGAAGCAATTATCATATGCATATAATAATTCTGGCATAGCAGAAAGTGAAAGATGGGCACATAATATTGAAGGGGCTTTTTCAGGACAATATAATAAAGTAGTCTGTGAAGGATATGCAAAAGCTTTTCAATTACTATTAAATGCAGCTGGAATTGAGAACATTTATATTGTGGGGGATGGCAAAATCGGATCAAACTGGCAGGGACATGCATGGAATCAGGTAAAAATAGAAAATGAATGGTACTTGGTGGATTTAACATGGAATGATGGAACTGTTATCAGTAGAAAATATTTTAATTTAGATCAAACAGTATTCTCGCAAAATCATATCGCATATGACCAGAAAAATCACCAGGTTGCAAGATGGTGTTATCAATTAGAAGATGCAGACGGGAAAGTATATAGCTATCAGCAACAGGGAGAATATAAGAGGAATATGGAGAGTTATTATCTCACTTATCAGATGCCAGAACAATTTCATTTTATTGTGTATAATCATGGAATAGAAGTTATAAATGGAAGCAAAGTAGAAGCAGGAACAAAGTTAAAGTTTGTATTGACTCCTAAAGAAGATGATATACTTTATAATGGTATATTAATATCAGGCAAAAAAGCATGGGAATTTAATGAATATATAAATGGCTATGAAGGCAGTTTTGACATGGAGGACCAGGATTTGAATTTAACTATGAAGTGTACAGATTATATGCCGATAAAAGATATTTTAAACCATGTAATAGTGCCGGAAAGTCTTACTGTGAAGAAAGGTAAGACAAAAAATATTGTGGTAAAAAAGCCAAAACAGTTAAGAAAATATAGTATGTCATTTTCTTCTAATCATAAAAAGATAGCTGCTGTCACCAAAGTAGGAAAAGTAAAAGGAAAGAAAGCAGGAAAAGCAGTAATTACTATAAAAATGGCAGATTCTTATGGGAACAAAAAGAACTTTAAAGTGAATATAATAGTAAAGGATAAAAAATAGATGAACACAGAAATAAAAAAAGGGGAAGGGGTGTGGAATTATCGTTATTGCTCATGTATTCCTGCAGTTATGATGATGATAGTGATATTTTGGTTTTCTGCTGCAAATGGAGTCGAATCTTCAGGAACAAGCAGTGGTCTGTTAGAAAATATTATTGGTCAGGCGGAGAGGACATTTCGCTTGGAGTTAGAGTATACTGAAAAGATGTGGCTTTTGAAAGTTTTGGAAACGCCTCTTAGAAAGGGTGCACATATGGCAGAATATATGTGTTTGGCACTTGCAATTATGTTTCCTTTTTATGTATTTGGTAAAAGAGGGAAAAAATTGATAAGGGGCAGTGCAGCAGTTTCTATATTATATGCATGCACTGATGAACTGCATCAGTATTTTGTGCCAGGAAGAGCAGGAAGAATAACAGATGTGTTGATTGACAGTGTGGGGATATGGTTTGGAATAGGAATAGGAGTGTTTTTATTTTATATAGTAAAGAAGAGAAAGAGGTAGTAAAATATGAGAAATATTTTGAAACAAAAAACAACCATAGAATTATCTATGGCTGCTATTACTGAAAGCGGGTGATGGGAATCGAACCCACGTATCTAGCTTGGAAGGCTAGTGTTCTACCATTGAACTACACCCGCACATCACTTACTCTTACTATTATACATAAAAAAAATAAAATGTCAACAAAAAAATAAAAAAAATAAAAGTTATTGTTACAATTTAATTTTGCCACTCAATCTTTTTTCAGTATGAAACATGTTTATATGCAGTATGCCTGATTGGATAAAGTCTGCAGCCCCACATGCATATTGCACAATTGTTTCTGCATGGCTGAACAGTAACGAACTGTAACATAAAATATGAATAAAATGAAGGAAAAGATAGAAAAACAAATGAGAGTAGTGTATAATAAAAAATAAGTATAATTATGGAGGCGCAGGATTATGAGAAATAGTACAAAGAGGATATTGGCATGTTTGGTAGTTGGAACAGCGGCAGTCGGGGTAAAATATAAATTAGAACAAGTAGAAAAAGAAAGAAAAAACAGAAAAGGGAAAAAGGTAAGAGAGATACAGAATAAAAAGATTCAGGAGAAGGAAGACAAGGAGAAAAAAGGAAAGTATATAAATTTTGAAAAAGAAGAGGCACAGCAGCATCAAAAAATAAAGGATATACAACTAGAAAGAAATGAGGGAGAAAAAAAAGAAGCATTAGAAGATTCTAACACCCAGAATTCAGATAGGGAAGTTATTAATATAAGCACAGTGACAAAAGAGCAAGTAATGAGTACAAATAGTTTTAGAGAAAGTTTTACAGAAAATAATCCGAAAAATGATGATAATGTCAAAGAGCATTATATTAGTGATGAAGTAGAGGAATATGACAGTTGTGAAGATAACATTGTACCAATAAAAGAGGAAGAAACAATTTCAGCAGCCGATGATGAACAGGAAAAATTAGAAATAAAGTCTGTTTCAGAAAAGAGTTCTTTGGAAGAACTGCCTGCAGGACAAGCTGTAATAACAGAAGAGACAATGGATGAACAAACAGATACAATACAATCAGGGATGATAGAAGAAATTACACCTGTTGCTATGAAGACACAAAAAGAAGATACCTCCATAACAGAAGATTTTGAACAAAATAATAAAGAAGAAACCGTAGATTTAGAAGATGCAAAAAAAATACTAAAGAAAATAATCAATTGGCAGGAAGCAGAATCTGTACAGACAAAAATAGATTATTTAAGACTGCCGGCAGCGGCGGTTCTTAATGTGTCAGAATTGTCCTTGCCAGAAATAAAATCACTATTTACCATACAAGATATAACAGATGAGATATTCAAAAGAATATATGCAAAATCTTATAAAGTGGATTGTATTTTGCCAAAAGAGGAACTGCGCTATTTAAGAATGTTGTATTATGGTTTTGATGACAAAACGCATGTGGGAGAAATGATTGTAAATGTTTCCATTGCAGAAGATATTAGGGATATATTTTATTTGCTTTATCAGGAAAAATATCCAATAGAACGTATCGTTCTTGTAGATGAATATAATGCAGATGATATACTTTCTATGGAAGCAAATAATACATCAGGTTTTAATTATAGAAAAATAGATGGAATGTCAGTTATGTCAAAACATAGCAGAGGATTGGCAGTGGACATTAATCCTAAATATAATCCGTATATCAGAACAATGAATGGGGAAGTAAATTGCCAGCCGAAAAGCGGAGAAGCCTTTATGGATAGGGAAAAATCATTTCAATATAAAATTGATCATGAAGATTTGTGTTATTGTTTATTTAGAACATATGGCTTTATCTGGGGCGGAGACTGGGAAGATATAAAAGATTACCAACATTTCCAAAAACAGTGTTAGGTTTGGAGCGTGTTTAAAAAATATTGTAATAATTGGTATTTTTTGGACATGCTCCATGCTTATTATGCCAATAATACCGAACTGTAATGCAGCTAAAATGATATGAAAGCAGGTAGGATGTATGAAGAAAAGTGAATTTTGTATGAATGGATATCAGTTTGACAGTAAAGATAGTTATGAAAAAGCAAAAAAAGAACAGGAAGCAATTATATATATAAAAGCACATACAAATTTTAATAATATAAATCAAGTAATGAAAGTATATAATAAGGCGATTGAGGAAAAAATGTTTTCTACAATAATAGGATATGAATTTCTAAAACAGATAAGAAATTTTATTATTCAAAAAGGGAAATTAGAAGAGGATGAACTTGCACCAATTTTCATTGCTCAGAAACAGGATGGATATCATATTGCAGAAGAACACAAACAAGCAGAACAATATAAATTATTGTATGAAAGTGAAAAAACAAATAAAACAATTTTAAAAGCAGCAATTGTTATTTTAATTTTAGTTGTTGGAGTTATGATATATATTTCAAGAAATAGCAAAAATTCAATTATTAGCGATTATGAGAATAATATTATCAATCAATACGAAGAGTGGGAAGAAGAACTGAACGAAAGAGAAAGAGTGGTGGAGGAAAAAGAACGGGAATTAGGGATTGATTCCACAAAAAAATAAAAACACAATTTTTACATAATCATGTGTTAAGATAATAGCAATTCAGTCATGCAGAAATGATTGGGCAGAGTGACTGCTTGCATACTGAGAACAGCTTATATACAATCTGCATCAGTTATTTTTCTACAGAACCTAAGGATTTGATTGTGATAAAAAACAAGGATAGAAGGGAAAGTATATGGATAAATTAAAAATATTAGTAGTAGACGATGAGAGCAGAATGAGAAAACTGGTAAAAGATTTTTTATCAAAGAAGAATTTTGAAGTCCTAGAAGCAGAAAATGGAGAGCAGGCAGTAGATATTTTTTTTGAACAAAAAGATATTGCACTGGTATTGTTAGATGTAATGATGCCTAAGATGGATGGATGGCAGGTTTGCAAGGAAATCAGGCAATATTCAAAAGTGCCAATTATTATGTTGACAGCAAAAGCAGAAGAGAATGATGAGTTATTGGGATTTAAGCTGGGGGTTGATGAATATATTTCAAAACCATTCAGCCCTAAAATTCTGGTTGCAAGAGTGGAAGCGATTTTAAGGCGTACAATTTCTCAGGAAGAAAGTATGGAAATTGGCGGAATTGTGATTGACAGGGCAGCACATGAAGTAAAGGTAGATGGAACAAATATTGATTTGAGTTACAAAGAATTTGAGTTATTAACATATTTTGTAGAAAATCAGGGAGTTGCCCTGTCAAGAGAACGTATTTTGAATCATGTATGGAATTATGATTATTTTGGTGATGCTAGAACGATTGATACACATGTAAAAAAATTGAGAAGTAAATTAGGAATAAAAGGCGGATATATTAAAACTATATGGGGAATGGGATATAAGTTTGAAGCAAAATAGCCGGAGGGATAGCATGAAAAAATCAATACGTACCAGGTTGGTTTTGACATTAACTTTAATGATGGCTGTAACCATATTTGGATGCTGGTATATGAATAAAAGTTTTTTGCCATCGTATTATCAATATAGTAAATTAAACATGTTAAAAAAAACATATGAACAAGTGGAGTTATTTGTAAATAATTATATTGATAGTGGAGATGGTACAGAGCTGTTTTTGCAATTAGATAAATTGAATTCAGAAAAAAATATATCAATATATATTATTAGCCTGACAAAAGTAAATGTAAGCGGAGAATCAATGTATCTGCATAGATATATTTATCCTAATGCATTGTATGGAAAACAGGAAAATATTTTATTAGAACAAATACAAGGAATAGAAAGCGATAAAAAGATATTATATTCTGGCAAAGAGTACAACATTTACAAATCTTATGATGAAAGATTATCAACTTATTCTATGGATTTGTTTGGAAATTTAGAAATTGATGATGGGATATATGCAGTATATATGTGTACAAACTATCAAAGTATGAAAGAAAATGTGGCTATTTCTAATCAATTTTTAGCATATGTTGGAGTTGTGGCGGTATTAGCAGGAATTTTTGTTATGTTTATTGTAAGTAGTAATTTTACAAAACCAATCTTAAAATTAGCAGATATTGCAAAAAAGATGTCAGATTTGGATTTTGATACAAAATATACTGAAATAAGGGAAGATGAGATAGGAGAGCTGGGCAATAGCATTAATATTTTATCAGAGAAGTTAGAAGATACTATTTCGGAGTTAAAAACAGCAAATAACGAGCTGAAGAAAGATATTGAACAAAAAACTCAAATAGATGAAATGAGAAAAGAATTTTTATCTAATGTGTCTCATGAGTTGAAAACACCCATTGCTTTGATACAGGGGTATGCAGAAGGATTGAAAGAAAATATAAGTGATGATCAGGAAAGCAGGGATTTTTATTGTGAAGTCATTATGGATGAAGCAAATAAAATGAACAATATGGTAAAAAAATTGCTCAGCCTCAATCAATTAGAGTTTGGCAATAATCCAATTAGTATGGAACGTTTTAATATTGTGGAGGTCATACAAAGTGTATTAGCTTCCACTGATATATTGTTTCAACAAAAAGAAGCTGTATTGGTATTTGAACAGAAAGAACCTGTTTATGTGTGGGCAGATGAATATATGATTGAAGAAGTGCTTACGAACTATATCAGCAATGCTCTTAATCATGTGGATGGAGAAAAAATAATCAAAATTAATCTGTTGCAAAAAGATGATGTAGTAAGAATCAGTGTATTTAACACTGGAAAACAAATCCCGGAAACAGACATTGATAAAGTATGGATAAAATTTTATAAAGTCGATAAAGCCAGAACAAGAGAATATGGCGGAAGTGGAATTGGGTTATCAATTGTAAAAGCAATTATGGCATCTCATAACAAACAATGTGGTGTAATAAACCGAGAAAATGGAGTGGAGTTTTGGTGCGAATTAGATACAAAAATGGAGGAATCAACATAGAAAACAAATTTAAGCAAATGGCATTGTATGGATTTTTGACAAAAAATATCATTTGATTGACAAAGTATCCATGTCAGGTGTATGTCGGATAGAAAAAGTTGTATAATCTGTTCTTATTCAGTGAGTTAATATGTGCAGAATATACAACTTTTTTGAAATGCTGAAAAATATTGTTACAGTTCAGTCATGCCATTCACAATTTTCCAGAATGTACATTATTACCAAAAAATTTACAGTTTGGCTGGGAATATAGAATAGAAAGCAAGTTTTCTGTTGTTAAAAATGATTTATGTAGGGTGTCTGTCCTATAGAAATGATTGTACAATATGCCCTTAGTGAGCAAGTTTTCGTGTGTATATTGTACAATTGTTTCTACATGGCCGGACTGTGGCAAAATATTAAAAAAGTGTTAAGTTTTTGTTGATTATATATGGTTTTTAAGGTATAATAGAAAATAGATATGGCAGATTCGTACAAAATGATAATATTGCCATAAAGAACAATTAAAATTATCTTAAAAGAAAAGAAAGGAAGGAAATGAGCATGAGCATAAGAAAGAGCTTGGTAAGGAGCAAAATGCTGAGTGTAGTGCTGGCAACATCATTAATCACAACATCGTTTCAATGTATGCCGAGTGACAGAATTAAGGCAGAAAAAGGTGAAAGTGTTCCAGTAGCTGTTAATACTTTTGACAGCAATTATGATGCACAAAATGCATATGATGGAACGGATTTAGGCTGTACTTATACAAAAGAGTCTACCACTTTTAAAGTATGGTCGCCATTGGCTACAGATGTAGTATTGTGCCAATATACCACAGGCAGCGATGCAGAAGCAGGTGCACAAGGAATCGGTACAGTAAAAATGACAAAAGGTGATAAAGGTGTTTGGTCCTGCACAGTAAAAGGTGATCTTGTAAACACCTATTATACTTATAAAGTAACGGTTAACGGAAAGACAAATGAAGCTGTTGATATTTATGCAAAAGCAGTAGGTGTAAATGGTGACCGTGCTATGGTTGTTGATTTAGACAGTACTGATCCTGACAACTGGGATCAGGATTATAAGAGGACTCCTATGAAGATTAGTGACATTTCTGTATGGGAAGTGCATATTAGAGATTTCTCTATTGATGTGAGTTCTGGTGTTTCAGCAGAAAACAGAGGAAAGTATAAAGCGTTTACTGAAACTGGAACAACAGTAAACGGAGAAGGAAGAGTAAAGACCTGTGTGGATTACTTAAAAGAGCTGGGAGTAACACATGTCCAGTTAATGCCTATGTATGACTATGCATCAGTGGAAGAAACCGAGGTAAAGAATACGTTAGATTCTAATTATAATTGGGGCTATGATCCTGAAAATTATAATGCACCAGAAGGTTCTTATTCAAGCAATCCATATGATGGTAATGTAAGAATCAGGGAAATGAAGGAAATGATTCAGGCATTACATGATGCAGGCATTAAAGTTATTATGGATGTGGTTTATAATCATACGTATGATACAGTAGATTCCAACTTTAATAAAATTATGCCGGATTATTATTATAAAATAAACGATGGTACAATACAATATGAGGACCGGGAGAAATGGGCGGCACCAAATGATAAAGCTTATTACAATCAGTCAGGCTGTGGAAATGCAACACGAAGCAAGGCAAAAATGTATAATAAGTTTATGAGGGAATCTTTGCGTTATTGGGCAGAGGAATATCATATCGATGGTTTTCGTTTTGACTTAATGGGAATTCATGATGTAGATACCATGAATGACATCCGCAGGGATATGGATGAGTATTTTGGTGAAGACACGATTATTTTGTATGGCGAAGGCTGGACAGCTAATACATATGAAGATTTTAGTGCTTATAAAGCAAATGAGGACAAATTAGATGATGATATTGGATATTTTAATGATCAGATTCGTGATGCCATCAAAGGAGATCATAAATTTAATGAAAAAATCGGTTTAGTACAGCATAATTATGTAACAGGGGAAGACATGGAACCTGGAGAAAAGTGGCCGAATAATGTGTTTGGCGGTATTATGGCTTCTGTTGGTTATACAGATGGAAGATGGGGAATGTGGAGACCATTCTGGTCAAAATCGTCTAATTCGGTTTTATCCTATTGTTCTGCCCATGATAACTTAACATTATGGGATAAATTAACAGAAGGATTTGGAAAACAATATAATTCCACAGATGAAAAATTAATTAAAATGAATAAAATGGCTGGAGCAGTGACATTAGTCAGCCATGGCGGATACTTTATGCAGGCAGGAGAAGAATTTGCCAGAACCAAAGAAGGAGATGAGAATAGCTATTGTTCACCGGATAGTATTAACAGGATTGATTGGAAAAGAGCAGATACTTATAGTAATATCCAACAGTATTATCAAGGAATGTTAGCGATCCGTCAGGCATTTTCCGGCTTCACAAACGAATGGACAAGGTCTGGTGACAACTGGAAACCTACAGGCTGTAATTTGGAATGGATTAGCAAAGATGAAAATGGCACAATAGCATTTTATTTGACAAATAATGTGAGTGGTGAATGGAATAAATTGGCAGTTGTTATAAATAATGCAGCTTCAGATACTGCAGTTAATTTAACTGCATCTGATAAATGGGTGGTAATTGCAGATGGAAATAAAGCAGGTCTTACCAAACTTTCAGAAAGCGGCAGTAATTTAACTGTAGCAGAAAAATCAGTTGTAGTTGCAGTACCAAAAGATACATTTGATGCAAATCCGGATGTAGGAAAGAAAAATGCAGCACCAGAAATTAATATTGAAAATACAAAAATTTCAGCAAAAACTGGGGACAAAATAGAGTTTACAGTGTCTGCTGCAGATGCAGATGGTGATAGAGTTACATTATCAGCAGGGAACTTGCCAAACGGAGCATCTTTTGATGCGGCAACAGGTAAATTCATATGGGATAGTGTAGCAGAAGGAACCACTACAGTAACATTCACAGCAACAGATGGAAAAGACAAAACTTCTAAGGCGGTGACAATTACAGGAACCTCAGCAACAACAGCATTAAATGCACTGTTAAAAGAAATTGAGGATGCCAGACTAACACAGGCAAATACAGGAGCTACAGATGCACTTTGGACTAATTTCAATGCAGAGATCGAAAAAGCAAAAGTTTTGGCAGCAAAAACAGATGCCACAGAAACAGAATGTAGTGAGATGGAAACAAGTCTTAATATTGCATTTGTTATTGTAAAAAATACAAAAGCTGCAAAAGAAACATTAGATGAAACAAAAGAAAAAGCTGAAACAAAAATTACAGCAGCAAAAGCAGATAGTGCAAATTATGATGCGGAGGCATTACAAGATGCAGAAACAGTATTGGAAGCAGCAAAAGCGTTAACAAAGGCAACTCCAGATGATTTTATAGATATGAATGAAGATGTACAAGATACATTAGATACATTGGTAAGTAAAAAAGCTTGTCCAAAGGTACATGTATCTACAACATGGGATACACCATATGTTTATATCTGGACAGATGGAACCACAGCTACTACTTATGCAGGAGGATGGCCTGGAACTTTATTGACAGATAAAGATGAGAATGGTGATTATGTATTTGAATTAGAAGAAGATCTTACATATAATGTGATTGTTAATAATGGAGCAAGTGGTAAGAAACAAACAGAAGACTTGACAGCATTAAAAGGTGATATTTATGTAACAGTTGCAGATTCATCAACAAGCAGTAGAGATGGGAATGACATTTATCTTGCCACAACAGAATGTAAAGAAATCTCTGGTGGCAGCACTGTAAAGGTAAATACAACAAAATTAACTGCAAGAATTGCAGCTGAGAAGGAAAAGAAAGCAGAAGATTATGAAGCAGCAGGCTTCCAGGCATTGCAGAGTGCAATTACAGCTTCAGAAGCAGTGGTGGCAGATACAACCGTTACACAGGTAAAGGTAAATCAGCAGTACAGGGCATTGAAAGCAGCCTCAAAAGCTTTGACATTTATAGGTATTGTTACTCCGACACCATTGATTACAGAAGTTCCAACACCAATCATAACAGGGGAACCATCTTCCAGCCCAACACAGGGTATAGATGCAACTAGTATACCAAATATAACCAATGATCCAAATGCGACCAATGATCCGAATGTGACTAGTGGACCAAATGTAACCGATAATCCAAATGTGACAAATAATCCAAATGTAACCAATGACCCAAATACAACGAATGACCCGAATGTGACTGGTACACCAAATGTGACAAATAATCCAAATGTAACCAATGACCCAAGTGCCAGCATGAGTCCTACACCATCAAACCAGCCAAATATAGATGTGTCTGCTTCACCAGGAGTAACAAATGTACCAGGGATAACAGAGCCGCCAGCAACATTAAATCCAGATGCAACAATAAAGCCAACAGTTACTCTGACACCAACAAAAGAACCTGAAAAGGAAGTTTCCGTAAGTTCTCTTACAATTTTGGCACCACAGAAAAAAGGTGTTGGAAATAAATACACATTTTATGCAGCAGCAAAAGATGGAAAGGCAGATTACAAATATAAATTTGTAATAAATGAAGGTATGTCAGGAGAAAAGACAATAAAGTCTTATTCTAAAAAAGCCAGTGCAACATGGACACCGAAAAAAGCAGGAACTTATAAAATAACAGCCTATGTAAAAGATGCTACATCAGATGTAACAAGCAAGGAGTTGTATTTCCGTGTTGCAAAGAAACAATTAGCACTTAAGAGTTTCAAATTTGCTTCCAAAACATTAAAAGTAAATAAAACATTTAAAGCAATAGCAACGGCAACTAATATAAAGGGAACAGCAAATTATAAATTTAAAGTGAAAAATTCTAATAATAAAGTAGTAATGACAAGAAAATATGCGAAGACCAAGAGTTTTACATGGAAACCAACAGCAAAGGGAAAATACAAAGTTGTTATATATGTAAAAGATGGAAGAAATGCATATATAAAAGCTACCAAGACAGTGACAGTAAAATAATGGAATAAAAATAGAAAAAGCGGTTAATATCTGAAAAGGATATTGGCCGCTTTTTCCATAAAAGTGTATATTCTGGTAAAATGATATTCATTCGTCCTGCCTGGTTGGGCATATTGCAATTCATGTATATTCAAACTGGAGGACTTTGCTGATAAGGTATACCACAATGGATGTGTTTTATACTGAAAAATAAGGTTGAATGGCAAAGCTGGATTGTAGCATCTAATGAAATCTCAATAATATACTACACTAGATTTTATGGAACTGATATGTTATGATAAAAGCAAAAGAGGTTGATGAAAAAAGAAGATAGTAATAATAGTTTTAGAGTAACCGAAGTATTTGGAGGAAAGAAAATGCTAGTAGAAAAGTTAATAGACCAGCAGAAATTATCAAAAGAAGAGTATATAGCATTGATCAAGAATTGTAATGAAGATATGAAAAGACGCCTTCAAAAAGAAGCAGTACGAATTCGGAAAGAAAATTATGGGGATAAAGTATATGTTAGGGGCTTGATAGAGTTTACCAATTATTGTAAAAATAATTGTTATTACTGTGGAATACAGGCGTCTAATAGGAACATAGAAAGATATCGATTAGAGAAAGAACAGATATTAGACTGTTGTAAAACAGGGTATGAGTTGGGGCTGCGTACTTTTGTATTACAAGGGGGAGAAGACAATGATTATACAGATGATAAGATAGTGGATATTGTGTCAAATATAAAAAATATGTATCCGGATTGTGCTATCACATTATCCATTGGTGAAAAATCTTATGAAAGTTATCGAAAGTATAAAATGGCAGGAGCAGACAGATTTTTACTTCGCCATGAAACTGCAAATGAAGAACATTATAAAAGGCTGCATCCAAAAACAATGAGTTTACAGCATAGAAAACAATGTTTATATCATTTAAAAGAATTAGGCTATCAGGTGGGGGCAGGCTTTATGGTGGGTTCACCATACCAAACCCCGGAAACATTAGCAGATGATTTGGTTTTCTTGAAAGAACTGCAGCCACAAATGGTGGGAATCGGACCGTTTGTACCGCATCATGATACAAAATTTGGTAATGCTCCAAAAGGTACAGTTGAGGGTACACTTCTTTTATTGTCAATTATTCGCATTATACTGCCAAAGGTATTGCTGCCATCGACAACAGCACTTGGAACGATAGACCCTAGAGGAAGGGAAAAGGGGCTGCAGGCAGGTGCTAATGTGGTTATGCCTAATTTATCACCGATTGCAGTACGAAAACAGTATGAATTATATGACTCTAAGATTTGTACAGGAGAAGAAGCGGCAGAATGTATGGGATGCCTGAGACAGCGAATTAAAAACGCAGGATATTGTATGGTGTTTGATAAGGGAGATGCATGTGGCTGGAGTGGAAATGCAGATGTAAGGATAGGTTGATAACAGTTAGGAGATTATAATGAAGAAAAAATTGGTAATATTAAGCTTGATTTTATTTATCACAACAGGAATTGGTGTTAGTGTAACAGCAGTTTGCCATATAGGAGAACAGGAGAGGGAAAAAAAACTAACAATTGTAACCTCTTTTTATCCGATGTATATAGCAGCTATTAATCTGACAGAAGGGCTGGATGAGGTAGAGGTTTTGAATTTGACAGAAAATACAGGTGGGTGCCTTCATGATTATCAGCTTACAACAAGTGATATGAGAGCATTAGAGCATGCAGATCTTTTTATTATAAATGGAGGCGGGATGGAGGGATTTGTTGAAAATATTGTAAAGGCCTATCCTGATTTAATAATAGTAGACAGCAGCGACGGGATTAAAATGTTAGAAAATACAGTAGAACATAATCATACAGTAGAACACGACCATATAGAAGGAGAACATAGTTATGATGAAGAATTGCATCTGACAGAAAATGATGATACAGAATATCACAGTCATGGGGAATATAATGCGCATATGTGGTTGAGTCCTAGGCTTTATATGCAGCAGATTGAAAATATCAAGAATGGTTTGTGCAAATGGAATCAGGAAAATTCCATACAATATGAGACAAACGCAAAGCAGTATGAGGAGAAGATAAAAAAACTGCAAATAGATATGGAAAATCAGCTTTTTAATCCTAAAAATACAGAAGCGGTTATTTTTCATGATTCTTTTGCCTATCTTGCCAAAGAGTTAGGCATAGAAATAGTTTATGCAGTAGATATGGACAGTGATACATCTTTAGGAGCAGGACAAGTTGCTGAAATTGTAGATGAAGTAAATTTGCACCAAATCAAATTGCTATTTACAGAGGAACAGTTTAAAGATATGATTGCAAAAAGTGTGTCTGAAGAAACAGGTGCAAAGGTATATGTAATGGATTCTCTTGTAAGTGGGGAATGGGATAAAGATGCCTATTTAAATGGAATGGAACATAATATTAAAGTATTGAAAGAGGCTTTATATCAATAAGAAAGGATTCTAAACATGAGCAAGTTAGGAGAAACAAGAGAGCAGGGAAAACATAACTATGCGAAATTAATTCAGGGAAAGGCATGTGGTTTTCATTGTATAAAAATGAAAGATTTTGGTGTAAAAATAGGATCTGATGTGATATTAGAGCATGTTAATGTACATGTACATTGTGGGAATCTAACAGCGATAATTGGGCGGAATGGAGCGGGAAAATCTACATTAATCCGTTCTATTTTAGGTGAAATCAGTCATACAGGAACGATTGAGATGAGAAATATAAAAGATAAAAAAGTGGAAGATTTGAAAATTGGATATGTACCACAGTCTTTGAATATTCCTAAAAATTCTCCAACTAGTGTATATGACTTATTTGCAAGTTTTATTACATCAGTTCCAGTCTTTTTTAAGAAAAGCAAAAAGACCTATGAAATCGTAAAAGAACAGTTAAAAGTATTTGAAGCGGAGGATTTAATTGAAAAAACAGTATGTGATTTGTCAGGAGGACAATTGCAAAGAGTGCTTCTATCCATTGCTACATATCCAGTTCCTAACTTATTATTATTAGATGAGCCGGTATCAGGTATTGACCATAATGGCATGGAGTTATTTTATCATAATATTGGTTATCTGAAAAAGAACTGTGATTTGGCAATTTTATTAATATCTCACGATTTAGAGTATGTAGCCCGTTATGCGGATCATGTTATTTTGTTAGATAAAACTATTATCAAAGAAGGGAAGCCGAGAGAGGTTTTTCAAAGTAAAGAATTTAAAGAAGTTTTTGGCAACCAGCATTTCGGGGAGGATGTTTATGGAAAATCTATATAAAATATTAGAAGTATTATTGCCGTTTGGATGGACACAATATGATTTTATGAAAAATGCATTTCTGGCAATTTTAATTATTACACCATTATTTGGAATTTTTGGGACAATGATTGTGAATAACAGGCTGGCTTTTTTTTCAGATGCACTTGGACATTCAGCATTTACAGGAATTGCACTTGGAGTCATACTTGGTGTGGTCAATACAAATGTTACAATGATTGGATTTGCCATACTTTTTGCATTGGCACTTAACCAGATTAAAAGAAGAAATACAATATCAACAGATACTATTATTTCAGTATTTTCATCTTTGGGAACAGCAGTGGGTCTGGTTATTCTTTCAGTAGATGGAAATTTTTCCAAATATTCTTCGCTGTTGGTAGGAGATATCTTAAGTATTCATACAACAGAAATTGTGTCACTATTTATACTGCTATGCATTACAATGCTTTTTTGGGGAATCTGTTTTAACCAACTGCATGCGATGAGTGTAAACGAATCACTGGCACGAAGCAAGGGAATAAGAACAAAATGGTTAGATAATTTATTTGTAGTAATTATTGCATTGATTATTATGCTGTCTGTAAAATGGGTTGGTATATTGATTATCAATGCATTGCTTATATTGCCGGCAGCCAGTAGCAGAAATCTCGCATCAAATATGAGAGAGTATCATTTGTTTTCAGTTATTATTTCCATGTTTTCAGGAATATTTGGTTTGCTGCTATCTTATTATAATAGTACAGCTACAGGTCCTACCATAGTAATTGTAGCGGCAGGAATATTCTTCATGACATTATTGGTAAAACCACTTATCAAGTAAAATTGTTGTGACTATCTGGTACTTTTCGTCTGTTATGTGGTATGAAAAATATAGCATAAAGTTTATATGGATGCTTTTATTTTGGTAAGAAGCAAATACCCTGCAGTTTGCTGTGTTACAAATCCGATGTTTGGACAGCTTGCTGCAGGGGGTTTTATTGTTTTATGGAAATAGCTGTTATTATATACTGTTTATAATTGTCTGTTATTTAGAAATCGTAGACAGTACATATTCTTCAAACTCCACCAGAGGCATTGGGTTGTAATAGAGAAAACCTTGTACAATATCGCAGCCAACTTCTTTTAGCAAGTCAGCCTGCAGGGAAGTTTCAACACCTTCTGCCAGTACATAAATACCAAGTTCTTTTGCCGTTTCAATAATCTTTTTAAAGATAATGCGTTCCTTTTTGTCCTGAATATGAGTGTGGAGAAAGTT
Organism: uncultured Lachnospiraceae bacterium; assembly: GCA_964422365.1. Lineage (GTDB taxonomy): Bacteria > Bacillota > Clostridia > Lachnospirales > Lachnospiraceae > CAYRAV01. The sequence continues at coordinate 4,486 of CAYRAV010000038.1, read as the reverse complement.
AGTGTCTAATTTTACAGCATAAAGATCTAAATCACGAAAAGCATTGGCTGCTGAGGAGGCTTTTCCAAAGTCTTCTAAAGTAATTTTAAAACCAATCTCTGTAAGTTCTTCTATCAGATAGGTCATTTGTTCTGTGTTTTTCATATATACGGTTTCCGCAATTTCTAATTCTAAATATTTTATTGGAACAGTATATTGTTTCATTAGAGATACCAGACGCTCTACAAAATTAGAGGTTTTTAAATGTTCTCCGGAAATATTAAACGCAACAGGAAGAACAGGAAGTTTTTGCTCTATCCATTTTTTTATGATTTTTAATGTCTCTTCAATAATATAGAAATCAAGTTCAATAATAGAACCATTTTTTTCCAGCATTGGAATAAAATCAGAAGGCATCAGAATAGTACCATCAGATTTTATCCAGCGTGTCAATGCTTCTACAGCAACCAATTTTTCATCTGCAAGAGAGTATTTTGGCTGCAGGTAAGGAATAAATTCACCATTTGCAATAGCAGAATCGATGGAATCCTCCATTTCTAATTCAGCCTTTTCCTTTTCTTCTAATTGCTTTGTGTATTGAACATAATGGCTGGTTTCTGTTAAAGCCTTTGAAGAAAGTCTTGCATAATCAGCTTTGTCAATCAAAGTAGCAACATCTGTATTTTTATGGCTGGTAGTGGCGATGCCGCATGTAATAGAGAAACGGTAATAGTCCTCGATATTTGTATCATGGGCATTCAAGCGGTTTTTAATACGGTTGAAGTAATCAGCAATCTCTTGTTCATTATGATAGCGGATAAGGCAGAAGAAAATATCATTTTCGCCATGGGCGAATATATCAGTTGTAGCACCCTCTTCCTGCAAAATTCTTGCAAAATATGTTAAAATTTTATTTCCAACTGAAAAACCATAATTGGCATTAAATAAATGAAAACGATTAATATCAGCAGAAAATACAGCAAAATTTGTATTATCATCTGCCTGCTCAATTAATTTTCCAGCTTCAATTAGAAAAGCAGGAAGGCTAAACAGACCAGTTAAACCATCATGGTAATTGCGGACCCCTTCAGAAGATCTTACAATAGAAGTGCTGTTTTTGTGTAAAGACATAGTACCATATGCATCTACACCATTTCCGCCCCTGGATTTGACGGAGCGCAATGCAATATTTGCACGAAGCATCATCAGATTGTAAGTAAACTCTCTTTCTTTTGTTGTAAAGTAGCCAATACTTGCACTAATTGAAATATCAGTCTGCTCTGATATAGAAATATTTGAAATACTTTCTCGTAATTCAAATGCTTTATTTTTTAACTCGTCTAAAGAAACAACATTATCAATGAAAACAACAAATAAATCATTTTCAATACGTCCAATTAATTCTCCGGAAAAATACCGGTTGATAAGCAGAGAGGTTTCACTGAGCACAGTATCAGCGAGTACTCGTCCATAGTGGTCCGCAATAATTTTAAAATGATCTAAGTCAATTAAAAGAACAGCAGAGGTGGTATTTTCAGAACGATTATTTAATAATTCATCTGCGCGGGTTTTAATGGCCTTAGGATTAAATAAACTGGTTAGCTCATCATGTATGCTTTCTTCCTGTAATTTTAGGATTTCCTGTTTACTTGCATCGATATCAAATGTTTTTCCAATAATTTGGACTGGATTATGCTGTTCATCAAAGGTAATAATACCTTGCATACGATTCCAGATATATATACCAATATTATTTCTGATTCGCAATTCTGCACGAAATTTTTTTTCAACATTTCCATTATATTTTGGCTGAAAAATACTTTGGTAAGTTGTTGTATCATCGGGATGAATGGCATGGTTTTCTTTCTGAAATTCAGACCAGTTTTCAATTGCAGAAATCGTTGAAAAGGTATGTGTCAGACTACCGGAACGATGCAAAGTATTACTGGCAAAATCATATTCCCATATGATTTCATTGTTTAATTCAGCTAGAAGGTTATTTCGTCTTTGTGCAAGTTCTAATTTGCGTTCATATGATTTTGTTTCAGTAATGTCAACAATGACACAAAGAAACACAGGAATACTATTATCTTCTTCGATGAAGCTTCCATTTAAATAACACCAGTGTATATCATCGGACTTGTGTTTAATACGAAATTCCGCTGAAAGAACACTGTGTGTTGTGATAGCTTCCTGAATTTGTTTGTTAATAGTTTCTAAATCCTGCTCTAAAATTAACTCGATATAAATATTATTGAATTCCTCTTCAAATTCAATACGGGAGTAACCGCCAAGATGGTAGAATCCGTCATTGGCATATAAAATTTTATAGTCATTGGTACGAAGTTTTACCACACCTCCAGGAATATTATTAGAAATAATATCAAGCTCCAGTTTTGATTTTGCCAGATCCTGATAGGAAGTTTTCATAGAGGTAACATCCAGGCAGGAGCAAAGATATACAATAAGATTTTCTTCCATATGCATCTTTCCGTTTAAAAGAACCCAGCCAATAGAGCCATCTTTTTTAATAATACGATATTCAAAACGAAGCGCAATTCCCATGCTTTGTTGTCTGGCAATGGCAGCCTTTAAGCGCTGCAAATCATCTGGATGAATTCTTGCAAGTGTTTTATTGCCAAACAGTTCTGTATATTCTTCTCTTGTATAGCCATATAATGTGTAGAAGAAATCATTGGCATATAAAAGAGACATGTCGCTATTGTATGCAATTTTGATTAATCCACATTCAGCAGAATTTGCAAGTGCATTAATGTCATTTCGTTCATTTGTAAGATTTGTCTGCATATCTCTTACCCTCTTTCATTGTTTTTCAGCATTTTATTGAAATAATAAAGTGACTTTTAATTCAATTATACAAGTTCTATACAAAATTTTCAATGAAATAATCGCAAAAAGTTGTAAAGTACATAACTTTTTGCTGTCAAATGATATGGTTCTAGAGCGTATTCCAAACACGCCTAAGGTGGCAGGTAATTGAAAAATTCTCATATATTTAAGTTTCGCAATTACTTAAAATAAAACAACTTGACAAAAGAAGCAACTATGCATAAAATAAATTAAAGTATAATATAAAAAATTCAGTAAGAAAATGCAGAGAACGGAATAGTAATTTTTTGGAGTATAGCAGAGAGAAAATGTCATGGCTGAAAGCATTTTTTATAGGAAGAAAAATGAATTGCATCCGGGAGCAGACCAGGTGAACAATAGTAGCCTGGTACGGTTACAGCCGTTATTGTAATGAGATTGTATAGCGATAAACTTTTTATGGAAAGAGGATTATCTTGTAAGTAATGAAGATAGAATCTGAACAGAATAGGCAGATATTAGAATCGCTATATGAAATAGAGTGGAATCGCGGAAAACTTCGCCTCTAGCAGAGATATGCAGGGGCGGAGTTTTTTTATAACCATAATGCAGTAATGGTTATAAATTGTTATCTGGTGTATATATTATAAAGAATTGGTTGACATTTTAGAAGAAAGGAGTAAAAAATGGGGATTTTTAAATATATCAAAGAGGAAATGGAGATTATAAAAGAGCGGGACCCCGCTATAAAAACCTCATTAGAAGTTTTTTTATATCCTAGCTTCAAGGCAGTATTACGTTATCGTATTGCCCACAAATTATATTTAAAAAAACATTATTTTCTTGCAAGATGGTATTCACAGAGAACAGTAAGAAAGACAGGAATAGAGATTCATCCGGGGGCCATAATCGGGAAGGGATTGTTTATTGATCATGGTGCTGGTGTCGTAATCGGAGAAACAGCAGAGATTGGTGATAATGTTACCCTTTATCAGGGAGTTACTTTGGGAGGAACAGGAAAAGAAAGCGGGAAACGGCATCCAACAATTGGAAATAATGTAATGATTAGCTCTGGTGCCAGAGTACTTGGATCATTTACGGTAGGAGATAATTCAAAAATAGGAGCAGGGTCAGTGGTGCTTTCAGAAGTGCCGCCAAATTCAACTGTTGTAGGGGTACCAGGAAGAGTAGTAAAAAGAGACAATGAAAAAATACCACAGGAAGAATTAGATCAAGTTCATTTTCCAGATCCTGTATTAAATGATTTATCTGTGTTGCAGGAAGAAAACAGGCAGTTAAGAGAACAATTAGAAAATGTGTATTCACAGCTTAAGAAAATAGAAGAGGAAGAAAAGGAGCAACAGAATGAAAGTATATAATACATTAACGAAGACAAAAGAGGAATTTGTACCAATAGAAGAGGGGAAAGTACGGATGTATGTGTGCGGACCTACTGTATACAATGACATTCATATTGGAAATGCAAGACCAATGATTATTTTTGATACAGTACGCAGATATTTAGAATACAAAGGGTATGAAGTGGATTATGTATCTAATTTTACGGATGTAGATGATAAGATTATAAAAAAAGCAAATGAAGAGGGTGTTTCTCCAGAAGTAATTTCAGAAAGGTACATTCAATCAGTGAAAGAGGATATGGAAAGCCTGAATATCA
>CAYRAV010000037.1:0-29021 GCA_964422365.1 uncultured Lachnospiraceae bacterium | reverse complement strand
GGGCAGCAGGAGACACAGTTTGTCTGAAGGAGGCTGTGAATGAACAGAGTAATTTGACAAAACTGACAGAAAAGTATAGGAGATGATAAAAATCAGAACAGTATTAAAGTATCCCGGCAGTAAATGGAATATAGCTAGCCAGATAGTCAGCATGATGCCAAAACATCACAGCTACGTTGAACCGTTTTTCGGAAGCGGCGCAATATTGTTTAATAAACCCCCATCTGACATAGAGACCATAAATGACTTAGACGGTGATGTTGTAAACCTGTTCCGCTGTATCAGGGAAGACTCTGAAAAACTGGCCGGAATTATAGCAGCAACTCCGTTTAGCAGACAGGAGTACGATGAGGCATTTGAAAGTGACAGGGATACAGATGACAGATATATAAAAGCTGCAGGGTTTCTTGTTAAATGCTGGCAGGGGCATGGTTTTCGCACAAACGAGCACAAAGTCGGCTGGAAGAATGATGTGCAGGGAAGAGAAAAATCATATGCTCTTTGGAACTGGTACCGCCTTCCTAAATGGATAATAGAGACAGCTGAAAGATTAAGAATGGTGCAGATTGAAAACAGACCGGCACTGGAAGCAATAAAAAGATTTAATTTTAAAAATGTTTTAATGTATCTGGATCCGCCATATGTGTTGGGTACCAGGTCAGGTAAACAGTATAAGCATGAAATGACAGATAAGGAACACGTGGAACTTCTTGAAACAATACTGCAGAGCGAGGCGAAAGTAATCATAAGCGGATATGAAAGTGATATGTATAATGATTATTTAAAAAGCTGGAACAGGGCATGTTTTACAAGCTGTGCAGAACATAACGGTACAAGGAAAGAAGTTATCTGGTTCAATTTTGAAACGGACAAGCAGATGAATATTTTTGATTTTATGGGAAGGTGAGGAAATGATAGTCCAGCTGAGTATATTCGATTTTTCATCACAAAAGCAAATAAATGAGAAAAACGAATGTTTGGGGGAACCATGCATGTATTGTGATGTAGAATGGTGTTCAATAAAATGTTTTCTGAAAAGGGGTTATATGTGGGATAAAGTTCATGGTTTTGTTAGAGATGAAAAAGGAAATGCACGGATCCTAAATATTGAAAACAGAGAGTGTAAAAAAGGTTATTAATTATTTCTAAGAATTTTTTGAGAGGTGAGGCATTATGTGGAAGATATTTTTTAAATATTCGGATAAGTCGGAACTTGAAATAACAGGCAGGGAGAAAGATATCACGTTAAGACGTGCAGTTAAATATTATGATGAGTATGGCAGAAAGGCTGAAAGGGCTGTCTACCAGCAATACCCAAAGAAGGACCATGAACCTGTTGATTTATGCAGGAAAATTGAACAGTTGAAAGAAAGAGAGGTATCAGAATGAGCAATGATTTAATCAGCAGGAGTGCATTATTGAAAGAGATGGCTGTTAACAGAACTTTTAAACTGACATCACATGAATATGAGTATTACAAACACATGGTGGAGAATATGCCTGTTGCCTATGATGTGGATAAGGTTGTGGAGCAGATAAAAGGTGATGAAGGTTTTGACCCATGGCAGACAGTTATTAACGAAGGATACGCAATAGAAATCGTCAGGGCAGGCGGTGTTTAAGGAGTGAGGATATGGACGATTTGATTAGCAGAAAAGATACAATTGATTTTATCAAAAAAGGAACGCAAGGCTATCACGAACAAGGGTATAAAACTGCTGTATTAGATATTCTTGATTTGATTGAGCAACAAGATACTGCATTTAACTTGGAAAACGTGATTGCGGTTAAGGCTTTAGAAGAACTTGAACAATACCGCTCAATCGGCACAGTTTCCGAATGTCGGGATGCTGTAGAAAAGCAGAGGGCGAAGAAACCAGACCTATATATGCAATAACGAGGGAAAATGTGCCTGTGGTGCTGTGTTTTTGGACAGAAGTATAAAATATTGTGGGAATTGCGGTCAAAAGCTGGATTGGAGGATTTTATGATTAATAAAAGATTAACATGGGACAAACCCGGCGAATGGGGAATTAAGAATTATGACATTAAAAAAGCACCCAAAGAAATTTATGGAGCACTATGTAAGTTACGCGACTATGAAAGGACCGGTTTGTCACCGGATGAACTGAAGGATATTAAAAAGAATGGGTGGATTCCATGCAGTGAAAAGTTGCCGGAAGAACCTGTACCTGAAACCTTTAGCGGATTAGTGGAAATGGATATGTACCCGGAATATATAGTCATGATTGATGGTGCAGAAAAACCGACAGTACTTAATTATACTGGCGGGGGCGAATGGTACAGGGATGGAAGTTTTTACAATGTTGCAGCATGGCAGCCAATGCCAGAACCGTACAAAGGAGGAAAGAAACAAGAAGATGATTGATGAAAAGAAATTGATTAAAGAAATAGACTACTACATAGAAGAAGCCCAATGGGGAGAGAAAGCAAATGAAATTCTTGCCTGGTGCAAAGAAATTATTAAGAATCAGAGTCAGAGAAAAATAGCTGAATGGATTCCATGCAGCAGACAACTGCCAGAGCCGGAAAAGGGGCGATATGGGAACAGACAAAAAAGAACAGTTGTACTGGCTTGTCAGAAAAATGGAGTCGTAAAAGAAATGATGTTTGAATTTGCTACAAACGATTTTTGGGAGATGGGAGATGATAATCCTGTGTCGCACTGGAAAGATAATTACTGCGAGGAAGATTATGAAATTGTTGCATGGCAGCCAATGCCAGAACCGTATAAAGGAGAGTGAACAACAATGAAAAACTATGAATTAATTTCAAGGCTTATGAAATTGCCGGCAGGCTATGAAATTACCTTTGGGAAGATGGTTAAAAAAGAGCAATTTGAAGATGAAAATGAAATTTATATTGAAGGGACAGCAGAGGAAATTGATGTGTCAAACACACACGAAGAGATACATTTAATAATAAAGGGAGGGTGAAGAACTTGAGTAAGCAGGATTATAATACGCTGAACATAAAGACAGGGCAGACACTGTTACTTAAAATTGAAGAATATGGAAAAGACCATGTAAGGAGAAAGAGATATCAGAGATGGAAGGCAGCAGGCATTTATAAAAATATAGTACTGTGTGAAAGAAAGGTAAAACTGGGGATAGTGAGAGAAAGTTTTACGTGGCAGCAGTTAAGTGAATGTCTGATAAGGACAGAGTGATGACAGGCAGACTGGGGAGAGGATAGAATGAGTTTAACAGAAGTGATAAAAAAGATGGAAGAAAAAGCAGGGCAGCAGCGAAAGCTGGAAAGAGAGCGGTTAGAGGAAATAGCGGCAGTTACATCACTGCAATTTGCTGAACAGGCAGCAGGGGCATTAGACAGCAGAATACATGCATACAGCTATAATACATATCTTGTACTGTTAAGGAATCTGATTGATTTATTACAGACAGGCATGTCAGAAGCTGTCGCTTTGGAAACCGTGCAGGCAACAGGAATAAGAACCGATATATTTTTAAAACTTCAAGGAGGGGAGAAATTTGACAAAGAAGAATTTAAACGAATACCCGGCACTGAAAAAAAGACGAGAGAAGTTAAAGAATGATATTGAGGATTTGAAATGCAGGGATATAGATGTAATATCCGGTAAGGTAAAAGGCAGCATGAGGGAACATCCGTACATAGAACGTAGCTTCACAGTTGAGATGGAAGTTCCAGAGGAAGCCGGTAAGGTCAGGGATAAGATAGCCGGCAAGGAATGGGAGATCAAAGAACTGGAAGGGAAGATGCGGGAAGTTGAGGAATTTATCAGTGCAATTCCAGATGTGCAAATCAAGACTATTTTTGAGTATCGGTATCTGGAAGGGATGAGCGTAGATGCTGTTGCAGAAAAATATGGATACACCAAAGGGAGAATTTCACAAATTGTATCAAATCTTTTTAAAAATCAAAAAGATTAAACAGATTAAACAAAATTAAACTACACTAAACTAAAAACTATGTTATAATTATACTAGAACCTCTATATCATATAGTTGTTCTATAATAAATACCTTCCTCAAATACATAAACCTGCATCTTGTTTAACCCTATTGTTTTATTCTATGCAGCATGGCTTTCAGATGGATGGCTGTGCTGCTATCGGAACTTAACTCAGTTCGGTCAGAGTGCTGTTCTTATAAAGCAGTGGTCGCTGGTTCAAATCCGGCAGTTCTGATTTGGCAGGTTTACATTTGCGTACTTATTAGAGTACCTCCCTCTCATTATTTTCTGGACAGTCTGGCAGGGCTGTCTCTTTTTCTGGTTTTTGACAGATTATGACATATTTCGCATGGAAAATGTTGTATGATGGAAAAAAACAATGATATGGGGGAGTAATTTATGTCATATATAAGGAAAATAAGAATAGAATATTATCAAGTTGTTAAAAATAACAAAAATTCTAGTGCAAGAGATGAATTATTTGATTTAGGGAAATTAATAGCATTTGCTGACAAGAAAACAATTGAAGAAAGAACATATCAATATCATGATGAAAAAGCAAGACTTGATAAGGTAAACTATACTAAATTATACAACTATTGGTATTTAAATTTTGTAAGATTAAGGCAAACAAAAATACCAGTGAAAGCAAAGAGAACAGAAGAGGCAAAACCAATAGAATTAGAGAATGATGAATACATAGGGGAAGATGTTACTGCTGTATATGACTGTGAGAATAATATATTAGCATTACAAAGAAACAGGGATAGTTTAGGGGTAACAGGATTAGAGTTATATTTAAATAATCTATACAATAATAGTCAATATAATATATATTTAAGGCCTGTTGCTGGTGATATTGAGCAAAAAGTTAATAAAATTCATAGTGTAAGAAGAATGGAATTAAGGTTTGCTGATAATTTATATGGTGCTAAAAAAGGAATGGAAGATTCTTCTTTTGCTGCTTTATTAAAATATTTTACAGATTTAGAATCTAACAATGCATCAGTAATTGTTTCTTTAGGAAGTCATTGGAGAAAAAGAAGTCTTTGCATCGAAAAAATAAAGCAAATTATATCAGATATAAGAAATACAAATGGAATAATAAGTAATGCGAAACTGAATGTTACCTATGTGGATGATGGTCCAGCCGATATTATAGATTTGTTTTCCATGAAACAGTATGATTTTATAGATATAAAAATAGAAAGGTTAGAAAGTATAAAGTTTGAATATTTAAGCGAAGAGATATCTAAGGTGTATAATAGAAATAGAGAAAGAATATTGAATAGTTTGAAAGAGTGATGATGTGAAATGAAAAACTTAGAAGAAATATGGGAAAGATATTATCCAGTTGTAATTGCAGTAATATTTGTTGCTATTATTATATTTATTAATCCAGAATTATGTATTTGGGATGATATTAACGCAATATTAAGTGCTACAATAAGTTTTGCGTCAATAGTCATATGTTTCTTAGGTGCGTTAGTGGCTTTAATATTTTCTACAGAAAATAAAATAATGAATACAGTGATAGAAAGTGAATATTATTCAATTAGAATAAGGAAATTTTTTCTAAGACCTATACAATTTGGTTTTACATGGGTATTTTTGTCCATAATATTCTTTTTTCGGGTAACATTTTACAACATATATACTTTAAATAAAATAGATATAAAAAACACAATGATAATATCAAAAGCAATATGGTTATATTTGTTTATATATTTTTTATTATCATCATATAGAATAATAAGCATAATATTAAAAATTTCATTCATTGGAAATAAGGTAACAAATAGTGATAACAAAGAAACAGAAGATGAATTAGTAACAGAAGAAGAATATGAAACAGTAAAAAACAAAAACAGTATATAAGTTTATTTTAATGAGAGCCCTTATAGGCTCTTTTTTTCACGCAAAACAAAACGAAAGGAAGGTGAGACCTGAAAATGCCAAGAGCACCAGATGAAAGAGTAAAAAGAGCAGAAGAACTGTACAAAAATGGAATGAAATTAGTTGAGATTGCAAGTCAACTAAATCTTCCACCTGGTACAGTAAGGAGATGGAAATCTACTTATAAATGGGATAACGAACGTTCGGAAAAGAAAAGCGAACGTTCAAATAAAAAAAGAGGTGCACAGCCAGGAAATAAAAATTCAGTCGGACATGCTCCAAGCGTTCCCAAGAAAAATAAAAACGCTGAAACACATGGTTTCTTCTCGAAGTATCTTCCAGAAGAGACCTTTTCTATTATTCAGGAAATAAACGAAAAGAACCCGCTTGACATCCTTTGGGAAAACATAGAGATTGCCTATGCAGCCATCGTGAGGGCACAACGCATTGCCTATGTAAAAGACAGTAAAGACAATACCATTATCAAATCAGGATATAAAGATGGGAATGTGATTGGAGAAGATTACCTTGTGCAGACTGCCATTGACAAACAGTCAAAGTTCATGCAGGCACAGGCGAGAGCACAGGGGGAATTAAGGTCACTCATAAAGCAGTATGATGAAATGCTGCATAAAAATTGGGAACTTGCAACAGAGGAGCAAAAAGCAAGGATTGCAAAACTTAAAGTTGATGTTGAAAAAGATAAAGACAAAGATAAGCCAATTAAAATACAATTTGTAAAGGCAAGTGAGAAGCATGAATAAAGCAATTAAATTTGGTGTAAATGACGCATTTATGGATTTTATTGATAATTGGGATTGTAAATTTTATCTTCTTACGGGCGGTTATGGCTCTTCAAAAAGCTATCATGTGGCTGTTAAATTAATAACTAAACTACTGCAGGAAAAACGCAAGGCATTAGTGGTGAGGGAAGTTTTTGATACTTTAAGAGATTCCTGTTATTCCCTTCTGGAAGAGGTAGTGGAAGCTATGGGAGTGTCAGCATATATAAAATTTACTCAATCTCCCATGCGGGTGAAGTTTAGCAATGGCAGCATGATAATTTTTAAGGGGATGGATAAGCCAGCGAAGTTAAAATCAATTAATGGTGTGTCGATTGTGTGGATTGAAGAATGTTCCGAAGTCAAATATGCAGGTTTTAAGGAAATACTTGGACGTTTGCGGCATCCCGCATCAAGTAATCATATTATATTGTCAAGTAATCCTGTTTCCAAGTCAAATTGGTATTATAAGTTTTTTTTCATGGACAGGAAGAATGGACATTTTATTCTTGATGATGAAGAATTGTATAAGAAACAAATTATCATCACAAACAACACATACTATCATTTCAGTACAGTAGATGACAACTATTATGTTCCTCAAAGTTATATTGAACAGTTGGATGATTTGAAATCACATGATCCAGATCTTTATCGTGTTGCAAGACAAGGAAGATTTGGTGTGAATGGCACCAGAGTGTTTCCACAGTTTTATAAACTGCCTTATGACAAAGGCATAGAGATGATAAAACAGATTAAGACACCAATTAGGAAGTGTGGTATGGATTTTGGATTTATTACCTCATATAACGCATTGCTTAGAATGATTATAGACCATGATAATAAGGATTTATATATTTATTGGGAATACTACACCAATGGGAAAACTGACCCGGAGATTGCAGAAGATATAAAAGAATTTATCAGTACACAAGAGATCATTAAAGCTGACTGTGCTGAACCTAAAGCGATTAGATATTATAAAGAAAGAGGATTTAGAATAAAACCATGCAAAAAGTTTAAAGGTTCACGGACTGTTTATACGAAAAAGGTAAAACGTTTTAAACATATCTATGTGCTTGATAATTGTATTAATACAATTGATGAATTAGAAGAGCTTACATATAAAATTGACAAAGATGGAAATATCATAGAGGATGAATTTGATATTGACCCTCATACGCTGTCTGCTATCTGGTATGGCCTTGATGATTATGAGGTAACAGATCTTAAGCAACATGGAGGCATATCAATATTAAAATAAGGCAGGTGAGAAGAGTAATGGAATTGGATGCAATGAAGAAACTTATAAAGAAGCATGAAGCAGGCCATACAGATTTTATCCTATATGCAGATGTGGCAGAACGGTATTACCGAAACCAAACAGATATATTGTTCAGGAGAAAAGAAAAGGTGGATGAAGAAGGAAATCCAATAAGGAATGCCGACAACCGTATTCCTAGAAACTTTCATGGACTTATTGTAAATCAAAAAGCCTCATATGCATTTACTGCACCGCCTTTATTCGATATTGGTAATACAGAAAGCAATAAAAGAATTACAGAAGTACTGGGTGACGAATACGCAAAAAATTGTATGGAACTTTGCATAAATGCAGCAAATACTTCAATTGGCTGGGTACATTATTGGAACGATAAAGACGGTTTCCAGTGGGATGTGGTAGACAGCAGGCAGATTATCCCTGTGTGGTCAAAGAATTTGAAACAGAAATTAATAGGTGTGTTGAGAGTTTATCAGGATTTAGACGAGAAAACGGGGGATATGTATACATATTACACATACTGGACAGATACTGAGGCACAATCATTTAAAAGAAAAACATCTGATGAAGTTTATAACAGTTTTGTATATTGTGATATGTTTGTTAATCCGGAAACTTCCGAAATGACATCTTTTTATAAGCATGATTTTGGCGAAGTGCCATTTATACCATTTTTTAATAATAATATTCACACAGATGATTTACACAATATAAAGCCGCTAATAGACGTATATGATAAGGTCTTTAGCGGTTTTATAAATGATTTAGATGATATTCAGGAACTTATTTTTATACTTACTGGATATGGTGGAACAGACTTGAATGAATTTCTGCAGAATCTAAAGAAATATAAGACAATTAAAATAGAAGGTGATGAAACTAATTCAGGAGTATCTACATTGAGCATTGAAATACCGATAGAAGCAAGAAATAGTGTGCTTGATGCAACTAGGAAAGCAATTTTTGAACAGGGACAGGGATTTGACCCACAACCAGAAAACTTTGGAAATCAGTCGGGGGAGGCATTGAAATTTATGTATTCCCTCTTAGAGATGAAGGTTGGTTTGATGGAAACAGAATTTAAATTAGGATTTTCAAGACTGATAAGGGCAGTATGCAGATATCTGAACATTCAATGCGGAACAATCATTCAGACATGGACACGTACTTGCATTAAAAACGATACAGAGCAGGCACAGATATGTAAAGATTCTGTTGGAATAGTAAGCAAGAAGACTATATTGAAAAATCATCCGCTTGTGGAGGATGCAGATGCAGAATTGAAGCAGCTGGAAAAAGAGGAACTGGAGGAGCAAAAGAAAAATGAAATGTATACTAATGCGTTTCAACAGCAAGATTCAGATGACAATGCTAATCAGGACGGTGATGAATAATGCCAGCAAGTTCAGAATATTGGAAAAAACGTTTTGAAGTATTGGAGGATGAAGACTATAAGAAAAGTAAGAAGTATATAAAGGATATTGAAGTACAGTTCCGTGAAGCACAGAATAATATTACAATGAATATTGAGAGGTGGTATAGAAGACTTGCAGAGAATAATGACATAAGTCTTTCAGCTGCCAGGCAACTGTTGAAAAAAGATGAATTGAAAGAATTTCACTGGAGCGTAGAGCAATACATTAAGGCTGGTGAGGAAAATGCAGTAAATCTGCAATGGATGAAACAATTAGAAAATGCATCCGCAAAAGTCCATATTTCAAGGCTGGAAGCAATGAAGTTTCAAATGCAGCAACATGCTGAACTTTTATATGCACAATATCATGGAGGTGTGACAGATTTTCTCAATAAATCTTATTCAGAACACTTTTATCGGACTGCTTATGAGATACAGAAAGGTACAGGCATAGGAAGTAATCTTGCAGAACTGGATATCAGAAAAATAAACAAAGTACTTGCAACTCCATGGGCTGCGGATGGAAAGAATTTTTCAGACCGCATATGGAGCAACAAAGAAAAAATGGTAAAAGAACTTCACAGGGAACTTGCACAATCTGTTATAAGAGGAGATGATCCACAGAAGGCGATTGATAATCTTTCAAAAGTATTAAATGTAAATAAAAACAATGCAGGACGTTTGGTTATGACTGAAATGGCTGCAATTTCATCTGCAGCACAAAATGACTGCTTCAAGGAGCTTGATGTTGAGCAATATGAGATTGTAGCAACATTGGATTCCCATACTTCGGATATATGCCAGGGGATGGATGGGAAGCATTTTAAAATGTCAGAATGGGAAGTAGGAATTACTGCACCGCCTTTTCATGTATGGTGCAGAACAGTTACAGTACCATATTTTGAAGATGATTATGGTTTAGTTGGTGAACGTGCTGCAAGGGGAGAGGATGGCAAGACTTATTATGTGCCCGAGGATATGAAATATGAAGAGTGGAAGAAGACATTTGTGGCTGGCGGTGGTAAAACAGATTTGATACAAATACCACAGATTAATGATGAGAAAATAAGAAATGCCAATGAAGAATTTGGACAGATACTTTTAAATAATAAATCAACACCTTATAATGATAAAATGATATTATACAATGAAGCTACGGAATATCAGTTAAATGAAAATTTAACAGCACCATTTGCATATAATCCACAATTAGATGTAATACAATATAACCCCTATGCTCCTAACTATGAAATGTATGACATGAATTTTGTACAGGCACATGAATTGTCACACCGAATGGACGAACTTGAGTATCATAGCTGGCAAAATGAAAAATTTCTTCATGCCATTGAAAACATGCAGCAAAAGGTATATGATAATGTTGATAAGATTGCTGAATGGTTTTCATATGGTGGGAAGTATGATAATGATATGGCATTATCTGATATATTTAGTGCGTTATCAGGCGGGAAACTGAATGATATTTTATATAGTGGGCATCCAGTGGAATATTGGCAGGAGAGTAGAATGAATGTCTGTAAGGAAATCTTTGCTAATATGGCAAGTATTGATGTAATGGATTATACCAGTAAAACTGAATTTAATGGGATTTTAAAGGAAATATATGAGGCTTATAAGGAGATGGTAGAATGAGAAAAATGAACATGCTTATAGTAGATGTTTTAAGAAATGATAAGGAATTAAAGCAGTTTCGTCAGGAATGGAAAGGGAAGTTTACACAACCATTTCCGCCTTGGAATTATGATTGCTATGGTGGCATTGATGATTATAAACAGAAAATCAAAGAAGCATTGAAAACAGGTGATCATACAAAGGCAAATGGTACAATAGAACCAAAGTTTCATAACATAATTCATAAATAGACATAATTCATAAACATAAGTAGCACTATTTATAAATTTACGTTTTAAATAGTGTTTTTTTATGCAAAAAATTAAACAACCCAAACACTGGTTAAATCTATAAGTGAATAAGACCATATGAGGTGAGTGGTCAGTAGCTTCTGGCTGGTGTTTTTCTATGTCCGAAACGTAAAGACGTTTAAACTATTCGCAATATGACCAACGCAAGTCATTTAAAGTGCGTACTGCTGTGGAGATACCACATTAAAAAACAGTGCAGGGAAAGGAGCAATATGGATTTTTTAAAAGAAATTTTAGGTGAGAAACTGTTCAATCAATTTAAAACAGCTGTTGAAGCTTATAACGGAAAACCGGAAAATAAGGAAAAACAGGTAAATATTGCCAACCTTGGAAATGGGGATTATGTTGGAAAAGGTAAATATGAAAGTCTTTATGCAGAAAAGGAAAATTTGGAAGGCCAGATCAAAACACTAAACACAACAATTAAAGATCTTAAGGAAAGTAATGCAGATAATGAGGAATTACAAAACACAATACAAACTTTACAGACAGATCTTAAAAATCAGCAGACTGCAAATGCAAATATGATAAAAACATATGCTGTGAAGGAACAGTTATCAAAGGCTGGTGTTTTAGATCCTGATTACTTAATTTACAAAACTGGAGGAATTGACAAATTTACTTTTGACAAAGAAAACCAACCTGTAGGTGTAGAACAGATGTTAAAACCTTACAGAGAGGATAAAACTATGGCATATCTATTCAAACAGGAGCGACAGAAACCAATATATAACCCTCAAGGTGGCGGTGCAGGTGGAACAGTAAATCCGTTTGCAAAAGAAACTTATAATCTTACAAAACAAGGAGAGTTGTTAAAGAATAACCCTGAACAGGCGAAGGTAATGGCGGCAGCCGCCGGGGTAACAATTTAGAAGGGAAAGGTGATGTATAATGCCAATTACAAAAATTGGAGATGTAATCGTACCAGAGTTATTTAATAAGTATGTGACGAACAAAACAATGGAATTAACTGCATTGGTGCAAAGCGGCATCATTGTGAATAGTCCTGAATTTGACAGGCTGGCAAATGAGGCAGCAAGAACCCATAATATGCCGTTCTTCGAGGATTTAACAGGAGATTCCGAGGAAACTCTGGAAGATGTTAAAATGACTCCGGCAAAAATTGGTTCTAACAAGGATGTATCTACCACATTGTTTAGACAGAAAATGTGGGCAGCTACAAATTTATCTGCTGCATTAGCTGGAGCCGATCCGATGAAAGCAATTGGAGATTTAGTTGCCGGTTTCTGGGCAAGAGACATGCAGAAAGAATTGATTGCACTTCTTGCGGGAATTTTTGGGACTTATACACCTGATGGAGGTACAGCTGTTACACCTATGGCAGATCATATTTTGGATTTAACTGCTATGACAAAGGCAGATGCAAAAATTATCAGCGCATCTGCCTTTATTGATGCTTGCCAGCTTATGGGTGATGCACAGGGATTACTTACCGATATTGCAATGCACAGTGCAACAAAGGCTTATTTGAAAAAGAAAAATCTAATTGAAACAGAAAGAGATTCAACAGATGTAGAGTTTGACACTTATCAAGGGCGCCGAGTTACGGTGGATGATGGCTGTCCTGTAGATAGTGATGGGACTTACACTACCTATTTATTTAGTCAGGGTGCTATTGCGCTTGGAAATGGAAGCCCTGTTGGACATGTAGCAACAGAGGTTGACCGTGATAAGCAGACCGGTGGAGGTATTGACTATATTATCAACCGTAGGGCTTATATTTTACATATGCGTGGTGTTGCCTATACAGGAGCTGTCAGAGCAAATGTTGAAACACCTACAAGAGCAGAATTAAAGCTGGCGCAGAACTGGAATCCGGTATATGAAGCAAAGCAGCTTAGAGTTGTAGCATTAAAGCATAAGATTGGATAGCGGCAGGTGGTGATATGGGATGTTCGATATTGATATAGTAAAAAAACGTTTGAAATCATTTGGATACGAGGTTAAGCCAGATGATGAATTTACTTTGACCTTTTGTGTTGAAAAAGTAAGCATCAACATTAAAAATGAAATCAACCAGAAGCATGTGCCAGAAGGACTTTGGCATATTGCAGCCGATATGGCAGCAGGCGAATTTCTTCTCTACAAGAAGACCTTTGCACCTGATGACCTTGCAGGGTTTGATTTGACCAATGCTGTAAAAGAAATCAAGGAAGGTGATACCACTATTTCCTTTGGTACAGGGGAAGGAAGCCAGACCCCCGAACAACGTCTGAACACCTTCATTAATTATCTTCTGACTTATGGAAAATCTCAAATTTCTTTATTTAGGAGATTGAAATGGTAAGTGCTGTTGAAGCAGCAAGAAAGGCTGCAAGGCAGGCATTAGAACGCACTTATGATGGTGTTGCATCTGTTGTTGAGTATAAGAAGATAAAAGATGAAGAGACCAGGATAACAAATTTTAAAGAGGTATCTGTCTTGGAAGGTCAGCCATGCAGATTGTCATTTTCAAGTATAACAACTGTAGTTCAAAGCGATTCCACAGCGAGCGTTAACCAGACAACTAAACTTTTCATTTCTCCTGATGTAGCCATTAAACCGGGAAGTAAAATTACTGTTACACAAAATGAAGTAACTAAAGATTATACATACAGCGGTGTTCCGGCTGTATATGCAACACATCAAGAAATTATGTTAGAATTGTTCAGGGGGTGGACGTAATGGCAGGAATGGGCGGTTTTGATATAGGCGGTTTTAAAAGACTGCAGGAAAATCTGAATAAGTTACAAGAGCAGCAGATAAATGAATTTGTGGAAGGATGTGCAAAGGAACTTGCTGCCAGATTGCTTGCAAGGGTAATTAAGAGAACACCTAAGAGAACACCTGTAGGTCAGTATGGAAAGAGTTATGTCACTGATTCAGAAGGCAATCATGTAAGATATAAATCAGGAAAAAATAAAGGCAGGGTCAAAAGGGTAACCGTAAAAACAGGCGGCACGCTTAGAAGGGGCTGGACTTCGCAGAAAGGTTCTGGTTCAGAAGGGCTGAACACAGGAAGTGCATCACAATTTGTTGATACCTTAAAAGTAAATCACTATGGTGATACATATGTCATTGAAATTGTAAATCCGGTTGAATATGCTTCGTATGTTGAATATGGTCATAGGACTGCAAATCACAGAGGTTGGATAAAAGGACAGTTCATGATGACTATATCAGAGAAGGAAATTCAAAAAATTGCACCCAAAGTACTGGAAAATAAACTGAAAAAATTTTTAGGTGGTGTATTTCAATGATAAATGCAATAATTGAAGCAGTCAGCGTTACATTAGATGCTGAATTTGGTTATGAAATTTATATGGAAGAAATAAAGCAGGACTTGAAAGAGCCTTGCTTTTTTATTACCTGTATCAACCCAACAACCAGATTGTATTTTTGGAAGCGCTACTTTAGGGAAAACCAATTTTGTATTCAGTATTTTCCTGAAACTGATAATGAGCAGCGTGAATGTAATGAAGTTGCTGAAAAATTAACATGGCTGTTAGAATATATCAGTATAGATGATGCAAAAATTCATGGAACCCAGATGAAACATGAAATGATTGATGGTGTCTTAAACTTTTTTGTCAATTATGACTGTTTTGTCTATAAAGTGGAAGATGAAACATTTATGGAAACAATGAAATCAAGCCCTTATACGAAAAGAAGGTGATAAAAATGGCAGAAGCTAAGAGTGAAATGAAGAAAGAAGCTGGCAATAACAAGGAACCTGTGTTTACAAAAGAACAAATCCTTGCATCTGGGAAATATGCAAACAGGAGGGATTTATTAAACACACTTCTTGATGAAGGGAAAACATATAGGATTGAAATGATTGATAATATAATTGAAAAATTTATGAAAGGAAAGGTGAAGTAAGATATGGCATTAGGAGGCGGTACTTTTATATCACAGAATAAAGTTTTGCCTGGCACATACATGAACTTTGTTAGTATGGCAGCTGCAAATGCAGCACTATCCGACAGGGGTATTGTAACAATGCCGTTGGAACTGGACTGGGGTGTGGAAGATAAGGTTTTTACAGTAACAAATGAAGATTTTCAAAAAAATTCAATGAAAATCTTCGGTTATGCGTACACAGATGATAAATTAAAAGGCCTCAGGGATTTATTTATCAATGCACAGACATTACATGCATACCGTCTAAACAGTGGCGGAACAAAGGCAGGTAATGATTATGCAACAGCATTATGTAGCGGTACACGTGGAAATGATTTGAAAATCAGGATTCAGGTTAATGCCGATGATACGACCAGCTGGGATGTTATTACATATCTTGGCACAGCAAAGGTTGATGAACAGACTGTTTCGGATGCAGATGACCTTGAAAATAATGACTATGTGGAGTTTAAGGAGGGTTTTACACTGGCAGATGTTGCTGCAGTTCCGCTTTCCGGTGGAACTAATGGAACAGTTGACGGCTCTTCTTACCAGGCATATGCAGATAAAATCGAATCGTATACTTACAATACAATGGGGATTGTAACAACTGAAGACACCGTCAAGAAGCTATTCATTGCATTTAATAAGCGGCTTCGTGATGAAGTGGGTATTAAATTCCAATTGGTTGTTTACAATTATCCGGAAGCGGATTACATGGGTGTGATCAGTGTAAAAAATAAATGTTTGGATGGGGCAGTGAAGGGCGAAGACAGCATCATGGTATATCCTAATGAAGCAGCGGCAGTTTACTGGGTAACCGGTACTGAATGTGGCTGTGCAGTTAATGCATCCTGTCAGAATAAGATTTATGATGGTGAATACATGGTCGATACAGATTATACACAGACAGAACTTGCTACAGCAATTAAATCAGGTGAATTTGTATTACATAACGTGAATTCGGAAGTTCGTGTTCTTGATGACATTAACACAATGGTTACAATGACTGATACATGCGGTGATGTGTTTAGGGATAACCAGACAATCAGGATAATTGATCAGCTTGCCAATGATGATGCATTGATTTTTAATACAAAATATCTTGGTAAGATTCCAAATGACAAAGCTGGAAGAGTGTCGCTGTGGTCTGACCTTGTGAAAGTCCGTAAGGAATTACAGACATTACGTGCAATTGAAGATTTTAATGATGAAGATGTTATTGTGGAACAGGGCGAGACAAAGAAATCCGTTGTAGTGAATTATAATATTACAGTTGTAAATGCAATGTCAAAATTATACATGACTGCAACAATTGCATAGAAAGGGTGATACATAATGAATAACAATGCAGTAATGCTGGCAAAGGACACAATATCAGCATCTTTAGCTGAATGTTTTATCGTGATAGGCAACAGACGCTATAATTTTATGCAGGCAATTAATTTGGAAGCAACATTTGAAAAATCAAAAGTGGAAGTACCTATTCTTGGAAAGACAGGAAAAGGAAATAAGGCGACTGGATGGAAAGGTACAGGTTCAGCAACATTTCATTATAATACGAGTGTTTTCAGACAGATGATGCTTGATTATAAAAACACTGGCGAAGATATGTATTTTGACATACAGATTACAAACGAGGACAAAGGAAGTGCTGTAGGCCGTCAGACAATTGTTTTAATGGGATGTAATATTGATGGCGGCACTCTTGCAAAATTTGATGCAGACGGCGAATATCTGGATGAAGATATGGACTTCACATTTGAAGATTTCTCAATGCCTGAATCGTTTACAGATTTAGAGGGCTTTTTAACAAATTAAAACAGAACTCATTATATGGTTTTGTATGATGGTCATATAATGAGTTTTTATATTAACTGATAGAATGAAAGGATGAAATAAATATGTCAAAATTTAGTAGATTTATGAAAGCGAATAAGTCACAGAAAGCAAATAGAAAATATGCACCAACAAAGTCATTAACGGATGAAAATGGAAAACCTTTGAAATGGGAATTCCGACATATTACAGCAAAAGAAAATGAGGATCTGCGTGAAAAATGTACTGTTGATGTGCAGGTAAAAGGAAAACCTAATTTATTCAGACCAAGACTAAACACTTCGAAATATCTCACAGAAATGATATGCGAGTCGGTAATTTATCCAGATTTGTATGATGCAGAATTACAGGACAGTTATAATGTGAAAACACCACATGAATTGCTTTTTGCAATGGTAGATGACCCGGGAGAGTATCAAGACTTATGTGTGTTCATTCAGGAGTTCCAAGGATTCACTGAAACATTAGATGAAAAGGTAGAAGCAGCAAAAAACTAATCAATGAAGGGGATGGTGAGGCGAATTATGCTTACTATGCCCTTCATAAACTTCACATACTACCTTCTGTTTTTTTAGCTATGGAAGAGCAGGAAAAGGCATTTGTTATTGCATCAGTTCAAATAAGAATTGAGGCAGAAAAGGAAAAGCAGAAAGAAATGAAAAGAAAACGGAAGACTAAGAAAGGAAGGTGATTCCCATGGCATCAATTAGGACAGGCATAGAGTTGAATGATAATTTTAGCAGTGTCCTGTATGGTATCATTAATTCTGTTAATCTTGCGGTTTCAGCAATGCAGGATATGTCACAGACGATGAATACAGGAATGGACATGTCGTCTTTGGAAGGTGCAAGAGAGCAGTTAAATGAGGCAACAATTGCCGCCAATGAATTAAATCGGGCATTGCAAGATATGGGAGCACCTTCCATTTCCTTAATACAGCAGCCGGTCCAGACACCAATACAATGGCAGTCAGATAACCTAGATGTATTCAGCGGTTCAGGGATGGAACGTTTTGAACGAGAAGTACAGAGCGTTAATAATATGTTGAATATCTTGAATCAAACACAAAATCAGATACAACAGACAGCGAGCAGTCTTAACATTCTTCCTGATAATGCGATTCAAGATGTAGATAGTATGGGGCAGCGATTACGGGCAATACAGGCATATATTCAGCAGATTTCTAATAATTCTATAAATATGGGAACAGATGAAGTAAATACAGAACTAGAGCGGATGAGGGCACAGTTGGATCAGGCTATTCAAGAACAAAATACATTAAATACGGCAATGAATAGTATGGATATTTCAGCAGCTAATAGTTCATATTTGCGTTTATCACAGATTATCAGTGGTACAGAACGGTATATTAGGGAAAATACGGCTGAACAGGAACGGTTTAACAGTACCATCCAGGAGGGAACCGATTGTGCATCAGACCTGAACGATATCATTTCAAAAGCAGTGGGTGCTTTTGCCGGGATGGCAGGAATTAAGCAGATTTTCAGTTTTGTGTCTGACAGTATGAATGCATGCAATACACAGTTAAATGCTGAAACACAATTAATGACAGTGTTAGCGAATATGCTTGAGGATGACTATGTTGTAGGATATATGGTTAACACTGATGTAATTGCTGATACGGCAAATGCTGTTGAAGAAATCAATGCCATTCAAAAAAGTGTTGATGATGTGGAAATTACTGTTGCGGCAAGGACAGAAGCATTACAGGCAGAATTTGACAGCATTACAGCGAAAGCAAGTGAAATTCAATCACGTGGAATTTATGGTGATGAAGCCATGATTGCAGGGGCAGCGGAACTGTCAACATATTTCACTGATACCAAAGCTGTTGAAAAAATGATGGATACTCTTGCAAATTATGCAATGGGTATGTCAGGCGGTGGTGAAATCGATAGTACCAGTATGGTAGACTACGCAACAGGTCTTGGAAAAGTTATGTCAGGTGCTTATGATGCCATGACTAAAAAGGGTTTTGAATTCACAGATGCACAAAAGGCAATTATTGAGGGAACTGCAACACAGGAGCAAATTGTAAAAACGCTTGGTGAAGAATATCTTGATATGTCGGAAGACATGCAGGCTGCAACAGCTATCACTCAAGTAATTGACGAATCCTGGGCAGGGATGTATGAAACTATGTCTAATACCCCTCAAGGCAAAATTATTCAAATGATGAATACATGGGGTGATATGAAAGAAGTCCTTGCAGGGCAGTTGTATCCATATATACTTTTGTTTGTGGACACTATTACAGAAAACTGGGGAACCATTCAGTCAGTACTTGATGGTTTTGTTGTTGCCCTGCAAAATATTTTGATAGTACTTGATTACCTGTTTGAAGGTGCAATGTCATTTGCATCTGTGATTGTTGATAATTGGTCGATTATTGAGCCCATTGTTTTAGGTATTGTAGCAGCAGTAGGACTTTATACAGCTGCATTGATTACGCACAATGCTATTCAAGCAATATCTAATGGACTAGCAGCAATTGCAGGCTTTAATGGAAAGGTTCTTGCAGCAGCTATGACGATGGCAGCAGGAAAAACGTTTACAGAAACTGCTGCTCAATATGGTTTTAATGCTGCATTGCTTGCATGCCCAATTACATGGATTATATTAGCCATTATTGCATTTATAGCAATTATTTATGCAGTTACAGCAGCTATTAATCATTTGACTGGTGAAACGAATTCCGCAACAGGTATCATTTGTGGGACAATCGCAATGGCGGCAGCTGCAATATGGAATACGATATTGGGTGTGATAAATGCTGTAATAGGAATTGGAGTAGAACTGTATAATTTGATTGCCGCATTTGCCAACTTTTTTGCGAATGTATTCGATGATCCAGTAGGGGCAATTATAAAATTGTTTTCAAATATGTTTGATTTCATACTTGGCATTGTACAGTCGGCAGCAAGTCTAATTGATACGGTGCTGGGGTCAGATATATCAGGTGCAGTAGAAGGATTCAGAAATGATTTTTCAAATGCAGTTTCTGATATTGTTGGAGACCAGACAGTCGTAATGGAAAAATTAAATGCATCTGATTATCAATTTGATGGTGTTAACTATTTAGATGCTTTTGGGGCGGGGTATGATTTTGGTGAAAAAGTAGATGAGAAAATCAAGGGATTTGATTTATCTGATCTTAAAAATAATAATACACCTAAGGCTAACGATTATAGGGAACAGTTAGCAAACAATAATGTAGCATCTACACAAACAGCAGCTAACACAGGTGATGCTGCAAAAAATACAGATAAGATTTCAAAACAGCTTGATATTACAAGCGAAGATTTAAAGTATATCCGTGATTTAGCAGAACAGGATTATATCAATCGGTTTACAACAGCGGAAATTAAGATTGAGATGCCCGTTAATGCCACAATAAATAGTGATATGGATTTAGATGGTGTTACAGAACATTTAAGGACTGCAATAGAGGAACAGATGAATGCAGCAGCGGAAGGGGTGCATTGATAATGGCATATTATATGTATATTGAGAAAGTGCTTTTCCCAATTACTCCCGGTAAGCTGTCAATCAAGATTGGCAATAACAATAAGACCATTACTCTTATAAATGAGGGGGAGGTCAATTTAATAAAAACACCAGGGTTGACTGATATTACCATTGATGAATTGATATTGCCGGCTTTTCAAAAATATCCATTTGCAAATTATAGTCAGTTAAAAGATGTAGATGGAAATAAGATTGCAGGTAATCATAAATTTAATAAAGGTAATTACTATTTGAAAAAATTAGAAAAATGGAAGAATAGGAAAAAGAATCCGGTCACCTTTGTTTTATCAAGGGTTTCTCCGGACGGGAAAACAGTTTTATGGGATACAAACTTTGATGTAACGATTGAAGATTATGAGATTATCGAGGATGCTGAAAATCAGGGAATGGACTTAAAAGTTAAACTTTCCATGAAGCAGTATCAATATTGGGGGGCAAAAAAGTTAGTTATTAAAAAAAATAAAAAAACATCTTCAAAGACAACTGCAAAAAAGGCAACTACAAGAAAAACTAAAGATACAGCCAAAACTTATACTGTCAAAAGTGGTGATACACTTATGGGGATTGCCAGGAAACAACTGAATGACAGTTCAAAGTGGAAAAGTATTTACACCTTGAATAAAACCACGATTGAAAAAGAAGCAAAGGCACATGGAAGAAAATCTTCATCAACCGGACATTGGATTTATCCAGGAACAAAATTAAAACTTCCTCAATAATTGGGTGACATTTCCATATATATAGTGTATAATATATATTATATATATGGTAAAGATTTTAGAGTTCTGTTATTTTAAATAGTAACAAACTAAAAATTAACTAAAGAGAGAGGAAAAGGTGGTTTTATGGGGATTTTTTCTAAAAAAGAAACTTGTTGTATATGCAATATTAATAGTGGAAATACAAAACTTGCAGATGGATATATTTGCAAAAATTGTATTGTGAAATGCAGAACATTTCTTGTGCCGCTTTCTTGGAAAGGTGTTTCTTCTGAACATGTTCATAATGTCATTTCTGCAACAGAAAAAAATAATAGCTTATTGAATATATTTACACCAACAAAAAAAGTAGAAAAATACTTAGAAATTGATGAACACAATCAATTGTGGAAAGCAGGATATTTGAATGTTATTTTTAATTATAGTGATATAATTAACTTTGAATTGCTGGAAAATGGCGAAGCCATTACAAAAGGCGGGGTGGGCAGTGCTATTGTTGGTGGTGCTCTATTTGGTGGTGTTGGTGCTGTTGTTGGTGGTACAATAGGAAAAAAGAAGACAAAACAAGAAATTACTGAATATAGAATAAAGGTTGTAACAAAAAATATATATTATCCAGATGTGTACATAAATTTTTTAACAACCGGAAAAGTCAAATCAAATGGCATTTTATATGAAACTTATTCTAGAAGTGCTCAACGTATACTATCATTATTTTCAATAATGACTGATGCTGTATCAAATAATAATATATCTTCTACTTCATCAGCAGATGAAATTATGAAATATAAGAAATTATTAGATGATGGTATTATTACACAAGAAGAATTTGAAAGCAAGAAAAAGCAATTACTAGATTTATGATAAATATTCATGTTTTATAGTTGTGTTATTTTGAATGGAGAGAAAATTATATAAGGAGGATAAAGTAAAATGAAGAAAGGAACATTTATAGCATTAAGCATGGCATTATGCGTAATAATGGCAGGTTGTAATGGAACTAATACAAGTTCAGTTGATAACAAAGATACACAAATAAGTGCAACAGATAATAACAAGAAAACAGCTGCTCCAGAGGTAGAAATGGCTACTCCGGTAGTGGAAACACCTACTCCTGAAGAAGACACTTTATACAATATAGGAGATACTGCTGAGTTAAAGGACTGGGAAATTAGTGTAACGAATATGAAGATTGTAAAATCAATTCAAGCAGATTATGGGGTTTTTTCTCCAGAAGAAGACAATAAATATGTTCGCGTATATGCAAAAATTAAAAACATAGGGAAAGAAGCAGGTAAATTTTGCCCATCATATGGTTATGGTGATGATGTAAATGTAAAGGTATTATATGGTGATGGATATGAGTTTATAGCCACAAATCTTTTAGGTTACAAGAAAGATCTGCATAACGAGACAATAAATCCTTTATCATCAAAAAAAGGAGAATTGGCATTTGAGATACCTAATACTGTAGCAAATTCCGAAGATGAATTATTTATCCAATTCAACTCTGGGGATGATTTGGTGAAATTTAAAATAAGATAGAATTCTATGATGGTAATACTACATGTTATTTTTGCATGTGGTATTTCTCATACAAACTATTAAATTTAGGAGCAACACGCAGAAATGCGTGTTATTTTTATACAAAATAAGAAATAAAAAATATCTACCCTGATACTTTGGCCGGTTAAGGGTAGATATTAACTCAAACTGGCTAACCCCTTGTGGGCGGTTGCTTCTTTAAACTAAATATAACATAAACTTTATGAGTTGTAAAGCATCCATGAAAAAAATGGGTGTTTTTTGATTCTGTTTTTAAAAAAGGCAGGTGAGAGTATGACAAAAGATATTGTAGATGTTGCGATTGGTGAAATCGGATATAAGGAAGAAGGAAACAACAGAACGAAGTATGGTGCATGGTATGGTATGAATGGTGCGGCATGGTGTCACATGTTTGTTTCGTGGTGCGCCAACCAGGCAGGTGTTTCAACTTCAATTGTACCAAAAACTGCATCAACAAGTTCAGGAATGGCATGGTTTCAGCAGAAAGGAATTTTTAAATATAAAGGGAAATATACACCCAAACGGGGAGATATCGTTTACTTTAAGACTGGGCGTTCCCATGTTGGAATTGTAGAAAAAGTAAGCGGAGGTACACTGCATACCGTGGAAGGAAACACTTCTGATAAAGTGGCAAGAAAAATGTATTCTTTATCAAATGGGACGATTACTGGATATGGTGTACCTCAATATACAACTTTGAATACTGCTGGAAGCAGTTCATCAAATTCAAGCAATAGTACGGCAAGTGCTACTGAATTAGCATATTTACGAAAGATTTTAAGAAATAAAAACACAACTTCAACTTCCATATCAGGTACAGCAAACGAAACAAATAGAATCCCTAATGGGGAAGTTGAGGTTTTGATTACAAATGGAACAAATAGTTTCACTGTCCCGGTGCAGGATGGAATGAAAATCGTATGGGAAAGAACAGGGACACCCGGAAAACTTACATTTGAGGCAAAATATGAAAAGAAATTCAAAGTCGCAGAAGGAAACAGTGTTCTAGTTATAGTTGATGGAACGAATTTTTTTTATGGTTTTATTTTTACCCAGCAGATGTCAAAGAATGGTATAGTGTCATATACAGCTTATGATCAGTTACGGTATTTGAAAAATAAAGATACTATGATTTATAAGAAAAAGACAGCTAATCAGGTTATAAAAACGATAGCTGAAAAGTTTAATTTGAATTGTGGAAAATTGGCAGACACTGTATATAGAATGTCAGCTATTGAAGATAATGAGACATTATTTGATATTATTCAAAATATTTTAGATGAAACGCTGTTAGTAAAAAATAAAGTTTATGTTTTATATGATAAAGCTGGAAAGTTAAGACTTTCAGATATTTCAGATATGAAAGTAAATGCCTGTTTGGTAGATGAAGAAACAGGAGAAGATTTTACATATAAAACAAGCATTGACAGCGATGTTTACAATCAAATAAAGTTGGTTTATGAAAATAAAGAAAAAGGCTCTTATGACTTGTATGTAAGCAGACATTCCAAAAATATCAATAAGTGGGGGATGTTACAGTACACAGAGAAAATAGATGATCCAGATGTAGGAAAGTTAAAATCCCAAGCTTTGTTGAAACTATATAACCAAAAGCAAAGAACATTAACTATTACTGGTGTGATTGGAAATATAAAAATCCGTGCTGGGTCATTAATTCCAGTAATTTTGAAGCTGATGGATATTAAGATTGCAAATTATATGTTAGTTGAAAAAGTAACACATACATTTAAGAACAGACAACATTCAATGGATTTGGTTTTATCCGGAGGTGATTTTAGTGGCTAGCTCAAATTTGGTCCAATTGATTAAACAAATAGCAGTTGAGGCAGTAAATGCATCTAAGCCTTGTGATTATAATATTGGAACAGTAATCAATACTAATCCATTATGCATAAAAATGTCACAGAGCATAATAGTTGATGAAGATTTTTTACATTTAACACAAGCAGTAACAAAAAATCCATTGAAAAAAGGTGATAAAGTCCTGATGCTTAGAAAGCAAGGAGGAAATGAATATACCATTATAGACAGGCTGGTGAGTTAATAATGATACCAAATAATGAAAATTATGAAGATGAAGAATTAGAATATGATTTTAATATTGAAAGCGGACCATCATTAACTTATGCAATGAAAATAAATAAGGATGAGACTAAGGATAATATTTTTGTTGGAAAAATAGATGATGTGGAAGCAGTGCGTCAGGCTATTTTGAAAATAATCAATACAGAACGGTATGAGCATGAAATCTATTCATGGGATTATGGCATAGAACTTCAAGACCTTTTCGGAATGGATATGCCTTATGTAATGAGTGAGGTGAAGAAGAGGATTACAGAGGCACTTACTGTTGATGACAGAATAGAATCGGTTGATAATTTTACGGTAGAGCGTGTAGGAAACAATATACTGCACTGTATATTTACTGTAACAACTGTGCAAGGGGATGAAATAGAAATAGAACGTGAGGTGGAAGTATAAATGTTTGAAAGTTTTGATTTTGATACATTAATGGAAACGATGTTGTCCAATATCAGAGATGATTTAGACAAAAGAGAAGGTTCGGTTATCTATGATGCAATTGCCCCAGCAGCATTAGAACTTGCAAATTTCTATATTGCTCTTGATATGGTAATGAATGAAGTGTTTGCAGAATCGGCTTCTTATTATTATCTGATAAAAAGAGCTGCTGAACGGGGATTGTTTCCAAAAGAAGAAACTTGTGCAGTTGGAAAAATGATTGTAACACCTGCAGGGGTTACAATCAGTGTTGGAGACAGGTTTAATCTCAATGATTTGAATTATACTGTGACTTCAATTATTAATGACGAAACAGGAGAATATCAGATTGAATGTGAAACCGCTGGAATAGCTGGAAATCAACAGCTTGGGGAATTGCTTCCGGTTGAAACAGCAAATGAATTAAATACTATGGAATCGGCTGAATTGGCCGAAATATTGATACCGGGAGAAGATGAAGAAGATGTTGAAACATTCCGGGAACGATACTTTGCATTATTCAGAAATGAGGCATATGGCGGAAATAAAGCAGATTATATTGCAAAAGTAAATGAAATAGATGGTGTAGGCGGCTGCAAGGTAAAAAGGTCATGGAAAGGTGGTTATTCTCCATCTGCCATGATACCAAATGATGCGGCAGCAGAATGGTTTCATAATCAGTCTGTATCAACAGTAGGTCAAGAAGTTTATAATTGGCTTAAAACAATTTATGATGCAGCAGCACAGAAACTTTTAACTGTTGGCGGTACTGTCAGTGTTGTGGTTATTACATCGGATTTTAAAAAACCGTCATCTGTTTTAGTCGATACAGTTCAGAGGTATATTGATCCAACAGAAAAAACCGGGGAAGGTGATGGGATTGCACCTATAGGTCATGTTGTGAAAGTATATGGTGTGAATGAAACAACAGTGGATATTACAACTAATATTACCTATGATACTAATTATGGTTTTGAAATTTTAAAAGAAGCAATTGAGAACACAATTGATGCATATTTGCAGGAATTAAGACAGACATGGGATTCTAGTGACAATCTGGTTGTAAGAGTAAGCAAAATTGAAAGTTTACTGTTGGTTTTAGATGGCATTATTGATATTACTGACACTAAAATAAATAATGCTGCTGAAAATTTAATAATAGACAGTGATTGTATTCCGGTCAGGGGTGATGTGGTTGGATGAAAAAATGGAAAGAAAGAAACTGATAGATTTATTGCCTGAATTTATCAAGCAGTTTAAGGAATTCCAAGAGATCATGAAAGCAGAAGACAGGCAGATGAATTTAATTGAAAAAAATGTTCAAAGGGTTTTGGACAATGCTTTTATTACGGATTGTGACGAATATGGTATAAAAAAATATGAAGCATTGCTTAATATTACACCTGTTATTAATGATACGCTTGAAACAAGAAAATCAAGGGTTCTGCTGTACTGGAATACTGCGCTTCCTTATACGTATAGAACTTTAATAAGAAAAATGGATATGTTTTGCGGGAAAGAAGAGTACAGTATGACACTTGATATAAATAATTATGAATTGGGGGTTGTCATTCCGCTTAAGAATAAAAAAATGCTAAATGAAATAGAAATCATGCTACAAAGGATTGTTCCAGTTAATATAAAACTTGAATTATCATTAGCTTATAACACTTATAACATGTTAACGATTTATACATATAATACTTTAAAAGAGATGTCATGCGAGACGATAAGAAGCGAGGTTTTGATAAATGACTAAAACAAAAAAATATGGATTAAATAAACCGGCAGGGGAAGATATGTTTAATATTGAACATTTCAATGAAAATGCAGACATTATAGATGGTACACTTGAAAATATGGATGATACACTAAAAAACCACACACATAACTATGCGGGTTCATCCAGTGCCGGAGGAAGTGCGAACAGTGCAGAAAAATTAAATACAGCTAATGCAGGCTCTACATCACAGCCTGTGTATTTTAAAGATGGAAAGCCTGTTGCCTGCACACTGACTATTGGAAGTATAGATATTCCGGTCTACGTAAAAGATGGTGTTATAACACCAGTGGGAAAGAAGTTTTCTGATTACCTCCCTAAAACTGGTGGGATTGTTTCAGGCGAGATAACTGCTCCTAAGTTTATAGGAGAACTTCAGGGGACTGCAGATAATGCTAATAAGTTTGCAGGACTGTGGCGTGTTGGCTGTTATCCTGGTGAACCGAACCGTATTTGGGGGTGTATTCCATTTGTAGATGGTAATGGAGTTATGGAATTTGGACAGCATATAGATTTTCATTGTGCAGGAGATGGCGGTAAAGATCATTGCAGCAGATTATCAGCTACAGATAATGAGGACAGACTGCGTTGTACGGGAGATTTTTATGCAGGCCATAATCTGATTGCAGAAAATGCCCTTGTTACTCAAAACAGCATATATACGGGAGGCTGCTCGGTTGAAAATACAAGCGTTTCACTTGGATATGGCTGTGTTGCTACTGGATATACGTCATCTGCAGTCGGGTATGCCGTGGTAGCATTAGGCAACCAGGCTCATGCAGAAGGGCATACTACACAAGCAGATGGAGATTGTTCCCATGCAGAAGGGTATACTACAAATGCAGCTGGATATTGTTCCCATGCAGAAGGGAATGATACAAAAGCAGGTGGAAGTTGTTCCCATGCAGAAGGGTATTGGACAAGATCATTAGGAAATAGTTCACACACAGAAGGAATAAACTGTGTTGTAAATGTTGATGCTGTTGGGGGACATGCAGAAGGGCATACTACACAAGTAGACAGTATGCAGGGGCATACGCAGGGATATGGAACATATGTAAATGATAATGTATGTTGTGCAATGGGGACATTTAATAAACCGCAGCCGGGGTTACATCAATATATGTTAGTAGTAGGAAATGGAAGCGATGGTAATAATCGTTCTAACTGTATGTCGCTGCTACGCAATGGATCCTTGAATCTGTCATCAACCCTGACTACGAGTACAACAGCTGACTATGCAGAGTTCTTCGAATGGGAAGATGGCAATACTAATAATGAAGACAGGGTTGGCAGGTTTGTAACGCTTAATGGAAATAAGATTAAAATTGCAAAACCGGGTGACTATATTCTAGGTATTGTATCTGGCAGACCGTGTGTGCTGGGAAACGCAGACTGCGACAGCTGGAATAAAATGTATCTGACAGATGAATTTAACAGATATATTTACGAACCAAATCCAAAACTTGTATACAATAAAAAAACTCATGATATGGAAGAGGCTAAAGACAGTGAAGGAAATCCCATATATGAAGGTGAGAGATTAAAGTTAAATCCGGAATATGACACCACGAAAGAATATATATCCAGAAGAGACAGGCCGGAATGGGCTCCAATTGGCATGCTTGGAGTCCTTGCTGTATATCATGATGGTACTTGTGAAGTGAATGGATATTGCAAATGCAGTGAAAATGGAACTGCTACAGCATGTAACAGAAATGAGCCGGATTCATACAGAGTGATTGAGAAGGTCACAGACCACATAGTAAAAGTGATTTTAAAATAATGGAATGTTATAAATGAAATGAAAGGGGTAATGGTAATGAATAAAATCTTAGACACATATAATGTATTTGCAGGCACAGTTGTGGCAC
>CAYRAV010000036.1:0-30319 GCA_964422365.1 uncultured Lachnospiraceae bacterium | reverse complement strand
GAGCATCTGCCTTACAAGCAGAGGGTCACAGGTTCGAGCCCTGTAGGTCCCATTGTAAACGAAAAAGTTTACAAAAGAATTGAATATGGCGAGATAGCTCAGTTGGCTAGAGCACACGGTTCATACCCGTGGTGTCGGGGGTTCAAATCCCTTTCTCGCTATGATGAAGAGAGTGTTGTATAACACTCTCTTTTACATTATATTGTGAAACTGTTCAGTAGTGCCGTTTAGTAGTCCGCACCTATTGGGCAGTTATGATTGCAAATAATAATATATGGCAGAATAATAACGATTTTTGGACGCTGTTCATGGAAATAATAAGAGGGAGAGTGAAAAAAATTTTATTTTATAGAAAGGAAGAATCGATATGAGAGTAGGAATGGGATATGATGTACACAAATTGGTGGAAGGAAGGGAATTAGTGATTGGCGGGGTAATCATTCCTTATGAAAAAGGGCTGTTAGGTCATTCAGATGCAGATGTGCTGTTACATGCTATTATGGATTCGCTATTAGGGGCAGCAGCATTAGGGGATATCGGAAAACATTTTCCGGATACAGATTCTTCCTATAAAGGAATTTCTAGTATGAAATTATTAGAATATGTAGGGAATTTATTGGAAGAACAGATGTATGTTGTAGAAAATATTGATGCTACAATTGTGGCACAAAAGCCTAAAATGGCATCCTATATTCCAATGATGGTAAAAAACATAGGTGGAACATTAGGGGTAGAAGAAAACCGAGTTAATATAAAAGCAACAACAGAAGAAGGATTAGGTTTTACTGGAAATGGAGCAGGTATTTCTGCTTATGCGATTTGTTCTATTAAGAATATCGCAGAGGATTTGTATGAAAACAGCCAAAATGTTATGAAGGGAAATTGTGAGGGATGTAATGGATGCCAAAAGAAAGGGTGAAAGAAAAACAGTAGAAAGGGAGAAGATGCAAACACATTTTTTCACCTATTGTGTTTGTGCCTGTCAAATACAAGCAGGCTTGTAATAGATAGGCTTGGTGCAAATTATGAAAAGAAATTATCAAAAAGAATTAGACAAAATCTTAACAAAGTTAGAAAGTGCTGACAAAGTACCAACTTTGCTTCTTCATAGCTGCTGTGCACCATGCAGCAGTTATTGCATAGAGTATTTGTCAAATTATTTTAACATTACGATTTTTTACTATAATCCCAATATTTCATTAGAGGATGAATACAGAAAGCGGGTAGAGGAGCAGAAGCGGTTAATTGCTTCTCTGCCGGTAAAATATTCTGTGGATTTTATAGAAGGTAATTATGACACAGAACGTTTTTATAAAATAAGTAAAGGTTTAGAACAGGAGAAAGAGGGAGGAAAAAGGTGTTTTTTATGTTACCGGCTGCGGTTAGAAGAAGCTGTAAAAATTGCGAAGGAGAAAAATTTTGATTATGTAACAACAACATTATCCATTAGCCCTTATAAAAATGCTGAAAAATTAAATGACATTGGAGAAGAGTTAGAAAGAATATATGAGGTAAACTATCTGTCTTCTGATTTTAAGAAGAAAAATGGATATAAACGCTCTATAGAATTATCAAAAGAATATGATTTGTACAGGCAGGATTATTGTGGATGTATTTACTCCCGCGAGCAGCGAATCAATGAAAAGAAGAATTAATAAATATAACTAAAAATACGCATAAAAGTTAGTGAAAATGTATATGTAAAAAGTGATGCTTTACAATAATTATATAAATTGTACAAAAATCAGGGTTAAAATTTTACTAAAAAAGAACATAAAAATATTCTAAAATTTATTGGAATATGTTAGACTTGAAACATTGGGAAATAGGATTGGGAGAATCGATAGATAGAAAGGAGAATATGACTATGAGTAAGTCAAAAACATGGCAGAGAGCAATCTGCCTAATTGCAGCACTTGCATTAG
Organism: uncultured Lachnospiraceae bacterium; assembly: GCA_964422365.1. Taxonomy (GTDB): domain Bacteria; phylum Bacillota; class Clostridia; order Lachnospirales; family Lachnospiraceae; genus CAYRAV01. Next base: position 28,394 of record CAYRAV010000036.1, on the reverse strand, counting down.
TAGGGACATCTGTTCCAGAAAATGGTGTAAGAGCAGCACAAAGTACTTCAAAGGTAGTAACAAGTAAGGAAACAACAGCAGTAACTACCGGATTTTTAGGACCAATTATTGGTGCGGAAGGAAAAGTAACATTTCAATATCAGGGGGATGGTACAGAAGAAGCTGTTCAGGTAAAGGGAAGCTGGAACTGGGATGATTCTTCTAAATATGTCACTTTAGAAAAAGGAGCAGATAATCTGTGGACAGGTACTACAAGTAATCTTTCACTGGATACTTCTTATGAATATGGATTTATGGTGACAAAGGCAGGCAGTACATCTTCCACATGGGTAAATGATGCTGCCAATCCAACAGCAGATGGAAGCAACTGTAAAATTAACCGTAATCCGCAAAATAATTTGGATGGTTCTATCACATTATATTACTATCCAAAGACAACAGCAATCGAAAATGGAAAAGTATTATATAGGGCAAAAGGCTCGAGTGATGCTTACAAAGAGGCTGTATTAGAAAAGGATAAAAATTATACAAGTATTTATTCTGCCAATATTACAGGGTTAGAGAAAGGAACTTATGAATATAAGTACAGTATCAATGGAGTAGAAGAAACAGAATTAAATGCTGCTGTGCCAGAATTCACATGTGTAGGAGAAATTCCGCCAGAAGATAAAAATACAAAAAGTGGTGTAGTAGATGGCAACAAGGTAAAATTTGCATATTATGCACCATTTGCCAAAGAAGTTCTAGTTGCAGGAAACTTTACAAGCTGGCAGGACAATGCAATCAAAGCAGTATATAACGCAGCTACAGGATATTGGGAAGCAGAGGCAGTACTAACACCTGGAGTTTATGAGTATAAATTTGTAGTAGATAATACATGGCTGACAGATTCTTATAACAGCCAGACATCAGCTACAGGAAACAGTCAGTTTGCGGTTGCAGGATTAACAGTAGATGCAGTAAAAGTACAGAGAGGAAACAGTATCAAACTGCCATCAGAAGGGATTTTCTATGAAACCGATGGAAAAGAAATAAAAGCAACAGGTATTACATATACATTGGACAAAGCAGTGGCAGGTGTAACCTTAACAGGAGATACACTTTCCGCAGATACAACAGTAGAAAAAGGAGCACAGATTTCTCTGACAGCAACAGATTCTGCTGGAAATAAAGGAACCATTACTGTTGATGTGGTAGAAAAACTTTATCAGTATACCATTTATTATGCCATGTTAGAAGATGGTTCATGGAAAGATAATTCTTCTTTGTGGATTTGGCAGGAAGGTGGTTCAGATGGTGCTGCATATCCTTTTTCATCTAAAGTAACAGATGAGAAAAGCCAGATTACATGGTTAAAGGCAGAGGTAGAACTTTCTTATAAAGAACTGAATATCATTGCAAGACAAGGAGAATGGGAAAGCCAGGATGCCACAAGATCTTTTACATTACCAGAAGGGCAGGATAGTGCTGTATTATGGATTGTTGATGGACAGGGCCTATATACAGAACAGCCTGCAGATGTAAAACCAGCTGTACCAAGATATGTAGTATTAGAATACAATAGGCCGGCGAAAGATTTTGATGGCTGGAATATCTATGAGTGGAGCAGCGGATATGGAATGAAAGATGATGAAATCAAATATCCATTTACAGTTTCTAAGGATGATGCAGCAAAGGCAACTTCAACTGTAAAAATTAAGTCTACCATTTCTGCACTTAGCTTTATTCTTCGTAAAAGTTCAGCAACAGAATCTTGGGCAGAAAAGGATTTGGGTGATCGTTCCATTGATACTCCTTTAGACCAGACAGTGATCAAGGCAAGGATGACAGAAGGAAGCAGTGATATAGAGGTACTTCCTTATAATAAAGGATATGAACTGGCAGGAAAAGAGAATAAAATTAACTTCTATTACAGAAATGATGATTTATTCCTGACAAATGAGCAGGAAAAAGAGAAAGTAAAGGTAGAAATTGTATATGCACCTTTAAATGGCACAATAGGGGAAAGCAATACTTATGATATGGTATATAATAAAAATACAGAACGTTTTGAATACAGCTATCAAAATGCAGACCAGAAATTAGGGGAAGGTAACTATTATTACCGTTATATTATATCTGATGCAAGTGATGCATCAAAAACAGAAGTAAAGGCAGATGTGTTTAACCAAAATGAAACAGTAAAGCTTGATGAAAAAGAATATTCTTATGTTACATACCGCAGTTATAATGCGAAAGTTGAACCTGTTGTTGCAAATACAAAATTTGATTATCAGTCAAGTGTTTTAATGACAGTGAATGTAACAGGAGAGGGACAGACAGCAGATTTAGAGGGAATGGAAGTTGCGGAATGTTATGCAGATTTAACAAGTCTTGGTGGAAAGAAAAAGACTGTAATTGATTCTGAACTTATGGCAATCTCCCTTTCTGTAACAGAGACAACACCACTAGGACAGAAAAATATTCCTATTACAGTAGTGGATCAGTATGGAAATGAATTTACAGCAAATGCGGTTGTAAATGTAGAAGAACATAAGAACGAGGAGAATGACTTTGACTGGGACGAAGCAGTGATTTACTTTATGGTAACAGACCGTTTCAATGATGGAAATACTGCTAACAATACTGCTTACAATGCAGAAGATTATGATACAAAGAATCCAGGCAAATATCATGGTGGAGATTTTAGAGGTGTAACACAGAAGTTAGATTATCTGAAAGATCTGGGTATCAATACAATTTGGTTAACACCAATTGTAGAAAATGTAACAGAAGGACAGGCAACAACTGATAAAGAAGTACCTGCAACATATGGATATCATGGATACTGGGCAAGTGATTTTACATCATTGAACCAGCATTTAGGTACACCGGCAGAATTCCAGGAATTAGTGGATGAAGCGCATGCAAGAGGTATGAAAATTATGGTCGATGTGGTCTTGAATCATGCCGGATATAATACAGAAAAATTAGAGCAGTTTAATAATATGTTCCGTACAGAAGATAAAACTGTAAAAGGAGATTATATTTTATCTTCTGATCAGTCTTCAGGACTTCCTGATTTTGTAACAGAAGAAGCTGCAGTCAGAAATAAACTGATTGAATGGCAGACATATTGGGTAAGTTCATTTGGTATTGATTATTTCCGTGTTGACACTGTAAAACATGTGGAATCTACAACATGGAATGCATTAAAAAATAAATTAACAGAAATTGATCCGGAATTTAAAATGATTGGTGAATATTATGGAGCTGGCTATGCAAATTCATTTGGATATTTAAAATCAGGCTCTATGGATTCTTTGTTAGACTTTGACTTTAATGATAATGTAAGATCATTTGTAACTGGAAACTTAGAATCAATGGAGAATTATTTTGAAAACAGAAATGCAGCCCTTGATAATACAGCAACTATGGGCGGTTTCCTGAGCAGCCATGATGAAGATGGAATCCAATATAAATTACAAGATGAAAACAAATTGACAAAAGAAGAGGCATACAACGAAACAATGGTTGCTGCTTCGCTTCAGATGACAGCAAAAGGCCAGCCTGTTATTTATTATGGGGAAGAAATTGGTTTAACAGGAGCAGATGATTATCCACAGCAGACAAACAGATATGATATGAAGTTTGATTCTTTGTCTGACAGTGAAACAAAAATGTTAAATCATTATAAAAAATTGTTGGAAATCAGAAATGAAAATACAAAGATTTTTGCAAAAGGCAGCAGAACGAAAGTGGTAGGAAGTGATGTAGACAAATACATGGTATTTGAAAGAAAATACAATGACGATTCTTTGTATGTTGGTGTGAATATTGATAATACAGATAAGAAAGTTACACTTACTTACAGTGGAGTACAAAATGGAGTAGTAACTGATTTGTATTCAGGAAAATCATATCCGATTATCAATGAAAAAGCAATTGTAACTATTCCAAAAGCAGAACAAGGTGGAACTGTCGTGTTACAATTGGGTAAAGCCGGAGTAGAAGCAAGTGAAAATACAGCAAATGGAACAGTAACAATAAAGGAAACTGCAGCAGACACAACAACAGATGGTGCAATAAAAGCAGAGGCAGTAAGCAGCATCGTTTATGATACAAATGGAACTTGTATTTCAAGTGATATTGTAGTAACACCAAAGGAAGCAGAGGTTGTAGTTTTAAATGGAATTGCAGAAGTGAAAGTACAATTATCTGAAACATTTGTCAATGGCATTATTGATAAGATGAATATACCAGACAAAACACTTCTAAAGGTTTCATTAGGAACAGAATTGATTGATAAAGTAATTAATAAAGACAGTGTCAAAACGGTAAAATTAGAAGTGGTAACAGCAGCATCCACAAAAGAAAAATTAGAAAATATTACAGCCATTGTGGAGCAGCCGCTTGATGCAATGCTGAAAAAGGCCGCAAAGAGATCAGTTATTACGTATCGGAATACAGCAAATAAATTAGTAACATGGACATTAAAAGCAAAAGATTTAAAGAATTCAACAGTAACATCACCTAAAGCAATCAATTGTGATGCTGTAGTAACATCAGCAGCAACAAACAGCATTGCGGCAGCAATTCTTGAGAATGATCAGAATAATAAGAGCGGCCTTCTGGTAGATGTGAAAAATACAACAAAACTTCCAGCCAGTGCAACAGTAAAGGTATATGTTGGAACAGCACAAGGTATTACAGCAGGAAAGAAAGCATATATCTACTATCTAAATGAGGAAACTTCACAATTGGAAGAAATTGCTGTAGATAGTGCAAAAGTTACAGCAGCAGGATACTTATCATTATGTATTACAAAGGGTGGAAAGTATGTTGTCCTAGGCAAAAAAGCAAACAATGATATGATAAAAACAATCAAAGACTGCATTAAAATTACAATTCCTAAGACTGTAAAAAAAGGAAAGAAAGCAAAAACAGGAGTAACATTATCAGGATGTCTGGTAAAAGTATCCAGTTTGTCTGCTGCCTCATTGAAAAAAATGCAGTCAGGGACAATAGGAGCAAAGATTACTTATTCATCAAGCGATAAAAAAGTTGCCAGTATCAATAGTAAGGGAGTATTCAAAGGAAAGAAAAAAGGAAAAACAGTGATTAAAGTTACAGTGAAGTTAAGTAATGGCAAGCTGTATAGCGGTTCTAGAACGATAACTGTAAAATAATCAATTAGGAGCAAGAATTAAGCTTGGGAGATGAAAGGAGACTCGCATTATAGTGTGGGTCTCCTTTTTGCCTATTATAGCTGGTGTTTAAGAAGTATGATTAAACTTGGATTCCTATTTCGCTAAAAAATAAATCTGTTGACTGACAAATCGTTCATTTCTGCATGGATAGACTGTTATAAAACCTCCATGCATCCTTAGTGCATCACCATAAATGAAAGTTATGAGATGCATGTCGGAATACCTGATCGGACGAAGTCCGCCAGCCCTAATGGGCATAAATTGCGGTATGCCCATTAAGGTATACCTGAATTCAGTTTTTTGCTAAAGCAAAAAAGGTACTTTCATAGAAAATATGGAAATCTATAAAGAAATATACTGTAAATCAGCATTAAATTAGGTTATAATAAAGATATATAATGATATCAGTCTGTAACAGTGAAACTTTACAAAAAGTATTTTTAGCATCTTTCATAAAACTGCACAATATAGTGGAACTGAAAAACAAGTAATAAGAATAGGAGATGGTACTTATGGGAATGACACCAACACCACATAATAATGCAAAAACAGGAGAGATTGCAAAAACGGTATTAATGCCAGGAGATCCGCTTCGGGCAGAATATATTGCAAAAATGTATTTGCAGGATGTGATTTGTTTTAATGAAGTGAGAAGTATGTTAGGATTTACAGGCATGTACAAAGGGAAAAGAATATCCGTTATGGGGCATGGAATGGGGATGCCGTCTATGGGAATTTACAGTTATGAGTTATTTGAGTACTATAATGTAGAAAATATTATTCGAATCGGATCTGCAGGAGGGATAGCAGATGATGTTCATTTAAAAGATTTGGTTATTGCTATGGGTGCCTGTACTAATTCCAATTATGCTTCCCAGTACAAATTACCAGGAACTTTTGCACCAATTGCAGATTATCATTTACTGCATGGAGCAGTAGACATAGCAAAAGGGAAAAATATATGTGCGAAAGTAGGAAATATTGTTTCTTCAGATAGTTTCTACTGTGATGATTCAAACGCAAATGAGAAATGGAAAAAAATGAATGTGCTGGCAGTAGAAATGGAAGCAGCAGCCCTTTATATGAATGCAGCCAGACTAGGAAAAAAGGCTTTATGTATGGTTACCATATCTGATCATACATTTACAGGAGAGAGTCTGACAGCTGCAGAGAGACAAACAGGATTTCATGAAATGATGGAAGTAGCAATAGAGCTTGCATATCAAAATGCATAATCAAAGAATTAGATTTTGTTCTGCATTTTGCAATAAGCAATTTTCAAATACGTTCTAAAGTGTGTTTGAATCAGAAAGAGCGGCAGGGAAGGATGGAAGAAATATGTCAGAAGAAGAGAACATAAAAAATTTAATAAAAGAGGCTTTTGCAGCAAGAGAATTTGCCTATACTCCTTATTCACATTTCAAAGTAGGTGCTGCTCTGTTAGACCAGAGAGGAAAAATTTACAGTGGATGTAATGTAGAAAATGCTGCTTATGGACCAAGTAACTGTGCAGAAAGAACAGCAATTTTTAAAGCTGTCAGTGAAGGCAGCCAAAAATTTTCCATGATTGCCATAGTAGGTGCCCTGGAAGGAAAAAGCATTACAGAATACACCGCACCATGTGGAGTGTGCAGGCAGGTTATGAGTGAATTCTGTAATCCTAAAGAATTTAAAATAATTATGGCGAAATCCCAAGAAGATTACAAAATCAAAACTTTAGAAGAACTGTTACCGTTCAGCTTTGGAGCAGCAGATATTATTCCAAACACGCTCTAGAGCGTGAAAAATTAAGAACAGAAACAGAGGTGATATCTTATGCGTATGTATGATTTGATTAACAAGAAAAAATATGGAAAAGAATTGACTACAGAGGAAATTCAAATGATGATACAGGAATACATTAGGGAAGAAATACCCGATTACCAAATGTCTGCTTTTCTAATGGCAATATATTTTAATGGTATGAGTGACAGAGAATTATTGGATTTTACCCTTGCAATGGCACATTCAGGAGAGATTATTGATTTATCACCAATTAATGGAGTGAAAGTAGACAAACACAGTACAGGCGGGGTAGGTGATAAAACAACTTTAGTGATAGGACCAATGGTAGCAGCCTGTGGAGAGAAGGTGGCAAAAATGTCCGGCCGCGGACTTGGCTTTACAGGTGGAACCATTGATAAATTAGAAGCCATACCAGGTTTTCAGACTTCCATACCAGATAAAATATTTTTTGAAAATGTAAATAAAATCGGGCTTAGTGTGATGAGTCAGTCGTCACAAATTGCCCTTGCGGATAAAAAAATGTATGCATTGCGTGATGTGACAGCCACAGTGGACAGTATTCCATTGATTGCAGCCTCTGTTATGAGTAAGAAAATTGCTTCGGGAAGTGATTGTATTCTATTAGATGTAACGGTGGGAAGCGGTGCTTTCATGAAAAACGAAAAGGATGCGGTAGTTTTAGCAGAAAAAATGATAGCAATCGGGGAGCAGGCAGGGAAAGAAACAGTAGCAATTCTTACGAATATGGATGTACCTCTTGGCAATAAAATCGGAAATCTGCTGGAAGTGGAAGAAGCAGTGGAAGTTCTGCAGGGAGGCGGGCCAGAAGATTTAGTTGAAGTATGTATAGAATTGGCAGGCAATATGCTATATCTGGCAAAAAAACAAAAAGAAACTATTACACTGGAGAAATGCAGGGAAATGGCATCAAAAACACTACAGAATGGCAGTGCACTGGAGAAATTTATACAAATGATAGAGATACAGGGAGGGGACGGCAGATGCATCAGAGAAAACAGTTTCCCTGCTGCTGAATATAGTTTTGATGTCATCACACCATATGAAGGATACATTACCCATATTAATACAGAACAGTGCGGCATAGCAAGTGTTATGTTAGGAGCAGGCAGGGAAACAAAAGAAAGCAGGATAGATTTGCTGGCAGGAATATGGCTGCATAAAAAGACTGGCGATTATGTCAGACCTGGAGATTGTATTGCTGTGATATATTCGCAAAGTTATGATAATATGATTGCAGCATCGCAAGTATTGTTAGATGCATATGAAATAAAAAAGGAGGAAAAAGCACCTCAGAAAGAACAAATGATAATAAGAAGAATGACCAAAGAGCCGGAAAATTTATAATGCAAGTATTTCTGCATGGTTGAACCAACACTGTAGCAGGTCAAAAAACGCAGGCACAGAGGGGTTTTTGACCTGTGCAATCGGAGAAATAGACAAGCCAAGATATGTCAGTTATTTTCCAGCAGATCCTAAACAAATGCTGCCAGTTTCGCAATAGAAACCGGCAGCATTTTATCATTAACGTTTTTTCTCATTCAGTTCTCTGTCCTCTAAGAGAGTGCGTATAATAACAAGACATTTTTCTTTATCGGAAGAGGTTAATTCGTGGAAGTAATGAATTAGACGTATTTCAGACGAATTTTCATCGGGACTTGGAGGTGTATGACCTACCAAAGTATCCAGAGAAACTTTAAAATAATCTGCAATTCGTACAAGAACCTCAATATTTGGTGAAGACATTTCTTTTTCATAACTGCTAATCATCTGCTGAGTCAGACCAAGCATCTCCCCAAGTTTTGCCTGACTGATACGATTATCTTTTCTAATCCGCTCTAAATTGTGTCCAAATGACATATATAAAATCCCTTCCTTCTATACTTTTATTCCCGCAGGCATCCTATCATATGCCAGTCTGATTCGGCATGGCAGATTCTGCAGGCTGCATTTTTATCTGTGACTTTCATTTTATAACTATATGTAACGATAGTAAAAATCTATTTTAATATATTCTGCAATGATAATAGTATACTACATAAATTTACAAAACACAAGAGAAATTTGGTAAAAATATATAATAAAAAAAAGAAAAGTAATGCAAAAATAACAAAAACTAATAAAACACAAATCAAAATCGCTAAAAAAGAATAAAAAATAGACGGTTATTTATAAAAAAACAGTAAAAGATTATATGGTTAAGAACTATTAAGAAATAGCTTGCTGTGTATCATGACATGTTTATGAAAAAGCATCCTTCAGTTAATGATGTGCTGTTCCCAGACTGAGCCTATAAACTTTTTGTAAAGTGGTTGTTATCATTTTTTAGATGATATATAATAAAATCAGCAGGAAATTTTATGTGTGAAACCATATATATGGAGGAAATAAGAAAGTGGATGACAATTTACAGCAAGTTTTTATGGAAGTTTTAAACAATGATTTTATAGATGGAATTTTAAGCAACAGTACAAACAAAGAAATTTTAAGCAAAGTTAAGTTAAGACCTGTAAAGATAAAAGGAAACATTGTATTCCAAATAACAGAATATCGTGGTAAACAAGTATTCCATAGTAATTTAGACAAGCAGGAAGTGATTGGTAAATTAGGACAATGGTTTGAAGGAGACAAAGTAAAATTTCGTCAGGCAGAGCTTCATACAAGAACAGAAAATATTATTATTTTGATTAGTAAGAGAGGAAAAAACAATATAAAACGAAAAAAAGTCCAGTCTGCTAATATGGAATTTTCATTGGATTTATCACATAACAGAAAAAAACAATATATTTTAACAGAAAGTATGGAGCTGCCATTTTTACAGGATCTTGGAATTATAACAAAAGAAGGTAAGATCGTAAGAAACAAATATGATAAATTCAGACAGATTAACCGCTTTTTGGAATTTGTAGAAGATATTCTTCCGAGTCTTGAAAAAGGACAGGGAAAAGAGATTACAATTATTGATTTTGGCTGTGGGAAATCTTATCTTACATTTGCCATGTATTATTATTTGTGTATTTTGAAAAAATATAAAGTAAAAATGATTGGTTTGGATTTGAAGAAAGATGTAATTGCCAATTGTCAGAAATTAAGTGAACAATATGGATACAAAGATTTAGTATTTTTAGAAGGGGATATTGCTTCTTATGATGGTGTGGATTCTGTGGATATGGTTGTTTCACTCCATGCCTGTGATACGGCAACAGATTATGCACTGGAAAAGGCAGTAATCTGGGGAGCAAAGGTTATATTATCAGTGCCATGCTGCCATCATGAATTGAATAAAAATGTAAGCTGTGATACATTAAGCAATGTATTTCAATATGGTGTGATTAAAGAGAGAACAACGGCTTTATTTACAGATGCATTGAGAGCTGGTGTGCTGGAATTAAGGGGATACCAGACACAGATTTTAGAATTTATTGACATGGAACATACACCAAAAAATTTATTGATACGTGCAGTAAAAAACAAGGAAGAGGATACAAAGTCAGAACAGAAGAGGCAGGAATATGAGGCAATGGTACAGTTGCTGGGATATGAACCATTATTGGGAACACTGCTTTTACAATAGAATAGAAAAGATAGGGTGATAATAAGTGAAGCATGTATATAGAGGGATCTATTTTGCAGTAGTATTTATTGCTGCAATTATATTATTTGGAAGCAGAATGAAAGAGGTGCAGGTAGATGCAGTCAAGACTGTGGAAATGAAAGATTCTGTTTTCCCCATTTTAAATATAGAAACGATGGGAACAAAAATGAATCTGTTACATGGGTATAATAGTAATTTAGATGCTAATGTATTGCGGGATTCTATGACTCCTATTGGAAAAGACCAGACCTTTGTGATTTATATGAAGGAAGATGAGACAGTAATTAAGAAGATTAAATACGAGCTTCGCACAATAAATGAAAATGAACTTATTTCTTCTGGGGAGATATCAGCATTAGAGGAGACAGAAGAGGGGAAAAAGGCCGCCATTAAAATTAATGAGAATATAAAACAGGGGCAGGAATATGCATTTAAGATAACCGCAACAACTGCTATGGGAGAGAAAATTCATTATTATACCCGGGTAAAATATTATGGGGATGATTGTTATTTAGATGAAAAACTTGATTTTATTACAAATTTCCATGAAGCATCTCTGAAAAAGAAGACAGCAGAATCACTGAGTTCTTATATGGAAAGCAGTTATAATGCGGATAACAGTTCTTTGGCAAAGGTAACGATTAATTCTGAGATTAAAATGCTGCATTTTGGCAGCCTTAATCCAGAAATCATTTCTGATGTGAATACCACTATTAAGGAGTTTAATATTGAAACTGCAGCAGTTGTATTGGACTATTATATGAAAGCAGACACAGGTTCAGGGGATGAGCTTTATCGTGTAAAGGAATTTTATCGTATTCGTTATACCCAAAATAGAATGTATCTTTTGAAATTTGAGAGAATAATGGAAGCGGAATTTGATATGGACCACATTAGTATATCAAGTGGAGAAATTAAGCTTGGAATCACAAATGATACAAAATGTGATGTGACTACCGATGAAAATAATACAAAACTGTGTTTTGTAAGAAATAGGCAGCTATGGTATTACAATATTGCAGAAAATAAGGCAGTCAGGGTATTTTCATTTGCAGAAAATGAGGAAGATACAAGAGATCTTGTCCGCGAATATTATGACCAGCATGATATCCGCATTTTAAGTATGGATAAAGAAGGAAATGTAGATTTTATGGTGTATGGATATATGAATCGTGGAGATTATGAAGGCAGTGTCGGTATTGTAGTTTATAAGTTTTATGCAAAAGAGGGACGGATTGAAGAGCTTGCTTATGTACCAATGGATACCACTTATGAGATTTTAAATCATAATCTAAATGGATTCTGTTATGTGAATCAAAAAGGAACATTCTTCTTTTTTATGAATAATACAGTATATTCCTATGATATTGCAGCAAAGCGGATGGATATTTTAGCAGAAAATGTCACAAATAAAACTTTCTTTATGGTAAAAGAGGGAAGGTACATTGGATGGCAGAATTCTACGAATCCGAAAAAGGCAACACAGCTTACGCTGTTTAATTTAGAAAATGAAAGCAGAAAAAATATTACAGTGAAAGATGGAAAATGCATCAGAATTTTAGGAAGCAATGATCAGAATATTATTTATGGTTATGGAAAGACAGCAGATATAGTAGAAAATAAAGATGGGACTTATACGGTACCTTTGTATGAGCTTGAAATTGCTGATAGCGAGGGTAACGTATTGAAAAACTACAAAGAAAAAGGAGTCTATATTGTAGATGCTGTAATAGAAGATAATGTCATTAAGCTAGATCGTGTAGTAAAACGAACGGAAAATGGGAAAACTGTATATAAAGCTACAAGAGCAGACAGTATCTTAAATAAAACATCCGAGATTACAGAAACAGCTAAAGTAACAAAACGTGTCACAGACAAAGGAATGACAGAGTGGTATCTGGCATTACCAGAGCAGATCGTTTTAACAGAGAAACCAAGTATTTCGGGCACTGTAAATACTGTGATAACGGAAAACAGAACAGTATGGGTAGAAGAAAAAGAGAGCAAGGAAAAGATGTATTATGTCTATGCATTAGGAAGTATGGAAGGAGTATATGCAAGTGAAGCTGAAGCAGTGTCAAGGGCATCTGAATTAATGGGAACAGTGGTTGATTCTAACTACCATATGGTTTGGGAACGAGGTGGAAGGTATACAAGCCACACAATACAAGGAATCTCTAAAATTGGTACCAGCAGTGAAGTGAATAGTGTTGGAGCATGTATGGCAATGTTGTTAAAGTTAGAGCATCAAAATGTGTCTGCAAAAGAGCTCAGCAGTAGCAGCGATTCAATTTACCGGGCTTTGAAAAAATATGTAGAACCGTTACAACTGACAGGATGTGCGGTAGATGATGTATTGTATTATGTGAGCAGCAACCGGCCTGTTATTGCAATGAAAGATAGAGAGCATGCAGTTTTAATTACAGGGTATGATGAAAGTCATATTACTTATATAGACCCTGTTTCTAATACATCTAGTACAATTACATTAACTAAGGCAGAGGAGATGTTTAAGACAGGAAAGAATATGTTTATTGCATATATGAAATAAGAAGACTGCAGTTATCTAATACAAGTGAATTGGTGTTTAAAGTAAAAAAGAGTGGTATGGACAATAGCAATTATATTTGAAAGGAAGGAAAGAAAAGATGGATTCTAGAATTAAGCAGCTGGCAGAAAATTTAGTACAATATTCTATGAGTGTGAAAAAAGGAGATAAAGTGTATGTGCACTATATTGGAGAAAGTACACAGGATCTGGCTCGTGCTATTATAAAAGAGGTGTATGCAGTTGGGGGAATACCTTTTCCGCATTATCATTCACAAAAGGTGCAAAGAGAAGTGCTTCTAAACTGTACAGCAGAGCAATTAGATTTGATGGCAAAGATAGATGGAGAAGAGATGGAAGCGATGGATTGTTATGTGGCAATTCGTGGAGCCGATAATGTAGCGGAACTGTCCGATGTGCCGGCAGAAAATATGAAATTATATGATATTCATTATGCCACACCAGTGCATCATGATATACGTGTGAAGAAAACAAGGTGGGTGGTGCTTCGTTATCCCAATAATGCTATGGCACAGCTTGCTGATACAAGTTTGGAGGAATTTGAAAATTTTTACTTTAATGTATGCAATCTGGACTATTCGAAGATGGCAAAAGCAATGGAGCCGTTGGTGAACTATATGAATCATACAGATAAAGTTAGGATTACAGGACCCGGAACAGATTTGACATTTTCCATTAAAGGAATAGCAGCAATTCCATGTGCAGGAACAATGAATATACCAGATGGGGAAGTGTATACTGCACCAGTAAAAAATTCTATCAATGGAACATTATCTTACAATGCACCATCGTTGTATCAGGGATTTACCTTTGAGAATATTGTGCTGGAATTTAAAGAAGGTAAAATTATAAAAGCTGCCGCAAATGATACAGAACGTATTAATCATATATTTGATACTGATGAGGGGGCAAGATATATAGGGGAATTTGCAATTGGAGTAAATCCTTATATCACAAAACCAATGAAAGATATTTTATTTGATGAAAAAATCATGGGTTCTTTTCATTTTACACCAGGCAATTGTTATGATGATGCATATAATGGAAATATATCTTCCATACATTGGGATTTGGTCAATATTCAGACACCGGAATGGGGCGGTGGAGAGATTTACTTTGATGATGTGTTAGTTAGAAAAGATGGCCGGTTTGTTGTAAAAGAATTAGAACCGCTCAATCCGGAAAATTTAAAATAAATGTAGAGGAGGCTGGGTATTATGGGCAGAATATTTTTAATTGTATTGGATAGTGTTGGAATTGGCGAGATGCCTGATGCAAAAGAATATGGGGATGAAGGAAGCCACACAGTATATGCTGCTTCTACGGATGAACAATTTTATATGCCGAATATGAAGAAACTGGGATTTTTTCATTTAGATGGTATGAAAATTGATAAAAGGCATGCATGGGCATTTACCAAAGAGCCGCAGGAAGGTGCCATTGTCAGATTGGAAGAAAGATCAAAGGGAAAAGACACAACTACAGGACATTGGGAAATTGCAGGGTTGGTTTCAACAGAGCCGATGCCCACATTTCCAGATGGATTTCCACAGGAATTGATTGACCAATTATCAAAGCAGACAGGCAGAAAAATACTATGCAACAAACCATATTCAGGAACAGAAGTTATCAAAGATTTTGGAAAAGAGCATGTAGAAACAGGTGCACTTATTGTCTATACTTCGGCAGACAGTGTATTGCAGATTGCGGCCCATGAGCAGGTTATTCCAGTAGAAACACTTTATGAATATTGTGAACAGGCAAGAAAATTGTGTCAGGGAAAATGGGGTGTAGGGCGTATTATTGCAAGACCATTTGAAGGTGAATGGCCGTATGTGCGCACAGCAAGAAGACATGATTATTCACTTGTACCGCCAAGGGATACAATGTTAGATATTTTATCCAAAGCAGGAAAAGATGTGATAGCGGTGGGAAAAATCAATGATATCTTTGCAGGAAAAGGCATTACAGAAATGATACGGACTCAGGACAATGCAGATGGAATAGATCAAACAATCAATTATACAAAAAAAGAATTTGATGGGTTGTGTTTTGTGAACTTAGTAGATTTTGATATGAAATATGGGCATAGAAATGATGTGCCAGGTTATGCAAAAGCATTGTCTTATTTTGACCAGCGTCTGCCGGAAATCATCAAAGGTTTAAAAGAAGAAGATATTCTAATGATTACTGCTGACCATGGCTGTGATCCGAGTACTCCTTCTACCGATCATTCCAGAGAGTACACCCCGCTTGTTATCTGTGGAACACATATAAAATCTGTAAATTTAGGAACAAAAAAAGGGTTTGGAACTATTGCTGCAACCATACTAGATTATTTCAAAATAGATGGAAAAGTGGAAGGGGAAAGCTTGTTACAGCTGGTTGATATGAGGCAGGAAATGTAAGCATCTTTACAACAACAATTGAGTGTACAAGCAGGGCAGAAAAGGCATTAAAGATAGCAGGAGCGGCGTTGCTGTTCTGTCTGTAGTGGTCGGTGGAGTTGTGTGTATGAAGAGGAGAAAAGGAAGAAAGGGGTAAATTACATGTCCAAGACAAGTAAAATGAATTGGACGGGAAGGGGGAATGTGATAGAATGAATAACATACATAGCAAAAACACAACAGCTGGAGCAGGTTCTAAAATTGGGAAAAGCGGATGGATTGATACAAAGCCGGAGAGTGAGAGTGGTAGAGATACTATTAGTTTACCAGAATTTGATGGAACGACTACACATGGAGTATTAGTTTTAGATGATGGGACACAAATAAGATTTACATCAGGTAATGGAGATCCACGGTATACTAATTATCGTAATAATGGTCATGTGGAACAGAAGTCAGCATTATATATGAGGGAAAATAGTATATCTAATGCAACAGTATATCACAATAATACAAATGGTACTTGTGGTTATTGTAACACTATGACAGCAACTTTCTTACCAGAAGGAGCCACATTAACTGTAGTTCCGCCTAAGAATGCAGTTGCAAATAATAGTAGGGCTATAGATTATGTTAAAACGTATACGGGAACAAGCAATGACCCGAAGATAAGTCCGCAATATAAAGGAAACTGAAAGGAGAATAAATATGTTAGTAGAACATTTTATGGGACAAAAGGAATGTAATAATCTTGAAGAATTGAGGGAGGTTTTAGATGAGAGGACAGAAAAAGGTGTTAATGAGTTTATTATATCAACGCATGAACAATTTCCATATATGATAATGTCTGTGAAAGAAAGATATGCATGTTTAAGCTATTTCCGAGAAGAAGATGACCCAGGCTATTCTTCAGTTAATGATACTCCTGTTTTGGATGCAGATGGTATTAGTATATTTTATACAAATACTGATAGTGAAGAAATAGAAGTTGCAAATTATTCAATTGTAGAAATTGAAGATGCAGTATCTGCAGTTGTGGAATTTTTTGAAACATTACAATTACCAAAATGCATTGAATGGGAAGAATTGTAAAAAGATAAATTTATTTATGGCTCCGCTTATGGATAACCGAAATCAAAACTGAATATCTTAAAACTTAGAACGCATTGTTTTCATAGTGCTTAGTGCTGTGGAGACAATGCGTTTTTTCTTTGATAATTTTCAAATTCTTTTCCAGACTGCTGATATCGGTCTACTTTTTTCGAATATCATGCCCAGAGTCTGCCTTTTTGTCATCTTACATAGAGAAAGTGCTCAGCTGGTTCAAGAAATCATTAAGTCAGAAATCTTGAGGCTGATGTAATTTCTCTATTGAAGATGCTCCATCCGTAAAGGAGGAGTACTTTTGAGCAAACAGAAGGTAACTTTAAGGATTGAAGAAGGAGAGCTGGCTTTACTGAAAGAAAAATATAATACAGACAATCAATCAGAGGCTATCCGTCTGGCAATCAGTGAGTGCTTGTTAAATGAAGATAAGGGAAAAATAAAAACATTATTTCCTTATGTAGGGAAATAACCACCGAGGATAGGAAAAGAAGTTGTGGAGGCTTTTAAACAGTCGCATTGCAGCCTGTTTGTAGATTTATTTTGCGGTAGTGTTGCAATGCTGTGTTATCTTCCTTGGGATACAGCGGTTGTGGTAAATGATATCAATGGTAATCTTACAAACCTGTATATGGTAATCAGAGACAGTCCGTCAGCATTTGCCAGTGAATTAATAAAATTACCATATTCAGAAGTATTATTCCAGCAGTTCAATGAGGAATTGAATTCCAGTAAGCCGATGGGAAAATTTGAGAGGGCGGTTGCGTATTATTATGTCAGCTTTGGTGCTTACAGGGGTAGAATGGATACTCCTGTTATGCGGATTTCATCTGATGCAGACACAAATATGGCGGATGCCTATCAGAAAAATTAAAAATGGATTCTTCAGTTGTCTAAAAGATTGCAGAGAGTGGAAATTTTATGTCGGGATTTTCGTAAAGTATTAAAACAGTTCCATGAAAAAGATACATTTATCTATGCGGACTGTCCGTATCTTGGTACGGAATATTATTATGACCACGCATTCACCATGAAAGACCACGAAGAATTAGCGTCCATGTTGAAAAGCTATCAAGGAACTTTTGTATTATTATCCAAGGCAAAGAGGAAATTGCGTAAGCTGTATCGTTCTAATAAGCACTATATGCTGGAATTTGAAGCCGCCAGCAGACTGTCCGATAAACGTCATCGGGAACAGTTGATCATGAATTTTGAAATGAAGCATGTGAACAAGTATGGAAAAAAGGATATCAAGCCATACAGATAGTTTGATGGAGAGTAATGGAATGCTGTAAGCAGATGTTCGTTTCTGAGATACTTCTAAACTATAACTTTGTCGGACAAAATAGTATAGAGAGTGCTACAGCCTTTGATTTTGCAGGGGGTTGCATGAAATATTCAAAAGTAATTCTTCCACAGAAAATCTGTTCTGAAAATTCTATGAAATCCAGTAAATATTAGCTTTTGCTGAAAATATTATGAAATGGATACTTCATGTTCGTTACGAAGTATTTATCAGGTTTTTCCAAAAATCATTCAATTATCGTAGATGTTATTAAATTCTAAGATTGCATCTCTTTTATGTATCTGTATTTCCAATCCCTTGAGTTAAAACTACTTTTTTTGTCGGCATGAATTATGCCCTTTTGCAGGGGAGTGCCAAGACAGAAAAAGTGAATCGTGATGGTGGGAACAGCGTTAGACCACCTAAAATACATATACAGTCTGGTGGGGCTTAAAAAATAAACCCACTCGGCAGGGGAATTATGTTTTTGTCTGGCATAATCTGTCGAAATTGGTGTAGATGACGCAGAACCAAGTAAAAGATAAACGGTCAGGGGGCAACGCTTTGAGAGATGCCAGAGAATGTCGGAGGTGCTGGACATGTTATAATCCTCTGGTGCGTATCTGAGATGGTACGCCTATCAGACAAGCCTAAGAAACCTCAGCGACGGTCGACGGACAGGTTGATTGTTATGTGGTCAAGGCATGGTTCGGTTCTTCGCATAGGAGAACTATGCCTTAATTTCCTAGCTCAAATCTCTGGACAGGATAGGATTATATAAAGTATATAGGATAGGGCTTGACCGGGATTGGTTCACACAGCTTTCGTAAGACTTTGAAGGTTCCAGCATTCCTGCTGCCTGTATCCATCTCCATGAAAGTCAGTGGTATTCCTTTGTGGAAATATTTTGTATCTGACCAGAAGTGGACAGGCTATACCACTCTTGCACACTTGGTTGTTAAAAGATATTTAATTCCGAGAGAGATGCTTAACAGTTGAGATTGCCACTATTTTGCCAAACATTGAGAATGGAGTTGATTTTTATGACGAAAGAAGATTATATTTATGTGGGTATTGACCTGCATAAGGAAACCCACACAGCAGTGAAGATTCTGTCTGAAATCGGTGACGTCAAACGTTTTGGAAATGCCAATAAACTGGCACAGTTTGTTGATATTGCACCGCTTAAGTTATCATCCAGCGGTAAGGGTAAGGATGTAGCCACCAAGCAGGGCAACAGACGATTACAGGCAACAATTTACTTCCTTGCGGTTCAGATGGTGCAGATATCTTCCAAGGGTACACCAAGACATCCAGCCTTTCGAGCGTATTATAAGAAACGTAAATCTGAGGGAAAAACCAGTCAACAGGCACTGATTTGTATTTCCAGACGATTAATCAATATTATATATGGAATGCTTAAAAACGGTACAGTATACCGAATGCCAGTAGTGGAAGCATCTGGAGAAAATGCGTAGTGAAAATGGCAAATATGTGGTAAAATTTTAAACAGATGTGAGTGTCGGCTTTAGAAAGTGAACTCTTTTTTCAGAGGATGAACATCGGCTTGGATAATTATAAGGGTAAAGAGTCAGTGTCAAGAGTGGTAGTAAGACAGGAAAGCTATTTAAAAATCATGCATTATTAGAAGAACATTATGGAAAACATGGTCAAGAGATAGCAGATGTTTTAGGGGAATCTAATTATTCCATTGATAAATATTTGGATGATGCAAATTACATAATAAATAATGGAACATATGTATCAGAGTTAAATGGTTATGTAAGTTTTATGAGTGGTAAAAAATACGGTTTTGTAGGGCTTGACCGTACTACAGGAGATATAACTACGTTTCATATTAAAAATGTATTTGAATTAATTAAGAAAGCCCCAAGTTTAGGTTTTGAAAGGTAGGTAAAAATTATGTATATCAAAGAAATTGAATGGATAGATAAAGAAGGAAAAGAAGCAATTTTAAAAGTTGTAAATGATACGAAAAGTTTGATGTGTTTTTCTTGTCCTTGTTCTTATAATATTGGAGATGTATTAACCGAGCCATTAGAATGTTTAGATACAGATGATATTGTTTTATGTGAGACAAAGGAAAATAGTATTGAAAAAATGGAAGGGACATTTAAGTATAAGTTGAAAGGAAAATTGAAGGATATACAAAATAGAGTTATTGAAGTATCTGGTTTTGATATACATATTGATGAAGAAAAAATTCCCGGTGATATAGCAAATGGAATGTATGTTCAGTTTGTAGCATCAAGAATCGACATATGGTAAAATGAGTGTAGAATATATCAATAACCTGTTTTGTTATGCGTATTAAAAAAGTGGATTCTAAATCAATTAAACTATACGAGACCAACCAGGTAAAATTGAAAACAGCAGGAAATATCCGAGAAGTCCAGTTTACGTCTGGAAATAATGAGTGGTGTCCAATGCAGAATATTTCCAAGGATAGATACATTAAGAAATAAATAGGCGAAATCAAAGAGTATAAAAAATCAACTAACCGCTATCAGACACCAAGAGCGTAAGGAAAAGCATTAATAAGTTAAATGAGCAACAATATGTAAAGATTGTAGAACCTATGGAGCCATTAAATTATGATAAGCTACCAAAAAAGATAAAAGATATTTTGGCTGATCATAGAGTTGGTATAAAGGTAATGTCTGAAAACATTATTAGAGTTGAACATGCGTACTAATAGGTGTTCAATTGGTGATTTAGATTTAAAGACTAGAAGGCAGCCCTATCCTTAACTAATTATTAATTTGATATGTTGAGGATAGGGTTATTTTAATTTATAATTGAATAGAATAAATTTCCAGTCATGCATCATGCAGTATAGTAGAACATGTGACCATTGACACAAGTACACTTTGGGGAGATCTGGTGGATATTGCCTCAGGTGCATATGTAGAGGACTATGAAGCATTGGCAGTAAGAGAGACCACCATATCACTAGACCTAAATTATAGCTCTATGCTTACCGATACCGTAGGGGAAATGGGATAAAAATTCTACCGTACCTGCGTAAAAACCAGCATAAGATAGCAGAAGATACTTTGTTTTGTGCAGGGTGGGTTGTCGTTAATATATCTTTAGGGGCAGAATACTGTGGTGAAGAAATTTTATATCTGTACAGAAGCTGCTGGCAGGTGGAATTTTTATTTAAACGTTTTAAGCAGAACTTTTCTGTTACTAAGATAAAAGCAGGAAATACAGGTTATGCAGAAACAGTGGTTCTTCTGTGGCTTATAATCTGGACAATAACAGAAAAGCAGTCATTTTACAATTGTTTCTGCATGGCTGGAATGTAAATATTCTTATTATGGTAAAATGACACAGAAATGCCTAAAAAGAGCGGATATTATGAATTGACATGGAACAAAAAATATAGTAGTATAAATATACAATAAATTAGATATATTGGTATTAAATGAAAAAAATAGGATGAAAATATCGAAAGGATAAATTGCAAAACATAATAAGAAAGGGATATGGAGTGATAGTATGAAGAAATGGTTAAAGCTATTGGTATTAACAGGTCTGCTGTCGTTGCACATCGGAACACTTCATGTACAAGCGGGCTCTGCGGTTGCAATTTCAGATAACAAAGATGGGACAGTTTCTGTTAAATATGATAACAATACTGGAACGAAAATTGCAGTTATGGTAATAAAGAGTGGTTCAGATAAAAAATATAGTTATTTCTCGACGGCTCAAAAGATGGATATTGATGTTCCATTAACATTGGGAAATGGACAATATAGTGTTGGTGTTTACAAACATGTATCAGGAACCAGCTATAGTCCTTTAGTTATAGAAGAAGTATCTTTGCAATTATCAGATCCCAATAAGGCATATCTGACATCTAACCAGGTTATTAGCTGGAATACGAAAAATGCAGCAATTAAGAAAGCAACATCTTTGACAAAAAAGTGTAAAACAGAGTATGCAAAGGTTCAGAAGATATATAAATATATTGTAAAAAATTATCATTATGATTATGCAAAACTTGCCCAAAACCAGGCAGGACAGCTGACAAATTACATACCTGATATAGAAGTTATTTATAAGCAAAAAAGAGGGATCTGTTATGATATATCCGTTTTAAATGCATCTATGCTCCGCAGTCTGGGCATTAAGGCAAAAATGGTAAAAGGTTATCCAGTCAATAAATATTATGATGGAAGTGTATATCATGCATGGAATAAAGTTTATTGCAAGAAAAAATGGATTATAATAGATGCTACCTGTGATATGTGCCTGTATGAACAAGGTGCAATGAAATTTAAATTGAAAAATATGGAGAAAAAAGCCAGCCAGTACTCAAAAGTGACATATGAGTATTAAATATAAAACCATATGATATGGGAAAATGCCTATATTATATGGTTATTTTTGTGGTTACAGATTTTTCGCATTTTGACGAATATTACTCTTGCAACAAACAGTTTGGTAATCTATAATATTCACTAGAGTGTGTTTGAAAATTGCTTGTTGCAAGATGTATGTCACAATTTGTGGGGGATTTGTTCCAAATTCATGAGGTGTAACGGGCTGCATTGAATGAATTTGGGACAAATATCCATGCAAAGTGGGGCGTGCAGATTGGGGCAATAAATTTTCAAATACGCTCTAGTATATGGGTTTATGCAATCAGATATATGAACTTAAAAGCGGAGGGTTACAATGGATATTATAAAACAACTAAAAGAGGAATTAAAGATTGAGACATGGCAGGTAGAGGCTGTGGTTTCTTTAATTGATGAGGGAAATACGATTCCATTTATCGCACGATATAGAAAAGAAAAACATGGTTCTTTAAACGATGAACAACTCAGAAATTTAAGTGAGCGTCTTACCTATCTTAGAAACTTAGAAGACAAAAAGGCTCAGGTGTTGGCAAGTATTGAAGAACAGGGAAAATTAACAGAGGACTTAAAAGCACAGATTTTAGCAGCAACTACGCAGGTGGTGGTAGAAGATTTATATCGCCCATACAGACCAAAGAGAAGGACCAGAGCGACCATTGCAAAAGAAAAAGGATTAGAGGGACTGGCAAATGTTATTTTGCTGCAAATAACAGAAAAGCCTATAGAGGAAGAGGCAAAGGCATATTTATCTGAAGAAAAAGAAGTAAATACTGTGGAAGAAGCAATTCAGGGTGCTATGGACATTATTGCAGAAAATATTTCGGATGATGCAGATTACCGCAGTTATATTCGAAAAGCAACTATGAATGAGGGAACGATTGTGTCAACAGCAAAGGATGAAAAGGCAGAATCGGTTTATGAAATGTATTATAATTTTGAAGAGAAGATTGATAAGATAGCAGGACACAGAGTGCTGGCATTAAACAGAGGAGAAAAGGAAAAATTCATCACTGTAAAAGTGACAGCACCAGAAGAAAAAATAATAATGTTTTTACAAAAAAAAGTGATTGTCAAAAATAATCCATATACCACACAAATCTTAAAGGATACCATCGATGATAGTTATAAAAGACTGGTTGCGCCTGCCATTGAGCGTGATATCCGCAATGAATTAACGGAAAAAGCAGAAGATGGTGCTATTAAGATTTTTGGTAAAAATTTAGAACAGTTATTGATGCAGCCTCCAATTGTTGGAAAAGTTGTATTAGGATGGGATCCTGCGTTCCGTACAGGCTGTAAATTGGCTGTGGTAGATGCAACAGGAAAAGTCTTAGATACAACAGTTGTTTATCCAACTGAACCGCAGAACAAAGTAGAAGAAACGAAAAAAACAGTAAAACAGTTAATTGATAAATATGATATCTCTTTGATTTCTGTAGGAAATGGAACAGCCTCCCGTGAATCGGAGATGATTATTGTAGAGATGTTAAAGGAGATTCATAAGCCTGTTCAATATGTGATAGTAAATGAAGCAGGTGCTTCTGTATATTCTGCTAGCAAATTAGCAACAGAAGAATTCCCAAATTTTGATGTGGGACAGAGAAGTGCTGCTTCTATTGCAAGAAGGCTGCAGGATCCATTGGCAGAACTGGTAAAAATAGATCCAAAATCCATTGGTGTCGGACAATATCAGCATGATATGAATCAGAAGAAATTAAGTGAAGCCCTAAGTGGTGTAGTAGAGGGGTGTGTCAATAAAGTAGGAGTAGATCTGAATACTGCATCTGCATCATTATTAGAATATATTTCAGGTATTAGTAAAGTAATTGCAAAAAATATTGTCGTATACAGAGAAGAAAATGGAAAGTTTACAGAGAGAAAGCAATTATTAAAAGTAGCCAAATTAGGACCAAAAGCCTTTGAGCAGTGTGCCGGTTTTATGCGTATTTCGGATGGGAAAAATCCATTAGATGCTACGAGTGTTCATCCGGAATCCTATGATGCAGCAGCAAAATTATTAGAAAAAGCAGGGTATCAGTTAGAAGATATTAAAAATGGTTTGACAGGCTTAGGGAAAGAGATAAAAGACAAAAAGACAATGGCAGAACAGTTGGGCATCGGAGAGGAAACATTAATTGATATTATCAAAGAATTAGAAAAGCCGGGAAGGGATCCCCGCGATGAAATGCCAAAACCAATCTTAAGAACGGATGTATTGGAAATGAAAGATTTAACACCAGGCATGGTTTTAAAAGGAACGGTGCGGAATGTAATTGACTTTGGTGCATTTGTAGATATTGGAGTCCATCAGGATGGTCTGGTACATATCTCTCAGCTGACTGACAAGAAGTTTGTGAAACATCCACTAGAAGTTGTAAGTGTGGGAGATATTGTGGAAGTGAAAGTGATGAGTGTGGATTTGCCAAAGAAGCGAATCCAGCTGACTATGAAATTATAAGAGGAAAAGGATAATGCATAAACGTTTTACTCTTTGTGTTTGTCTTATCAAATACAAGCAGGCTTGTGCTTGATAGGCTCAGTTACAACGTATAAAATGATAGGAAGGAGCCAATATGTCAGAACAAAGTAAAGACTCAAAAGAATCATTTCATATGGATGTGCAGGTAGGAACGAGTGATATGTTCTGGTTCCTGATGCGTCATAATTATTTTAGTGTTGGAGGAGTATTTGGAGTAGCAATCAGTCTTGGCTGTCTGATATACCTGATTTTAACAGTTCAGACAAATGATGCTATGACCAATACTTTTCTTGGGTTAGGTGCTCTTGTATTTACTGTGATACAGCCGTGGCAGCTATTGTCAAAAGCGCATAAGCAAATTGTAAAAAATCCAATATTTCATGAGCCCATGCATTATGAGATTAGCAGTAAGACCCTTACCATTCACTATAAAGAGGAAAAACTGGAAATAAAGTGGGCTGATATGTATAAAGTAATAGAAACAAAAAAGCGGATTTATCTATATGTAGATACTGTTCATTCCTATATATTTCCGAAAGAGGCATGTGGAGAACAATTAACAAAACTGCAGGAAATATTGAATCAGAATTTTGCAGCAAAAAAGTAATCATTTAGAGTGTGTCTGAAAAAAATTAAGTTTTGGAGGAAGTATGAAAGTAGTAGAAAGCTTTGATGCAAAGGATACTTTTGCTGTTGGCAAACACTTGGCTGCAACAGCAATTTCCGGCCAGGTATATTGTCTGATAGGAGATTTAGGTGTTGGGAAAACAGTATTTACCCAGGGATTTGCCAGCGGTCTGGATATTAGGGAACCGATTAGCAGCCCTACATTTACCATTATCCAGGAATATAATGAGGGAAGGATGCCATTTTATCACTTTGATGTATATAGAATTGCAGATGTGGAGGAAATGGAGGAGATTGGATATGAAGACTATTTTTATGGAAATGGTGTCTGCCTGATTGAGTGGGCGAATCTTATTGAAGAAATTCTACCAAAGGAATATCAGGTTATCCGCATTGAGAAAAATTTAGACAAAGGATTTGACTATCGTAAGATAACCATTGGCTCACAAAAGGAGTGTAGTTTGGAGGTTTTTGAATGAAAATATTAGCACTGGATAGTTCTGGTTTGACAGCATCAGCAGCGGTAGTGGAAGAAGAGAATATGATTGCAGAATACACCATCAATCATAAGAAGACACATTCACAGACATTACTTCCGATGTTAGATGAGATTGTAAAAATGATAGAGCTGGATTTAAATACTATAGATGCCATTGCTGTTGCGGCGGGTCCGGGTTCCTTTACAGGATTACGAATCGGTTCTGCGACAGCCAAAGGATTGGCATTTGCACTAAAAAAGCCAATTATTTCTATTCCAACAGTGGAAGGACTTGCTTATAACCTATACGGAACAGATAAAGTAATCTGTCCAATTATGGATGCAAGGCGGAATCAGGTGTATACCGGATTGTATCGTTTTGAAGGGGAACAGTTTGTTGTGATAGAAGATCAGATGGCAGTTGATATGGAAAAAATGATTCAAAAGATAAATTTACTGGGAGAACCAGTGATTTTTTTGGGGGATGGTGTACCTGTACAGAAAAATGCTATCAAAGAAAAGGTAATGGTGCCATTTTATTTTGCACCGCCGCATCTGTCTAGGCAGAGGGCAGGCGCTGTAGGTGCACTGGGATGCTGTTATTACAGAGAGGGAAACTATCAGGATTCAAGAGAACACAAACCGGAATATTTAAGGCTGTCACAGGCAGAGAGAGAACGAGAAGAAAAAATAAAAATGGCAGAAAAGCTGGAAACTTAGGTGAAACAATGATGTACCATAACAAGGATGAATGGGATTTAGAAAATGAATACAAAATGCAAAAGGAACAAGAAAAAATTTCATATAAACAGTGTTTTATCAGGCAAATGATAGAAAGTGATTTGAATGAAGTGTGCAGAATTGAGCAGGAATCTTTTTCTATGCCCTGGACGAAAAAAGCGATAGCAGATTCTCTGAAAAATGAAAATAATGTATATCTTGTTGCCGAATATGCGGGAAAAATAGCAGGCTACTGCGGCATGTGGGGCATTGCAGGGGAAGGGCAGATTAATCATGTGGCAGTTACTCAGGCATACAGAGAGAATGGAATTGCTTCAAAGATGATGAAAGTATTAATCGAAGAAGGATGTAAAAAAAATTTAACAGAATTTACATTAGAAGTAAGAGAGAGCAATTTAGCAGCCATTCGACTGTATGAAAAAACTGGTTTTCAAAAGGAAGGTATACGAAAGGGTTTTTATGATGCACCAAAGGAAAATGCTGTCATTATGTGGCTTCGAATATGTAGCAATTTCCACTAGGAAAATAGAAAGGTATCCTTTATAATAAAGGCAAATATGTGTTATGGTTTAGAGATTCATGTTGTTCATGAAATAGAGTTGTTGTAATATAATCAGTAATGCATAGGAAATACACTAAACCCAATAAC
Organism: uncultured Lachnospiraceae bacterium; assembly: GCA_964422365.1. GTDB lineage: Bacteria > Bacillota > Clostridia > Lachnospirales > Lachnospiraceae > CAYRAV01. The sequence goes on along the minus strand of CAYRAV010000036.1, from coordinate 1,098 downwards.
AGATACTATTGTAGAAAGATGTGAAACGGTTTCACATGTTAGAAACATATGGCTTGAAAAAGAAGGGGGATGCCGAGGATGAGTTTAAAACAGCATTTAGTATGTAATCAATGTGGGAAAGAATTAAGATTTGAAAATGATATATTAGTAGAAGATGCATTTGAGGCAAAGAAAGAATGGGGATATTTTTCACAGAAAGATTTAACATTAGATCAGTTTGTTCTATGCGAAGCATGTTATGATAAGATTGTAGGAAACTTTAAAATTCCAGTTACTAGAAAAGAAATAACAGAAGTGTAGGCTGATACCATCGTCTGTTTTACAACAGCCAGCCGGACGCTTAGGATTTGTATCAATAATAACTTATATTCTATAAGTGAATATAGAATCGTTTGAAAATTCATTGTTGTAATAAGTGATGGATTTTCAAACATGTTTTAGGGTGAGAGAAAATAATGAGGAAAGGAACAAATACAGACACAAATCTTTCACCCTTTGTGTTTGTATTTTTTTATGATAATCATTTACATATTTGTTATAAAAAAGTTTGGTAAATAAAATGTTAGATGTTTGCTTACTGGGAACAGGAGGGATGATGCCTCTGCCAAACAGATGGCTTACTTCCCTAATGACAAGGTTAAATGGGAGCAGTCTCTTAATAGACTGTGGAGAGGGAACGCAGATTGCGATTAAGGAAAAAGGATGGAGTTTTCATGATATAGACACCATATGTTTTACCCATTATCATGGAGATCATATTAGCGGCCTTCCGGGACTCTTACTGTCTATGGGAAATGCGGACCGGACAGAGCCGGTTACTATGATAGGACCAAAAGGATTAGAACGGGTAGTGAATGCACTGCGGGTAATTGCACCGGAATTGCCATTTGAAATTATTTTTCATGAAATAACGGAGCCAGAGGAAACGATTATAATCAATGGTTATACGATAGATGCTTTTCGGGTAAAGCATAATATTATTTGTTATGGATACAGTTTATCTGTTCCACGAGCCGGAAAATTTGATGTAGAGCGGGCAGTGGAGAAAAATATTCCAAAGAAATATTGGAGCCGCCTTCAAAAAGGAGAAACCATTGT
>CAYRAV010000035.1:0-31819 GCA_964422365.1 uncultured Lachnospiraceae bacterium | reverse complement strand
AAACCGTATCTGAAAATTACTTGTTACAAAATATGCACCACAATTTATGGGATTTGTTCCAAATTTATAAAATGCAGCGGGCTGCATTGAATGAATTTGGGATAAATCCCATGCTTTTTTAGTAAAGTCCGCTAACCCGAATGTGCATAGATTGCAGTATGCGGAGCGGGTACATAAAGCGTGGTGTAAAAATTGGACCGCTGAATTTTCAAACACGCTCTAAAGCACTGTACAACAAAATTAAATTTGAAAAACTTAATGTTAGAACATTTTTCTGTGCAAAACACATCCTTTGTGACATACCAAATGGATACATTTTGACCAAAAAGTTATGAATAGCTGTATCCTAATAATTACAACTCCTTTCTATTGTTCTAAATAACTCTGTTGCCAAATTTACGCAACACCTAGATGATCTTTTATTTTTCTCATATCATCTTCAAGAATCCTTAACCGTATTGCATTCATTTCTCTTTCATTTTCAATTTTTAAAGCATCATCTAATTTCCTTGAAAGATCTAGATGCCCCTCCGCAACAAACATAATTCCTTTATTTGTCACATTCTCAATTGTCAATTCCATAGACTTCATTCGTTTCTCTAAGTTAGTGGTTCGTTTGTCTAAGTTTGCCACTTCAATCTTTAATACTCGTACATCCTCTTTTAATATCTTTACATCCTCTTTTAATATCTTTACATCCTCTTTTAACACTTTTATGTCCTCTTTTACTTCTCGAACGTCATGATAAATTGCTTGTAATAACTCTGCATCAGTCATAAATCCACCCCCTAACTATTCTTATTCTATCATACTTTATTTTTTACGTCTATAAAATTTACAACCAGACCCATGTTTGAAAATTCATTCGGCATAATTTTACGAAATCTCAATTTTCAAACACGCTCTGGCAAATTACCAAATGTAAAATAAAATAGCCTTATCATAATAAAATGATAAGACTATTATAGTAAATATTTCATTTCTTGTCAATTAACTTTTTATTGTTTTTTATCATTGTTCAAAACTGCTATACTCTATTACCTATTCCATACTCTTTTCATTTATTTTTTACCTCTTCCAGATATATTGTGCATTTTTTCCTAATTCTTCTTCTATACGTAATAATTGATTGTATTTTGCTACACGATCTGTTCTTGAAGGTGCACCTGTCTTTATCTGGCCTGCATTCATTCCTACTGCAATATCTGCAATGGTTACATCTTCTGTTTCACCAGAACGATGGGAAACGACCACAGACCAACCATTATTTTTTGTCATTTCAATGGCGTCTAATGTTTCAGTTAGTGTACCAATCTGGTTTAATTTAATTAAGACAGAATTAGAAACCTTTTGCTCTATTCCTTTCTGAATCCGCTGTGTATTAGTTACGAATAAATCATCTCCCACTAATTGTACTTTACTGCCTAGTGCCTCTGTTAGTTTTTTCCATCCATCCCAGTCTTCTTCCGCCAGACCATCTTCTAATGAAATAACAGGATACTTTGCACAAATTCCTTCCCAATACCGCACCATTTCCTCAACAGTTTTATATTCTCCTGTTTTCCAGAAAAGATATTCTCCTTTCCTTCCCTGTTTTACTGCTGCCTCATACATTTCAGTAGATGCTGCATCCATCGCAATATAGAAATCTTTTTCTGGTTTATACCCTGCCTTTTCAATGGCACCTACCAAATAATCCAATGCCATTGTGTCATCTTTAAAATTTGGTGCAAATCCACCTTCATCTCCTACTGCTGTTACATAACCATCTGCTTTTAACATTGACTTTAAGGTATGAAAAACATTAGTACTCCACTCTAAAGCCCGGGAAAAACAGCAGGCGCCAACTGGCATAATCATAAATTCCTGAATGTTTAACCCCGAATCTGCATGCTTTCCTCCGTTGATAATATTCATCATTGGTACAGGAAGCCTTTTTCCGTTACAGCCGCCTATATATTGATATAACGGCAGATACAAAAAGTTTGCTGCTGCTTTTGCTACTGCCAATGAAGTACCCAAAATAGCATTGGCACCAAAATTTCCTTTATTTTCTGTTCCATCTGCCTCAATCATTGCCTTATCAATTTCTATTTGATTAAATACATTTTTTCCTCTAATTGCTGAAACAATATCCCTGTTCACATGTTCTACTGCCTGCTTAACTCCATTACCCTGATAACGTTCAGAGTCTTTGTCTCTTAACTCTACAGCTTCAAATGCACCAGTTGACGCACCTGATGGTACAGAAGCCCTTCCTGTAGTTCCGTCTTCTAAAACTACTTCTACTTCAACAGTTGGATTTCCTCTGGAATCTAAAATTTCTCTTCCATGTACTGCTTCAATTCTAACATTCTGATTCATAATTATGTTCCTCCTGATTCATACTATTTTTAGAGCATGTGCGAAAATATCTCTCTGTTTTTATTATTTCACATAATATGCTTTTATTTTGTAACAGTTCAGCTGTATAGAAATAATTCTGCAAAGTGCATGTGGCCGCTTACAAGCTAAAGGCACTTTATATAATCATTTCTATAAAGATAGATGCCTGACATGAGGCAGCACCCTGCAGCAAACTGCAAAATATTAACCCTAGCGGCAGTTGTCATATATCTGTGCAAGCACATCTGCTTTACCAAAGACATACAGAGCAGGCTCATTGCTCGTGGGCATAAATTGTCCATTTTTAAAAATTTTTTTAACTAATTTGTATATTTGGGCACTTTATACCCATTTGGTATGCTGCAACAGATGTGCTTTGCACTAAAAAATAAGGTATGAATGGATTCAGCTAAACTGTTACTTTAATTTTATGATTTACTTTTTTATGGAATTTTATGCATGCCGATTTCTAAAATCTGCAGCATGGCACTGGCTGTACACTACTGTATTGGACGGATTGCTTTGTATGTGCATCATTCACACACTGATAAACCCAGAACATGTTTGAAAATTTACTGCCACAAATTGCTTGACACTCGTCAATATGCAAAAAATTGCATAAATTATATGAGAATCCAACCTGCATAGATACCTTAAATTTCCAAACTCTAAGCAGTTGAATCAGAATATGGAAACTCAAAGGAATCACGTTGAAACAAAAGAAAATATATGATAGTATAGACTAGAGTGTGTTTGAAAATTGCTTGTTACAAGGTATGTGTCACAGTTTGTGGGGGATTTGGTCCAAATTTATGAAGTGCAGCGGGCTACATCGATTAAATTTGGAACAAATAGCACACAAAGTGGGACGTGCAGATTGGAGCAATGAATTTTCAAACACGCTCTAGAACGAATATTAAGTAATTGGTAGTAACTCCTGCCATCTTTGTTAAATTCAATTATGTATATTTTAATATTCAAACTACCAACAAAACTATTAAACCATACGAAAGCGAGGAATTTATCATGAAACTCTGGGGCGGAAGATTTACAAAAGAGACCAACCAGTTAGTACACAATTTTAATGCATCGATTGGATTCGATCAAAAATTCTATAAACAGGATATCGCAGGCAGTATTGCCCATGTTACCATGCTTGCCAAACAGAATATTTTAACAGAAGAAGAAAAAAAGACCATTATTGATGGATTAAATGGCATTTTAACAGATATTGAAAATGGTACTTTAGTAATTGATGGTACACATGAAGATATCCACAGTTTTGTAGAAGCACATTTAATTGAACGTGTAGGGGATGCTGGAAAAAAACTTCATACTGGAAGAAGCCGTAATGATCAGGTAGCTCTTGATATGAAATTATATATACGAGACGAAATCAAAGAAACAGATGAACTTGTAAAAAAGCTGTTAGATGAATTACAAATAATTATGGAAAAAAATACAGATACTTATATGCCTGGATTTACGCATTTACAAAAAGCACAACCTATTACACTTTCCCATCATATAGGTGCCTACTTTGAAATGTTCAAACGCGACCGTTCCCGCCTTCATGACATTTTTAAGCGCATGAACCTATCTCCAATTGGCTCTGGTGCTTTAGCAGGAACAACTTATCCATTGGATCGTGCATATACTGCTTCTTTATTAGACTTTAATGGTCCTACTCTGAATAGTATGGATTCTGTTTCTGACAGGGACTATTTAATTGAACTGCTAAGCGCCCTGTCTACCATTATGATGCATTTGAGCCGTTTTTGTGAGGAAATCATTATATGGAATTCTAATGAATATCAGTTTGTAGAAATTGATGATGCCTACAGTACAGGAAGCAGCATTATGCCACAAAAGAAAAATCCTGATATTGCCGAACTGGTGCGTGGTAAAACAGGACGTGTCTATGGAGCTTTAATTTCATTATTAACAACAATGAAAGGTCTTCCTCTTGCTTATAATAAAGATATGCAGGAAGATAAAGAATTGACATTTGATGCAATTGACACAGTAAAAGGCTGTCTTGCATTATTTACAGGTATGATTTCCACTATGAAATTTAATCATGATGTTATGGAAAAAAGTGCAAAAAATGGCTTTACTAATGCTACTGATGCTGCGGATTATCTTGTAAATCATGGTGTTCCATTTAGAGATGCCCATAGTATTATTGGAAAGCTTGTTTTATACTGTATAGATAAAAATATTGCTTTAGATGATATGTCATTAGAAGAATTCAAGGCAATTAGTCCTGTATTTGAAGATGATATCTATGAAGCAATCAGTCTGGAAACCTGTGTAAAGAAAAGAAATACGATTGGTGCTCCTGGAACAGAAGCTATGCAGCAGGTCATTGTTGCTAATCAGGAATATTTAAAAAATACACCGTTCTTACAATAATCCCTTTGCTTGATATTTCTGTATGTTTTGTTCTGCTCTATTGTGAAAAAATTTACAGGTATATAATATTTAATGGCATATTTCATTATTATATATCTGTAAATTCCATGCTTTAAAGAGCTGAGTAAAAATATAGAACGGCCAACTTTTCTTTCAATAATTTCTTTTATCACAAATATAGCACAAGGGACTGTCACATTAAGCCAAAATCATACCATATGTAGTTGCTGATATTTCAGCTATAAACCATATGTTGTATCATTTAATTTTAATGCGGCAGCCCCTTGCTTTACATTGTGTCAATATATTACAACTTATACTTCAAATAACAAATCGCCATATGTAGGTACCGGCCAATATTCCTTTCCAACCATTACTTCTAATGTATCAATTGGTGCTCTTAACGCTTCCATATCTTTGAATACTACATCTTTGAAGAATTCTGCTTGTTCTTTTCCTTCTTCTTTATCTGCTGCTTCTGCTACAGATATCTGTAATTTCTTTAATGCTTTCTTCGCTTCTGATAATAATGCTGAACTTTCTGATAATAATTCAGTCTGCACGCTTACGTCAACACTTTCACAAGCTGCCTTAATTGCATTGATAGATGCAGCCAAATCTGTAACATAATTGATAACAGATGGAATATATTTCTTACCAGCCATATTAATCATGGTCTTGGCTTCAATATTGATTGCTTTTGAATATGTTTCGTAATCAATTTCTGCACGAGCCTCTAATTCTACTCTTGACATGACATTTAATCTCTCGAACATTTCAACTGTCTTATCTGATACGATAGAAGGAACCGCATCTACCATAGTTCTCATATTTGGAAGTCCTCTTCTTTCGGCTTCTTGTACCCATGCATCTGAGTATCCGTTACCATTGAAAATTACTCTCTTATGATCTGTCAATGTCTTCTTAATTAAATCATGAACAGCCACATCAAAATTATCTGCTTTCTCTAATTCATCTGCCATTTTTGATAATACATCTGCAACAATTGTATTTAAGATTGTATTAGGTCCTGCAATTGATAAAGAAGAAGCAACCATTCTGAATTCAAATTTGTTTCCTGTAAATGCAAAAGGCGATGTACGGTTTCTATCTGTGGCATCCTTATTTAATTCAGGCAGAGTACTTACACCAATATTTAATTTTCCGCCAGACTTACTGCTTGTAGCTTCACCAGTACTCATTAACTGCTCTACTACATCCTCTAACTGCTCTCCCAGGAAAATAGAAATAATTGCAGGTGGTGCTTCGTTTGCTCCTAATCTGTGGTCATTTCCAGGATTAGATGCAGATAGACGAAGTAATTCTGCATTTTCATCTACAGCTTGAATAACTGCTGATAAGAATAATAAGAACTGGATATTTTCATGTGGTGTCTTGCCTGGATCTAATAAGTTTTTACCTGTATTGGTAACAATTGACCAGTTATCATGTTTTCCTGAACCGTTTACACCTGCAAATGGCTTTTCATGAAGCAGGCACTCTAAACCATGACGTTTTGCAACTTTTTTCATTGTTTCCATTACTAACTGGTTGTGGTCTGTTGCAATGTTAGCTGTAGAATAAATTGGTGCCATCTCATGTTGTGCAGGAGCAACCTCATTATGCTGTGTTTTTGCCAATATACCAAGTTTCCATAGCTCTATGTTTAACTCTTTCATATAAGCTGCAATTCTTTCTTTGATTGTTCCAAAATAATGGTCATCTAACTCCTGGCCTTTTGGAGGCATTGCACCAAATAATGTACGTCCTGTAAAAATCAAATCTTCACGTTGTAAATATTTTTCTCTGTCAACAAGAAAATATTCCTGTTCTGGTCCAACAGAACAATCTACATGTGTAACATCATCATGTCCGAATAATTTCAAAATACGCATTGCCTGTTCGCTAATTGCTTCCATAGAGCGAAGAAGAGGTGTTTTCTTATCTAATGCTTCTCCTGTATAAGAACAAAATGCAGTAGGAATGCAAAGTGTAATACCTCCTGCGTCTTCTTTTAAGAAAGCTGGCGATGTACAATCCCAAGCTGTATATCCTCTTGCTTCAAATGTAGCACGAATACCGCCATTAGGGAAAGAAGACGCATCCGGCTCACCTTTTACCAATTCTTTTCCTGAGAATTCCATGACAATACCGCCATCTTTTGCCGGTGCAATAAAGGAATCATGTTTTTCAGCTGTAATACCTGTCATTGGCTGAAACCAGTGCGTATAATGTGTTGCTCCTCTTTCTAATGCCCATTCTTTCATTGCATGTGCGACTGCATTTGCAATATCAAGATCAAGTTCCGCACCATTTTCAATTGTCTTTTTCAGTTTTGCATATACTGGTTTAGGCAGGCGTTCTCTCATAACTGCATCATTGAATACGTCTGTTGCAAATACATCTTCTACTACATTTTTTACCATAACTTTAATCATCCTTTCGATATATTAGTATTTTTTTATTTTCGTAAAAAATACAAAAAGGTGTCCTCAAATCTTTGAGAACACCTTTGTCCTTGCGAAGTTTATTTCGTCTGTAACTAAGATACCACAGATATTCCAAAAAGAAAAGCATTTTTTTACGTTTTTTTCATTTTTTTCTCATTTTCTCATTTTTAGTGTCAATTACATCTTTTTTATGTCATAATTTACTTTTCTTTTGTATGATACCTGTCAAATACCTATTTATTGCCTCTTTACATTAAGAAATAAAAGTTTTATATGATGTTAGATCATCTTCGAACACTTTCATGCCTGATATCCGCCCAATAAAACGTTTGTATTATTTTTTAGTAAGTTCTATCTGCGTACTTCCTTCTGGCACTGATACAACGTTTACATCTAACTGGTCATATGGAATGGTAATTCCTCTTTCATCAAATTCTGATTTTATATTTTCAAGTACATCCCATCTTACTGTCCAATAATCTTCTGTTGTTGTCCAGAAACGCAATCCCATTGTAATTGCACTCGAATCAAATGAAGATACAAATACCTTAACCTCTTCTTCCTTCAATACCAGTTCATGTTCCTCGACCAACCCCAGTAAAACTTCCTTTACAATACCTATATTTTGTGAATAATCAATACCAATCTCCAAATCAACTCTTCGTTTTGGCTGATTTGTCACATTAATAATACTGGCATTTGTTATGCTTCCATTAGGAATCACAATCATTTTATTATCTCCAGTAAGAAGCTTTGTGTAAAAAAGGTCTATATTTTCCACTACACCTTCACCACCCGATGTAATAATATAATCCCCCACTTTAAATGGCTTCAATAAAAGAATCAATACTCCTCCTGCAAAATTTGAAAGACTTCCCTGTAAAGCAAGACCAATTGCAAGTCCGGCAGATCCTAAGACAGCAACAATACTGCTCCCGCCTACACCTAAATATCCCGCAAGGATGGTCACAAGAACAATATAGAGGAATACTCTGATTACTGACAAGAGAAAACTTTCTGCACTTTCCTCTACACTGCTTTTATTTAATGCTTTTGCTGTAATCTTTGTAATCCACTTAATCAGCCATCTGCCTATAAATAATATAAGCAAAAAGATAAAAAGCCTGATACCTAATTTGATAAGCACTGGTATCTGCTCATGAAACCATTCCATTATCTTCCCGGCATTTGTATGCTGCATTGCCTCTGCTACTTCTTTTACTTCTTCTGGCACAACATCCTCTAAGTCAGTGTTCTGAGTGAAATAAACCAATAGATTCACTTTTTTCCTCCTCCCTGGTTTGTTCGTTGCTGCTGCCCATTTTTATACTTTATTTATTCTTTCTCATTTTCTGTCTTCTTTGATTCTTCTGCTGATTCTGATTTGGTTTCAGCTTCAAGTTTCTTTTCTCCTTTTACCGGTATTTCTTCAGATTTTATTTTATCTTGTTCATTGCTCTCTGTTTTTGCTGCTTTTCCTTTTTTATTTACAGGTACTTCTGCTGCCTCTGCCTTATTCTCTTTTATAGTTTCTTTTGCAGCTTCTTTTGTAGTATTAGCAGCTGTAGTTTTATCTGTTTTTAAGGTCTTTGTTTTTTTCACGGAGGCTTTCTTTACAGGTGCTTTTTTTATTGCCGTTTTTTTCGCTGTAGATTTTTCTGCTTCTTTCCCTGCAGGTGCACATGTAAATACACAAATGCCAAGCGGTGGTACTGTAATAGAGATGGATTGCTCTCTTTCATCCCATTCTTCTGCCTTAGACTGTTTCAAACGTGAATTTACATTTCCCTGTCCTCCGAATTCTTTTCGGTCACTATTAAATGTTTCTTTATATTTTCCCTTAAATGGTACCCCTACCTTGAATTCTTCATAAACAACAGGTGTAAAATTACACACAACCAATAATGTTTCTTCTTCCTTACCTGTTTTACGAAGAAAGCTCAAAATGCTGTGCTCTGCATCCATATTGTTAATCCATTCAAATCCTTCTATATCCTGATCCAGCATAAATAATGCGGCATAGTCCTGATAGAATGCATTTAATGCTTTTACATAATTGTTCATTTTTTTATGCATCTCATACTGCTCTATTAATTCCCACTCCAGACTCTTCTTCTCATCCCATTCATCAAACTGTGCAAAATCCTGTCCCATAAATAATAATTTCTTTCCTGGATGTGTCATCATAAACCCATATGCCAGTCTTAAGTTTGCAAATTTCTGTTCATAGTCACCAGGCATTTTTTGAATAAGCGACCCCTTTCCATGGGTTACTTCATCATGAGATAAAGTCAGAATAAAATTCTCACTATATTGATAAATCATACTAAAAGTCAAATTACTGTGCCGTCCGCTCCTGTATAATGGATCACATTGCATATACTCTAAGAAATCATTCATCCAGCCCATATTCCATTTGAAATCAAATCCAAGACCTTCTTCTACAATCTCACCTGTTACCTTTGGCCATGCTGTAGATTCTTCTGCAATCATCATAACACCATCTTTTCGTTTTTCAAAAAGCATGTTCAACTTTCTAAGCAGTGCCACTACCTCTAAATTTTCGTTGCTGTCATAAATATTTGGAAGCCATTCTCCCTCCTGTTTTCCATAGTCCAGATAAAGCATGGATGCAACAGCATCGATACGAATACCATCTGCATGATATTTCTCTGCCCAAAACAAAGCATTTCCTAATAAAAAGTTGTCCACCTCCGGACGCCCGAAATCAAAAATCAATGTTCCCCAGTGTGGGTGACATCCCCTTCTTGGATCTTTGTTTTCATAAAGACATGTACCATCAAAATTTGCAAGTCCAAATGTATCCTTCGGAAAATGTGCAGGAACCCAGTCTAAAATAACTCCAATATTTTTCTTGTGCATGTAGTCCATAAAATACATAAAATCTTCCGGTGTTCCATAGCGTGATGTAACAGCATAATAACCAGTTACCTGATATCCCCAGGATTCATCTAACGGATGTTCCATAACCGGCATAATTTCAATATGTGTATAATTCATGGATTTTACATAATCGGCTATCATTGGTGCCAGTTCTCTATAATTATAAAAACTATCACCAATTTTTTTATCAATTTCTGTTCTCTCTTCTTTTGTTAATGCATCCTGATTTTCTGTGAAATCAGAAATTGATAATGGCTTTTTCCATGAACCTAAATGCAGTTCATAAATAGAAACGGGTTCTTGCAATAACTTCTTCTTCTTTCGCTCCTGAAGCCATTTTGAATCTCCCCACTGATATTTGTTCAAATCGTGTACAACACTTGCATTACCAGGACGAAGTTCATTTCCATAACCATAAGGATCTGCTTTCATGAAAGTTACCTCTCCTGGCAGTTTAATTTCGTATTTATAGACCGTATCTTCTCCCACCTCAGGAATAAATAATTCAAAAATTCCAGAATCATCTACTCTGCTCATAAGATGTAATCTGCCGTCCCATTGATTGAAATCACCTACTACACTGACACGCATAGCATTTGGTGCCCAAACTGCAAATTCGGTTCCTTTCACACCATTCCTTTCCATAACATGTGCACCTAATACATCATATATTTCGTAATGAATTCCACTTGAAAATTTCTTAATATCCATTGCATCTGTTAATGGCTCAAATGCATATGGATCATAAATTTCTCTTGTTCCTCCATCTTCCTCTTCTATTATATATGTATAAGCAGGTATCCGCTTTCCCGGAATCAATGTTGCAAAATATCCTGCTTCATCTTCCTTTAACATTTGATATTCTTTTTCTGTCTTTACCAGCTTTAATGTAACATTTTTTGCATTGGGCAAAAATGTCTGTACTACAATCCCGTTTTCCACCACATGCGGTCCCAGAATACGATGTGGATTACTGTGTTCTGAATAAACAACTTCTTCTATTTCAGCCCACTCCATATAATCAAAAAATTGTTCTTCGTTTACTTCATTTAACATAATCTGTATTTGTCCTCCCTGCATTATTGTTACTATAAATTTTTACCTTAATAGTATAACATTCTTTTGAATCGAATACAATGTGAAGTTTATGAGTTTTTGCATTTTTAGTTACTGTTTGTCCATGCAGGAATGTAGAGGCAGACTGTAATCCTATGTGTGTATGATATCTATATTTATGTTATACAATAATAACATTGCTACTCTGTAATAATACATATGTAGCTTCTTTTATTTTTTGAACAAATATGCTTGTAATGCCTTCCATGTTTTGATAGTATGTTAATAGCTTATTCGTGCCTTTTTCACTACTTTTATATTATATTTTAGTACATTTATAACTTTTATTGTAGTTGACATCAGATACTTTTTTAGTCAAATATTCCTCTGCAAGCTGAATGGCATGAAACACAACACACAAAGGAGGTTTACAAAATGAAATCACTACACAAAGAATTATTCCATCTTACATGGCCAATTTATGTTGAATCTGTTTTATTTATGCTGCTTGGCACAGCGGATGTTTTAATGTTAGGTGCCTATTCCGATAATGCTGTTGGTTCAGTGGGTATTGTAAACCAGATTATCAGCATGTTCAATATTATGTTTGGTATCATCACTTCAGGTACTACGATTATTTGTGTGCAATATATTGGAGCAAAGAAAAATAAGACAAATATCCAGCGTCTAATTGGCGGATCACTTTTTATCAATACTATCTTTGGATTCTTAATCAGCATTATTATTATCTTGTTTCATGAACCAATCTTAAATGCCATGAATGTAGAAGATGTATTTTGGAATTATAGTAAAACATATCTTTTACTAGTGGGAGGCACTCTATTTATACAGGCAGTTTTAAATACTTTTACCGCAGCACTGCGCTCCTATGGTTTTACGCAAATGTGTATGTATGTAACCCTGCTCATGAATCTTATTAATATTACTTGCAATTTTCTTCTCATCAATGGAAATTTTGGTGCACCATGTCTAGGTGTCCTCGGTGCTGCTATTTCCACTACCATAAGTAAGTCAATTGGCTGTATTTTATTAGGGATTCTTACGGCACGGAAAATTTTTCAAGGTTTTTCCATTCGACAGATGCTGCCTTTTCCTTTTCAGGAAATTAAGTCAGTTCTTACACTTGGTACACCTGCTGCCGGAGAAAGCATTGCCTACAATGGATCTAAACTTGTAATTACCATAATTTTAACTTATCTAGGAGAGATTGCAGTCAATACGAATGCCTATATGAACAATATTACAACCTATATTTATGTATTGGCAGTTGCTGTAGGACAGGGAACCTCTATTCTTGTAGGACGTCTGGTTGGGGAAGGGAGAAAAGACGATGCTTATCATTTGTGTTTCTGGTCTTTTTTCCGCTCCCTTGCCATTACCATTTCAATTTCTGTTCTGGTATTGATTTTCTCTGTTCCTATTTTAAAATTAGTTACTTCTAGTGAAGAAATTATTGCAATGGGTGTCAAAGTCCTTGTTGTTGATATTTTTCTTGAATTTGGGCGCTGTACAAATGTCATTATTATTAACTGCCTCCGTGCAGCAGGAGATGTCCATTTTCCAGTCTATATCGGCATATTATCTATGTGGGGTGTCAGTGTTTTATGCGGATACATTTTTGGTATTGTATTTCATTGGGGTATTATAGGAGTCTGGTTTGCTTTGGGGTGTGATGAGGTAATCAGAGGAATTATTATGTTTATTAGGTGGAAAAAGAAAGTCTGGTACAACAAATCTTTGATTTAAAATCAATAATTTTCCTTTTATTCAGGTATTTATTGATACTATTTCATCTTTTTTTCTTTTGTTTGAAACATTTTTTAATACATCTTATTTACATTTTTATTAAATATATTATAATTTTGTTAATAAAAGCAAAAACAATTCTTTAATAAAGGAGGATTTTTATGGATTCGGGAAGTTATACGGAAAAGAGATGGAAAGAAAATATCTTTTTATTGATTTTATTTATTGGATTAATTTTTCTTAGCTTTTTCTTTTTAAAAAGCAAAAGCGGACTTGCTCCAGAGGAGCTTGCAGCTTACTCACTAACTACTACATTTGATTATACTGGTATTTCCCACCTTGCATCACAAAAGCCGGAAAAAAATTTTAATACTGTAACTGTTCCAAAACCAATTAACATCTACTATAATTTTAGGAAAACTTCTTTTACACCAGCAGAAACTACAAGTTTTTCTAACCCTCAGCCCTGGCATTCTTCGGAATATTATACCAGCTATCTGATACCTGAAACAAATAATGGCTTTGATTACTTTTCTGTAATTGAGAATTGTAATATGAATGGTATGGCACCTTTTTACTATCTGGTTCTCCATACTGCCAACAGTATATTTCCTTTTTATTCCATTAAATATGTTGGCTTTGCACTGAACCTTTTATGTGTACTTATCATCTTTTTTGTTATCTTTTATATTTGCAGGAAATATTTAGATTCCATCCCTGCCGGCTTTGCCTCCTGCATCCTATTTTGCTTTAGTATCGGAAGCATTTCTGCTATTTTATGTACACAAAACTATTTTATGACAGTTTTATTTATGCTGCTAAGCTGTTCTCTGCATCTTGGTCTGTTTTATGATGATGATGTATGGAGTCTGCGTTTTTTAGTACCTATTACTATTCTGGGTATTTTAACGGATTATCAATTTTTGGCATTTACTCTTATTGAAGGTATCCTTTACATTGTAGTTATGCTTTGTTTTAATCATTATAAAAATATCTTTAAATACTTGCTTGGTATGGTTATTTCGAATATTATTGTTGTTGCACTATTTCCAGCAATTTTCTCTCATATTTTTATTTACATAAGGGATTTTTTATCTGCATTACAGTCAAATACTTCAAGCCATACCTTACTTTCCTATTTAAGTGGAATTAAAAATTATTTACTGATTCGTGGAAATCTATGTTTTGCATTCGTATTTTTGGTAGTCATTGTATGTATGCTTGCCTTGGTATTAAATCCACATCCGCTCAGCCTTCACTTATCTAATTTTAAGGAACGCGTTTCTAATATGGAGATTTTTGATATTTTTCTGTTTTTACTGTTTTTTATTTACACAGCAGCTTTGGTACTATTTCAGATTCCATGCAATATAAAAACAGTTTTAGGGCTTCTTCCTTTTGCAGCCATACTCATTTGTTATCTTTTATACCGCTTCTGCTATGTATTTATGAAATCTAATATTCAAATTAGTTTGTTTATTGGTGCTATTGTTTCTATTGTCTGCTTTTTGTCATTGTTTTACTATGAGCCTGATTTTTTACAGAAAGAAAACAAAGAAACCATCACCCTTGCTAATGCTTTTACAGATACTCCCTGCATTTTTATTCAAAATGCAGAAACAGATGTATACAACTACTTACTAGAACTTGGTATTCATAAAAAAAGTATGCTGATTAAAAATGATAACACCTCTGCTCTGAAGAAAGATCCTGTTGTAAAAAACTCCAAACAGCTTATTCTTTACCTGAATGACCAGGCAGATTCAGACAGTGTCATTGATCACCTTCTCTCTTATGGGAAATATTCTTTCAGTAAATGTCTGTATAAGGCAAATCAAACATCTAAAAATATGGAAGTTTATCTGCTTTATCAATAACTTTTCCTATACAGATTACTGCAATGCATAAAGAACAGGAACCGGAATTCCGGTTCCTGTTTTATTTTTTATTTCCTTTCTTTTTAGAAATCATTAACCCGGTAACCAAACCAACAAATAGTACCACACCCATTATCGCCAATACTTTCTCTGTTATTCCCATATTGTTACCTTGTACTGGTTTCTCTGCCTTATAATTTTCTGATTTTTTGTCTTCTTTTGCAAGTACCATTGCAGAAATACCTTCCACTGATACACTGCCTTCTACTTTCTCCAATACATTGCAACCAGCAGTTTCTCCATTTACATATATATTCCAGCTTCCTTCTGGTAATGTAACATTAATCGCATCTTTGTTGGCATTGTATATTACCATTAAACGTTCTGCTACTTCTCCATTTGGGCTGTTTTCAATCGTATAACCTACTACATTTGCAGGTAAATCTGATATAAATCTTAAATTCTTTTGTATCTCTTCCGCAGTAGTCATACGAAGTGCATTGTGGGACTTTCTAAATGCAATCAAACCTTTATAGTAATCATAAACTTCTATATTTTCATCTTTGTCATCCCACTTGATACTATTTACAGTATCTGGCAGATTATAGCTGTTGTCAGAAAAAGCACTGATTTCTGTCACATACGGCTTACTTCTTAGCAATTCTTCGCCTGCCTGTAAAAATGGGATTCCCTGTGAAGTAAAGACAATTGCACTGCACAGCTTATTCATTTTTATTCTGTCTTCTACACTGTCATCTCCATTTGAAACTGCAAGTTTATCCCATAATGTTAGGTTATCATGGCAGGATGCATAATTAATCACCTGTGTTGGTTCTTTTGCCCAAAACAGATCTGATTTTTCATTTTTCGTAATATCTACCTGTTCATGTTCTACTGCTCCTGCTGCTGCATATTTAATCGTTTCTTCCATGCCTTCTTTGCCGCTTACAAACCCTGTATCATTTGCGTCAAATACATTTCCTTTCATGCCATCTCTAATATCATCACTAAATGCTGCAATTCCCTCTATGGCATCCATATTTTTCTTTACAGCTCTCTCATCTTCCTCTAAAACAGAATCTCCTCCGGTCCATCCCTCTCCGTACACAAGAATACTCGGATCTACTTTATCTAAGGCTTCCCTTATTGCATTCATTGTCTCTATATCATGAATACCCATTAAATCAAAACGAAACCCATCTACATGATATTCCGTTGCCCAATATACAACAGAATCTACAATATATTTTCTAACCATAGAGCGTTCAGAAGCTGTTTCATTTCCACAGCCGGAAGCATTTGAAAATGCCTCTCCATTCTTTCTATAGTAATAATTTGGTACAATCTTCTGAAAATTCGATTCTTCTGTATCAAATGTGTGGTTATATACTACATCCATAATAACACGAATGTTATTCTTATGTAATGATTGCACCATCTGCTTATATTCATTTACCCTTACAGCCCCATCCTCTGCATTTGTAGAATAAGAACCCTCTGGTGTGTTATAGTTCTTTGGATCATATCCCCAGTTAAATTGATTGTTATCTGCTTTGCTTTCATCTACAGTAGCATAATCAAAAGAAGGAAGGATTTGAACATGTGTGACTCCCAAATCAATTAAATGGTCTAATCCTGTTGCTGTTCCATTGCTATTTGTAGTATCTCTTTCTGTAAATTCTAAAAATTTACCAACATTCTGGATACCTGAACTTTTGTCTGATGATAAATCTCTTACATGCAATTCATAAATCACTGCATCTGTTGGATTAACAAATGCCAGCCTTTTCTCTCCTGAAAATCCGCTTGGATTTGTAGAATCCAAATCCAGAATCATACCACGTTCTCCATTAACACCAGTACTTCTTGCATACAAATCCACAGCTTCCTTTGTTTTCCCATCTACTGTTACACTATATGTATAATAAGTTCCGTTTAAATCTCCTTTTGCTTCATAAACCCATGTACCATTTACATCTTTTGCCATATTTACAGCCTGAATCAAATTATCTCCGCTGCCCTCTTCATAAAGGTTTAACATGACTTCTGATGCTGTCGGCGCCCATACTCTGAAACTAGTTTTCTCGTCTGTGTAAACAGCTCCTAAATCATCTCCTTCATAGTGAAATGCCTCCTCAAATTCTTTGGAAGAAAAAACTGTTCCGATAGAAATGATTTGACTATTATAACCATCTTTTGCTAATGTATATGTTTTTGACAAATCCAGAGGCTCTTTCATAATTAAAACTGCATCTGTTTCCACACCTGGTGTTTCTGTCCATATTTTAACAATTTCATATTCTATGCCGTCCTGATCGGTTACTTTAAATTTCTCTGCTTCTTTTTCATTAGAAGTATCAATTGGTTTCGATAAAGAAAATGCAATTTCTTTACTTGTCTTTTCTGTAAATGCCGCTGTTACAATCTGAGGTGTTTTGTCTGCTTCTTCTTTGGTATACCATACTTCACTATTTCCCTGTACAGTATAAACGTCCAGCACATTATTTTTTGCCTTTGTTAAATCAATCTCTCTCTTTGTCTGTACATCTTCCTGCCCATTGGCAAGATAGAATGTAAGACCTGCTGTTTGAATGTCTTTTAAATCTGTATAACCGATATGATATACACCTCCAAAGTCATCTTTTTCTACAACTGGATAAGAGCCTCCAGCTTGATCTCCCGGCCATGAATAAGCTGATATGTCTTTATATCCTCCATTAAAACTATAATAATGCACGTTAATCTTTAATGCATCTTTCTTATTATATATTTCCATTCTCTTTTTCTCCGCAGCTGCAAAATCATAAGATTTTGCTCCTTTTGGTGCTTTTGTTTCAAATTCTTCTTTTCCACTGGTAACCCAGATTTCTGCTGTATTCCCGTTTATTTCAATAAAACGGTCTGCATCTACATCCTTTTCTTCCCATTCTCCGGCACGGACAATGAAGCCGATTTTCTCTGGTGTATTAGTGGTTTGGTAAATTGCTATTTTTCCAAAATCATCCTCTGAAGTAAAGTCTACCTGCTTTCCGTCTGCTCCATCTTCCCATAGCCATAAATTCCAAATTTCATAATTGTCATCTTCCCTCCCGCCATAATGAATAATGACTGTGACACCTGAGCCTGCTGCTTTTGCAGCATTTGGCATAAAGACCATTCCTGTCATGGTGCTTATAAGCAGCATAACAATCGCTAACAGCCCTGCTGTAATCCTTTTTTTCATTTTTTCTCCTCCTTTTAATGCTTACTCAAATCATAAGAGTTTGATTTTCATTATATATGAATGTCTTTTTCAAATATTTTAGTATTATAATCCATATTTTGCAATATTAATATCGATTTTTGTGTTTTCTCAACATAACATTCATATTTTAAATATAATTCTAACATATAATGAAAAAAAGAAAAAGCATAAAACTAACATTTCTTGTTATTTTATGCTTTTTCAATCTCCTATAGATTTTATTATTACATTGTAGCTTTAAAATTCCCTACACTTGCATTAATAAAACTGCCTGAGGTACTCATATCTTTATACATATTTCTTGTATAAGCAGTGCCATATGCATTCTGCTCATATACAGAATACTTATCTAATTGCTGCTCTAATTGTTCTTCCTGCATCGCCCTCTGTACATCTGTATATTCTTCTGATTTGCGGGCACTCCTTGTCCTCCTTAACTGTTCTTCAAGTTCACTGGCCCTTGTATCATCTTTTGCTTTCTTTGCCTGCTCTGCCTGTAATTCTAATTCCTGTTCCAGATTCAAACGATTGATTTTTACATTACATTTATTCTTTACCATCCGGATACGTTTCTTTGAAAGTTCCTTTACTGCATCTGCAGCATTACTTTTTGCGATTTTTAACTCTGCATCCTTTAATTGGGCTAAAATATCTTTTACCTTTGTTACCTCTTCCGTACTTACTAATTGTGCCAAATCTTCTGGTGCCCTGTAGGTTGAAGATGCCAAATCACTTCTAAAAGCATCCAGAGCAGCTTCATTGTCCTCAATTGTAACTTCTTTCGTTTCCTGTTGTTTCTTCTCTGCAGTATTCTCTTCTCTATCTAAAACTGTATTCTGTCCCTTAATCTGTTCACCTGGTCCCACTGCCTTAAAAAAATCCGTCATATGCATCTTAACTACCTCCTTGTAATGCCTGCTGCATATATCCCACTTAACCATCACATTTTGCTCTGTCAGTTTTTGCAGCCTTTCCAATTTTTTTATTTTTCTTATACGCTTATAGTCCACTTATAACTTTATATCGACTATCTCATGTGAAAACATAACCCGTAATAATATTTTTGTGAAAACTGTTTACATTTTTCTCCTAATTTTTTACATTTATAGCAATTTTATGTTACTGTTTACACCTGTGGTGCTCACAATAACGATTCGAGAAGTTACAGACTCATATGTGCGAATGGCACTTCCTAAACAGTTGCAAATTCAATCACCTTATCAATGACATATTGCTGTTGTTCCTCTGTTAGTTCTGGAAAAATCGGAAGACTAATTGCTCTGGAATAAAACATCTCTGCCTTTGGACAACAGCAGTCTGAATATCCGCAATTTTGATAATATGGATGCTTATACACCGGAATATAATGCACATTTACTCCGATTCCCGCATCCCTCAGTTTATCAAATACTTCTTTCCGGTCCTTATCTAATATCTGAATCATGTAAAGATGCCATCCACTCATACAATCTGCTGATTGAGCTGGTGTCTTTATGTTTTCTATTTCTTGAAATGCTTCCTCATACCGTTTTGCAATCCCTCTTCTTTTTGCCAAAAATGCAGGCAGCTTATCCATCTGGCTGATTCCTAATGCACAGGAAATATCTGTAATGCGGTAATTATATCCAAGTTCCAGCTGTTGGTAATACCAACCGCCCTGATTCTCTGTCATTAACTCATTCTCTCTGGTGATTCCATGACTTCTGAACAGAACAAGCCGCTTATATAAGTTTTCATCATTTGTCACAACCATACCGCCCTCGCCTGTTGTAATCGGTTTTACCGGATGAAAACTAAAACAAGTCAAATCAGATATATTTCCTATCATTCTATTCTTGTAGGAAGCCCCCAATGCATGAGCTGCATCCTCTATAACCAAAAGGTTATGTTTTTTGGCAATCGCTGCTATCTCATCCATATTACAGGGCCGTCCTGTATAATGCACAGGAATAATAGCTTTTGTTCTGCTTGTAATCTTTTTCTCAATTTCAACAGGATCTATATTGTAAGTATCTTCATCTATATCTGCAAATACTGGTGTCCCCCCACAATATAATACGCAGTTTGAAGATGCAGCAAAAGTAATGGGTGTGGTGATTACCTCATCTCCCTCTGATATTCCAGCAGCAAGGCAGGATATATGAAGTGCCGCTGTTCCATTACTCACTGCCACTGCATATTTTGCTCCTACATAATCTGCAACCTTTTTTTCAAACTCTGCAACCTTTGGTCCGGTCGTTAAATAGTCTGATTGTAAAACCTCCATTACTGCCTGAATATCTTTTTCATCTACTGATTGTCTGCCATATGGAATATACATCATTTCAACTCCTTTATTCAATATTTTACATGATTTTTGTTATATTTGTCTTGTTCCTTCTAAAGCCAGCACATTCTCTACTATCCGTTCCACACCTTTTCCATCCACAAGCCTGCCCATTTTTTTCTGATATTGTACATATAAATGAGTGTCCTCCCACAATTCCATCATATTGTTATAAATCCGTTCCACAATATCTTCGCTTTTTCTGGCATCCCCGGCATATCTCATAATACCTCTTTTACCCATTTCACAAGTAAAACCCTCCTGGTTGTCCGCAAAAGAAAAACATACTGTTGGCACTCTGCATGCACACAATTCATATAAGGTAGTCCCTCCTGCTGATACTGCCAGATAAGCGCTTCTCATAAGTTTTCCCATGCAATTAACATTTTCGTACAATATAATATTAGGATGGTCTTTTGCAAGATTCTCTAAAAATGGTTTATTCTGATTCATGCTGCCTGATATTACAAGAAAATGTATGTCACTTTGCCTTTTATCGGCCTTTATAAAGTATTCCAATAGCCTTCCTGCAATATTATACTGGTCAGTTCCTCCAGTGGTAATAAGAATGTTTTTTTGTGCATTGTTTCCCTGATTGGGATAAAATTCTGTACGAAGAGGGGTGTATTGCATACCTGCCATACATATCGTACCTGTACCATTATAACGCCTTTCATATGCTTTGTCCTCTGGCCAGCTGCTATAATGGAGCACTGCAGACACAGGATATAAAGCTTTTTCCATATCATCTATATAGATGACTTTCACACATTGATTCAGTTCCTCTAAATAAGAAGCTGCTGCCTGATAAGAATCTACAATCAGCTTTGTAATCTGATACTGTTTCAGCAGCCGCTTCAAATCCAAAACTTCCTGTTCTAGTGCATCCCACCTGCTATGCAGAATAATATATGGCATATTCTGTGCTTTCAGCCGGTTCGTTTCTTTTTCTTCTGCCAGAAAGAACATGACTTCTTCTCCCTGTTTTTGAAATCCCTGAGCAATCGCTATACATCGCATCAAATGACCTGTAGCAATCACTTCATTGGCATCTACACGGAATCCAATCATTGTAATTCCTCCATAAGAATCGGTTCTCCAAATTTATAATCTTTTTTCGCATTTTGGGTTAACAAAGTGTGATAATATTTGGGCTTTATTCCAATCGCCGGACGGATACTTCTTACATTTTCTTTTGTAAATGGCTCACCTTTTTTAATGTCTTTTACTGCCACAAGAGAACGTCTGCCCCCTAACCCGTTCTTTTCTGTTTCTGTTAACTCATAGGTCGGCTGCCCCATAATAACAGATGCATTCCTTACATCCTGTACCATCTGTGCAAATTCAGACATCTCCATAGAAAATCCAGAATCAGGGCTTTCCACTTCTCTGCTTAAAGCCACATGTTTCTCAATAACCTTTGCCCCCATGGACACTGCAACGACTGGTGCCAGAGAGCCAAAAGAATGATCTGATAAACCAATTGGAACCTGAAACCGTTTTATCATATCTCGAATAACAGAAACATTCATATCTTCAAAATTTGCCGGATACTGACTACAGCATTTTAAAAGCACTATATTATGATTATTCTGCCTTGTGCAGGCAGCAATGGCTTCCTCAATTTCCTCTATGCTTCCCATTCCAACAGACATAACAATGGGTTTTCCCTTACTTGCGGTATATTCAATAAGAGGAATGTCTACTAATTCAAAGGAAGCGATTTTATAAAAATCCACTCCTAACTCTTCTAAAAAATCCACAGCTGTATTGTCAAATGGTGTAGATAGAAAATCCACTCCCACTTCCTTACATTTATCTTTAATTGCCTGATGCCATTCCCATGGTGTGGATGCCTCCTGATAAAGCTGATAATAATTATAGCCATCCCATAATCCGCCTTTGATGCAGTATGCATCATCCCTACAATCAATCGTCAAAGTATCTGCTGTATAAGTCTGGATTTTAACACAGTCCGCTCCCGCTTTGGCGGCTTCCTCTACAATTTTTAATGCATTTTCTAACTTTCCTGCATGGTTTGCAGACATTTCTGCAATCACATAAACACCATTTTTTATTTTTTCATATAAATTCATGGCAGCTTCTCCTCTCATATTATTATTCTGCTCATTTCACTAACCAAATCATATCCATCCCAGACAAGTCCAATATCTAATGTACTTCCAAAAGGAACGATTCTGTCTATTCCTGTCAGATGATTTTCCATAACAAAATTCCAAATTTCCTGCTTGTTGACACCAACAACCGCAACAGTTTGAACCTTTTCTGTGATTCCTGCCCTTATCTCCCGCAGATTCTCAATTCTGCATTGATAGAACATGCCAAATCTTCCACGTAAATTTGTCATTTCTTCCGGTATTTTTTCTAAATCCACTACATAAAGTAAATTGCCATACCTCTTTACTTTACAGTTTTCCTCCGCCCTAACAGCAAACAGGCACAAATCTGTGTATTTATCACTGGCCTTGATATCTGCCAAATCATATTTTTTTGCTGTTTCATATACACTGCTCCAAAAATACTGCTGGGCTTTTTTTACCTTATCTGCATCATCCGATTTCCATAAAATGAAATGCGGTGTGGAACAAGCATTCTGGTCCATAAGATAAGTATCATTATAAAATTGTTCTGCCAGATGTCCCCGCTCTTTTTCAGACATTTCAAGAATAGCATCAGGACAAATAATGCCAAACGAATACCTATCTGCAAATACAATTTCCTTACTTCGTGCTTTCATCGGAGATTTTCTAATATCTTCAATTGTAAGGTCGCCCCCCCATATTACTCTGATATCACAAACAGAAGAAAAGTAATCTGTAATCTCTTTGTTTCTTTCATATTTTATAATGGCATTGCTCTGTTTGATAGATGCATACTCTTCTCTGTTCATCACTTCCTGTACTTTCTTACATAAAAGTGCAGCTTGCGGAAAATTTTTAGAAGAAACTCTTACAATGTTACTATTTCCTGCAAGAAGTCCAAATACAAAAGAATATGCAAAATTAATTGGCACATTAGAGGGTGCAATGTGAAAAATAAGCCCTTTTCCAATGCGGCATTTTTCCAAACCATTACTCTCTTCATATAACTCTTTTTGTTTCTGCATATTTCCCTTCCGAATCCAAAAGGCAAAGGACACTACATCTGTATATGCTTTTAAAGCGGCATCCCTTAATATCTCCTTTGACAGCGTCTCTAAAAACTCACAAACCTCCTGGTCAAATGGCACAACAGGACGTACTATAACCTCTTCACTTCCTGCTAGATAAATGACATCATTTCTTCTCATAGGTATCACTGCACCCCCTCACTTCTGCATTTTTCAATCGTCCTGCTATTTTAAAATATTTTCCTTTTCTTCCACATGGGCAGTCATCTTCTCCTAAAATCATTCCTTCGTCTTCTGTTAAGATAGAAAAACCCGGATAGGATTTGGGTATCATAGAAACCACTTGTATCATACCCTTTTCCCCATGATTACAAATAGAAAAATCCTTTGTCCTCCGTACCACTACATCTGAAAAAATGCTTGCATGGAGATGTCCGCACTCACATTCCATATAAATGCAGCCGGTCTGCTCTACCATACCATAATAGTCATGGATTTTTTTCAGCCCGCAGACCTTTTCTAATGCCTTATGAAACTGTGCTGGTTCCACTGCTTCATTCTGCAATTTTTTCCAGCCCCCTCCATGAATCAAAATACCATTTGATAAATCAATCTTTTCCTCTGTTTCTAATAATGCTTTATAAAAATGCTGCCATATCATAAAGGTAAATCCAAATAATAAAATCTGTTTTTCTTCATGTTTTTTTAAAAATTTCCTAATTCCCTCTATATCTAAATTCATATCTTCGTCCAATGCATATGCACGGTCCGATGCCAGAATAGAAAACCCTAAAATTCCTGCACCTCTTGCAGAAAACATACTTCTATTCTTTAATACCGCTGAACTGTCAATAATCAGCATTGGCAGCCTTCCTTTTCCCATAAAAGAACTCATAATCTTAATCAATGTTTTCTGCTGGTTATTTGCTGTTTCCCTATCCAGATAAATCTTAGAAACTGACTGTCCGGTTGTACCAGATGAAGTCATTGTTTTAAATACTTCTTCCTCAGGGATACTTCTCAACTCCAACTCTTTAAATAACCGTACAGGCAGAAAAGGAAGTTCCTCATAATGTTCCACCTTTTCTAAATCACATTCTAACATATCTGCAATCTTTTTATAACTGTCACAATGTTCATAGTGAAATTTTGCCAGTTCGCATAACCGCCTGGTCATTAATTGTTGTTTTTCTTTTCTATTCAGGGAATAGGGTAAAATATTTAGGATTTCATTATACTCCATGATAATATTCCTCCAGTTTTGCATACAGTGTTTTTCCTGCTTCATTTTTTGGTATCTTCTCTATAAACTGTATTGTAAATGCTTTATGGTTAAGCCCGGTCTTTTCTGATAAATATTTCTTCACTGCTGCCTGTTCCTGTTCTATATCAGATGTTACAAAAACATATAATTGGTCATCCTTTCCCGCACAGGCAAAATCATAGTCCTCAAACCGGGTCTTAAGTATTTGCTCTGTTTCATCTAAATTCACACGGTTGCCATAAATTTTTAAAAACCTTTTCTTCCTTCCTACAATATAAAAATACCCATCCTGATCCATCTTTGCCATATCACCTGTGATAAGCCGTCCCTGTCTCTCATCACCTTTTTCCAAATCTGCAATCTGCTCTGCATATCCCAATGTTACATTTGGTCCCTCATAAATCAATTCCCCTGTGACTTCAGAATCAGTAATTGGCTTTCCATTTACATCTGCCAGCGTAAATTTTCCACCAGGAATGGCAATCCCCATACTTCCATATTTTTCTAGTGATTTCTCATATGGAAGATATGCCATCCTTGCTGTAGCTTCTGTCTGTCCATACATAACAACAAAATGTTTCTTCTGTTCTTTGGCATATTCAGCAAACTCCTTATGAAGATCTGGTGATAATTTCCCACCTGCCTGTGTCATAGTACGAAGGCTCGGTAAGTCCATGCGGAAAAAACGAAGCTTCTTCAACATCTCGTAAGTATATGGAACACCGCCAAAAGATGTTGCCTGCTCCTTTCTGAAAAACTCCCAAAATCCTTTTTCCATAAGGGACTTGTCTGTCATTAAAATAGCTGCACCTACTAACAGATGGCTGTTAATAATAGACAAACCATATGTATAATTCATCGGCAATGTTGTAATTGGGCGTTCTGTTTCATCAAGTTCCAGATATTGTGCAATTGATTCTGCATTTGACTGGATATTTTTGTAACTCTGACGTACAAATTTAGGACTACCTGTACTTCCTGAGGTTGTTAACAACAACCCCAGTTCGGAATATAAATTATGTTTTACTCCATAATTGGTTTTTAATAAGCAATAATTGTACTGTTCATGGATACATTCAAATGTTCCATATTTTTCTTTCATATCTGCCGGAATATAAATATAAGATGGTTGATAAATTGCAAGCAGATTTTTTGCAAGTTTCTCTTCAATGTGCATGTCCAATAATACTGGAACAATCCGGCTGCATAAAAATCCAAAGTATCCAGCTATGGAACCTGCCCCATTATGGCAGAAAGAAAAGACAAGGCTTCTTGATGGAAGTTTCTCTTTTATGAGGTTACTAAATTCATATAAATCAGCATAGGTTAATGTGTTACCTTCTCCATCTATGACTGCTGTTCTTTTTTTGTACTGCTCGTTTGGTTCAAAATAGTTCATATCTATTCATGCCTCCTTGCATTGCTCATTTTATAAAACATTCTAAAACACGTTTTATTCTGTATTGTATATCGGCAATAAAAAAAGAAACCTAAAACTCGTCGTATGGAAGATTTTAGGTTTCATGTTTTTCATTGTATCTATGTTTACCAGATAGAATGTAATGAAAATCAGCTGCAAAGACTGCCTCTTTCCTTATAACAATAATCGCAATATACCTTGTCCGTTTATCTGGTTCGCCTGTGCTATCATTGCCTGTGCTGCCTGGGAAACAATATTATGCCTTACTCTATTCATTAGTTCACTTGCCATATCTGTATCTCTGATTTTACTTTCGGATGTCTGGAGATTTTCGTCGAAAACCTCTGTCATTTTCTCTGCTGCCTCTAAACGGTTTTGTTTTGCGCCATAATCACTTCTTTTGGTGTTAATATAATTCAGGGCATAATCTAAATGCTTTAATGCAAAATTTGCGTAAGAATGTTCTGTTACAATCAAGGTGTCTATTTTCAACAGCGAATTGCTAAGTGCAATTTTATTAAGAGCAAGTTCCTGTCCTCCGTTTGCTCCTATCTGCAGACGCATAGTACTCCTTCCAATTCTTTCTATCATATCAAAAAACAAATCCTGTTTTGCAGTTCCACGTATATTGGTAATCTCATGTTCTCCAAAAGTTTGATATTGTATTTTCAGATGTCCATTTTCTAAAACTGCTTCTACCTTAGGAACATTTCCATTGTCATCGCCTGCTGCGATTCGCTCATTGAACATTTCAATCCATTCCTCTGCCGTATAAGTTCCCTCCGGCAGCGTAAAATCATAATCCGTTCCATCTATAGAAAAACCAAATGTATTATTTTTATCTGTAATTGTAACACCGCTGCTTATATCCTTATTTCCTGTTATGGAAGCAGGAATTGGCAGACCGCTTGTTTTATAGAATACACTGTAAGCTGCACTGCCGCTTACCCCATCTAAAACATAAATTCCCTCTGCAGGTGTTTGTGTTTTGTTCCATTCTAATGTAAAACTTAGAGCATTTGCATCATTTGCACCAACTACTTCGGTTTTCTGCCCGCCAATCTCTGCCTTAATCTTAAAATCTGTAATGCCATTCTTCTTTAGACACTCATTCAATCCATCCATTCCGTCATCTGCATTTGTACCATCTGTCAAAAGCCGGGCAATCTCACTTCCTGTATAAACACCTGGTAAAAATTTTGTTTCTAATGTAATTGTCTGCTTTGTTCCATTTGCATCTGAATACGTAAAATCTAATGTTAACACATCATTTACATCTTTTTTTATTTCCACTGTATTATTTCTTAAATCTGCTCTTCCTACTACAAATGCGGAATCCAGCCTTGTCGTTCCATTTGTAACTGTAGTTGAATTAATTTTGGTATCTATTGTTTTCTTACATAAAACATTTTGATAGAAACCTCCGCTAAAATTTGAAAGCTGGTATTTCGATCCCGTTCCTGTTGTAGCAAGCACAATACGATTACTGCTGTCTACAGATACTGTAATTTTTCCTGCACCTAGAGAACTGCTATTAATCTTATTTTGCAGTTCTGTTACCAATTCTGCAGCATTTGTATATGTCTTTTCGGTAAGTACCAGACTGATGTCTTTTGATCCATTCTCATCTGTATACCGGAATGTTAAATCTTTATTACTGCTGTTTATTACATACCCATTTTCAACAGTTGTCTTTCCTGTAATCTTTGCCGCCTGAAGTGATGATATACTGTAACTGCTTGTATATACTAATGGTTCCATAAACACACGCATTGCAGTGTTTCCAGATGTAGATGTAGATATTGATAAACTGGCACCATCCCCCACAGAAGTAGTGGTGAATTTTAATTTGCCTCCACTTGCTAATTCTGCAGTCACACCAATTCCATTTTTTCTAAACTGAGCATTAATTTCATTTATTAATCCTGACCTTGTATAAGTTCCGGCAGACAATGTAATTGTCTTTAGACTTCCATCTACTGTCAATTTAAATACCTGATTCGAACTGTCCACCGTAATATGATCTGCTTTCATTGCATAATCTAATGTAAGCGTTGCCGGAGATTTCTGAACCATTGTACTTCCCTGTTCTTTTTTTTCTTCTCCCACAGCTGTTCCTGAATAATATCTATAGGATATGCTTTCGCCTACAAATAATTCCTGACGTGCAGTTCCTCCATTTCCTGAAAATTGAACACTTGCAATGCTGTTATCCACTGTTACAATCCTGATTCTATTACTAGAAATCTCAGCTTTTATCTTACCATTTAAAGCAGAGTTACCAATCTGGGTATTAATATCTGATATCAATTCTGATAAATTACTATAATTTGCTTTACTAAGTGTCAGTACAGCTGATGTGCCGCCTGCCGATAAGCTGATTGTTTCTCCTGCATTATTTAATGAAATCGCTCCTGTTAATGTTTTCGCTCCTAAAATGTACGCATCGCTTCCACTTGTTATAGATGCAGTTTCGGTCATACTTACATTTGTAGTAGTAAATAAGGATTGATATGCATTCTGGCTTTCATCAAATTTTATGATACTATCCATTCCTCCTGTCAAAGAGGTAAGTTTTAAACAGTCATAGTATGCTGAAGTTGGAACCTTTGAACCAGATAGCCACTTATTTTCGTAAGAAAATTTCCACTTACTCGAATCTGCACCTAACAGCTCATTTAATTTTGTTACGATATCCCGTATAGTATAATCACCATCCGGAATCATAATTTCTGTATAATCTGCCTCTGATTCTAATTTAAAACGGAGTTTATTATTGCTGGAATTGATATGTATTTTATCCGTAACTGAGCTATTATAATATGCTGCCCCTGTTACTGTTCCACAGCTATTGATTATTTTTCCATACTTTGTGTTATCATAAAATACAGAATCATATGCTTTACTATCCGCATCGTCAATCTGGAACATATTCCCTTTCAACCCAGTAATTAAACTGGCCCCTGCAGACAATTCAATATTATTACTTCCATAACTGGTTGCTTTTACCTCTGGATGACCTGCATCCTGCAGCTTTTGATTTAATTCATCTATCATCTGCTGCCTTGTATAATTTCCAGCATCCAGTGTAATTGAAATTTTCTCTAAACTGCTTCCGTCAAGCTTATCCACATAAAATGTTAATTCATCATTCATTCCTGTTGTGACATCTAACGGATAGGCATCTACAAACTGTGTGGTTCCAATTAAATTTCCTACACTTGATCCGCCATAAGAATCAAAAAACAGATAGGAAAGCCCGCCTTTTACTTTTTCAATTCCTATTCCACCTTCAAAGTTTAAATTGCAAACACTATCTCCATAATACTCTATCATCAAAGAAGTTCCTGCAGGTGCTTTCCCCTCCAATAACCCATCTATGGTTTCTATCAATTCATAAGATGTATATGTTCCTTTCGGTACTGTCACTGTAATATTGGATGGTTCATACCCTTTTGCCAGTTCTATTTCTAATGTATTGTCTGGCTCATCTACTTTATGGATTTGATCAATGCTCCACTCTCTGCTGCCTGGCAGACTGCTGTATGTTGGCTCATGTTTATCAAAAATATCCATTGTATTATATTCTGTCTGCCGCGAAATTCTTTGAATTTCCTGTTGCAGCTGGTTAATTTCTAACTGTATCTGCTCTTTATCCTCTTTTGTGTTAGTATCATTTAATGCCTGTACTGTCAGTTCCCTCATTCTATGTATCATGCTAGTGGCTTCATCTAATGCCCCCTCTGCTGTTTTTATATAACTAATTCCCTCTGCAATATTCTTATCTGCACGTTTCAATCCTCTAATCTGTCCCCGCATTTTTTCTGAAATCGCCAGACCTGCTGCGTTATCCGCTGCACGGTTGATGCGATATCCGCTTGCCAGCTTTTCTGTAGATTTATCAGATCTCTTATTAGAAATTTGAAACATTTGATTTCCATATGCAGAAATTTTGTTGTGCTGAATGACCATAACCAGTCCCTCTCTTCCTCTTATATTAGTGTCCTTCTATAGAAACAATGGTACAATATTACATGTGAATAATCAATAAGGATACCTTCTCTGATAGCAAAGTTATTCATTATTCTTCATTCCTAAAAACCCCCTTTTTTTAATATTGCAGCCACTCAAAAAATACCAAACCTCACATCTATACCTCCGATACCAGATTTGTCATGAAGGCAGATTCATGCAGCGAATATAAGCAGCATTTCCAATCTCATATGGTAAATTTATTATACAATAAAAATAACATAATTAATATATTATTTCCATATCTTTTGATATTTTTCTAGTATTTTTTACACTGGCGGTGGAATATTTGCAGAATGGACCTATATTTTTTTGTTTTGATAACTGAACTACTATAGTTATAGATGCTATTAAAAGGATTCAAAGCGGTTTGCAGTATACTTTATTTTTACAGTATGGAGTATATCTAATATGGGCTTCTATTTAGCGGATAATATGTTGAAATTTTTAATGGCAGGTGAAGAATTATCATAGGAATTTATAAATATTTCTACATAGATGAACTGTGCTTTTATTAAGATTGCCAAGCTGCTAGTTAACTTCTAACAGCTGTTGTTTGTTACTATAATTTGTAAAGGAAACAACATTCTGTTCACACGATAAATGACATCAGCTTTCAATTTTCAAATTGAAAATCCTTCCATTTTACTTTCAGTATATCATAGAAAACAGGGAAAACCAGTCTTTTTTCTGTATATCCGTCTTTGATGGTGACCATTATTGAATGGCTGCATGATCCATATGATGGTAACCTAATGTAATCGTTCAGCCATGCCATTTATGCCTTATTTTCAATGCAAAGCACATCTATTGCAGCAAAATAAAAAACTTTATACGATTAATATATTGCATTTTTACTTTATTAGATATATAATATATTCATCTCACCCATACTTAAAACGTAACAGTCCAGCCATATCATTCAAACCTTATTTTCAGTGCAAAGCACATCCATTGCAGTATGCCGAATGGGCATTATTTTCCAGAATATACATTATTACCAACTAATTTACAGCTTGGCTGCTGAATTATTCATGTCAGGCATCCGCCCTATAGAAACAATTATACATTTTGCACTTAGCATGCAAACTCCCATATGCATATTGCACAATTGTTTCTGCATGGCTGAACTGTTACCTTAAATTACTAAAAACATATAGAAAGGAAAAGCTTTTTGGCTTGTGTTTTCATATTCTGCCTGATATAATGAAAGCAAATGCAGATATGTTCTTCAATTT
The DNA here is from genome assembly GCA_964422365.1 of uncultured Lachnospiraceae bacterium. Classification (GTDB taxonomy): domain Bacteria; phylum Bacillota; class Clostridia; order Lachnospirales; family Lachnospiraceae; genus CAYRAV01. Next base: position 311 of record CAYRAV010000035.1, on the reverse strand, counting down.
GTATGCAGCCAAAAACGTATAAGGTAATTTTATTGAAAAAGAAAAACAAAAGCAATACACAAACATATAACAACCAAACAGAAAAAGCAGGCATAATCCAATGGCATTCCGCCTTCCGTGGTGCCATAAAAACAGAATTGTCCAATGAAACCGTTCCATTGGAATACCGGGAGGAGCATGCCATAACCAAGAAACCTCTCAATGTTGACCTGATTGTCATTCAAAAAAACAGAAAGGAAAAACTCCACAATACAATCGGGCATATTTTCCGTACTTTTAATATCATGGAATATAAAGGCCCAGACGATTCC
>CAYRAV010000034.1:0-32097 GCA_964422365.1 uncultured Lachnospiraceae bacterium | reverse complement strand
TTGTGCAATATGCACGTGGGAGCTTGCTCACTAAGGACATATTGCACAATTGTTTCTATAGGGCGGATGCCCGACATGAATAATTTCCCAGCCAAACTATAAATTTTTTGGTAACAATATATATTCTGGGAAATTATGAATGGCATAGCTGAACTGTTACATAATTTGGTCATGTCATTCAAAATTTATCCCCTATATACTACTTTGACTATTAAATTTACAAAACAAAATCATTATACTTTTTTATATTTTTACTGAATCACACAATAAACATATGATTGTCAATTTTCATAAAAGATCAGATTGCACTCAAAACAGGAAATGCTCTCTGAACGATTTTACCATTTCAAAATCAGAATTGGAAGTTTTCAAAAAAACTCTTTTTTGTTTTACAGATTATTGTGCACTTTGTATGTTCATGCGTTTACTATGTATGGAAACAGCAGTCGCTTTGACATATTATACAACATTTAGTATAATATATTATAACAGATCTAAAATATAGAAAGGATGTTTATTAATGGAAAATCAAAACCCAATCGTAACAATTGAATTAGAAAATGGAGGTATTATTAAAGTTGAACTTTTTCCTGAAGTTGCTCCAAACACTGTAAACAATTTTATTTCTTTGACAAACAAGGGCTTTTATAACGGCCTGATTTTTCACAGAGTTATTCGTGGTTTTATGATTCAGGGCGGATGTCCTGATGGTACTGGAACAGGTGGTCCGGGTTATAGTATTAAAGGTGAGTTTACTTCAAATTATTTTGAAAACAATCTCAAACATAAAGCTGGTATTATCTCTATGGCTCGTTCGCAAATGTCAGATTCGGCTGGTTCCCAATTCTTTATTATGCATCAAGATGCTCCTCACTTAGATGGTCAATATGCTGCATTTGGCAAAGTAATCGAAGGTATGGATGTTGTCAATACAATTGCCGAAACACCTGTTGACTATATGGACAAACCATACGAACCACAAGTTATGAAATCCGTTACTGTTGAAACATTTGGTATTGAATACCCTGAACCTGAAAAGTGTTAAAGTGTTCTGTTATGTACTTGATATATGAAAAAATTGCTTATTGCAAGGATATGTTTTACCTTGCAATAAGCAATTTTCAAATATGCCGGATTATGTATACTTTTTCTTCGATTCATTTCATATTTATTGCAAAATTCCTTTTAAATTGGCAACCTCTTTTTTGGCTTTAGAGGAAATTAAATTATCATATCTATAAAACATATATCCATCTACCATTTTAGTATTCCGTCCATATTGAACTTGTTTTTTCATTTCCGATGATGACTTTGACCATCCTGTATCTCCTATCGATTTTGCCTCAGATGCCGAAATACCAGCCCTGTATGCAGCAATACCAACATACAATTTTACTGTATCACTCTTTTTTAATGCTGTCCATGCTGTCAGGGTTTTATCATAAGGACAGATGGAATGTTCAAAAGACCAATATATTTGAGGACACACATAATCAACATATTTTTCAGACTTCATCCATGTCTTTACAGCAACATAATATCTGTCATTGGCATATAGATTATTAATATTTCCCGCCGGACTAATGCCAAATTGTACATCTGATTTTTTTTCTTTAATAGCCTTGTATACTGCTCTAATAAGTTTATTTACATTTTTTCTTCTCCATGAAACAATAGAAGATGGTGTTGTGTTATTATTCTTGCAATCAGATACATAACTCTTATATTCTGTATAGTCAAACACAGTCTTATAATTTGATCCTAATGTAGGATAAAAATAATCATCAAAATGAATTCCATCAACATCATATTTTTCTACGATTTCTACAACACCGTTCACAATTAAATTACGTACTGCACTCTTTGCAGGATTATAATATAGACTCCCATTAAAAGTTAAAACATTACGCTGTTTACTTTTACTAGATGATTTTCTCCACTTTCTTGCAGGATTATCAGAAGACAAATTAGAAATTTTTGTATCTCCTGATGTAACTCTATATGGATTTAACCATGCATGAATTTGCAACTGTCTCTTATGTGCAGCCTCTACCATATATTTTAATGGATCATATCCCGGATTTTGCCCTTGTTTACCTGACACATATTTTGACCATGGAAAATAATCTGAATCATATAGTGCATCTCCAAAAGGTCTCACTTGGACAACTACTGCATTCATATTCATCGCTACACATTTATCAAACATCGTATTTACCCACGCTTTAAACTGTGCTTCTGTCTTATTTTCCACCTTCGCATTGGCAAATTCTAAATACGAAATCCATACTGCCCTCATCTCTAAACTTGCTTTTACATTTTGAATTGTCTGATTTCCTGCCAAATCTGTTACTAAAATGCTATAGTCTCCTTCTTTTGAAACCTTAAAGCTGCTTTTATTTGTAATCTCAGTAGCTGAATTCCATTTTATAGAGGAAGCACTTGTCACCTTACCTTCTACATATACAGCTTTGCTTATGTTATCCAGTTCCTCTTCTATATTAAGTTTTATTAGCATTTCTCCGTTTTCTGTAGAACAGACTGGAGAAAATTGAGGAGCTGTTTTATCAATATTAGAAATCTTGTATGTAATCAATTCATGGTTGTTTTGACTATCTGTTACATAAATAGAAAAGTTACCACTAGTTTTTACAGTAAAAGTAGCTGCATTATCTATTATTGATGCACTATTACCATCTGTTTCAAAATAACTTTCTGTTTTTAGTCCCTTTTTCCACTTAACATCTGCAATAGTCTGCCCTTTTATTGGCAGTACCTTTATTGTAACATTTTTATTTGTACATTCTTCTATGTTCTGACTTACCGCATATCCAGTTTCATCTACTGCTTTAACAGGTCTAAGACCAAAACCAATTAATACCAACATTAAAAATCCCAAAAAAATACTTACAATACCTTGTGTCTTTCTCATTTCTTTCCTCCTTATTTTATATTATATTAAATTCTATATTATTATAAACTTAATAAAGACATTTTTATTATTCACCATTACTTCTTCTCTTAAAGTATAATGCTATTACCGATCTTTTTATGTATATTTTTAATCTTATCCTATCTACCTTTTTGTAGGATATTTTTTAAAGATTCCAACTATTGAATCATAAAATAATTTGGCCGTCTTCTTCTGATATTTAGCATTAGTAAATTTTTCACGGTCTGCTGTATTAGTAATAAATCCCAATTCAACTAATATTGCTGGCACTGTATTTTTCTTTATTACTACAAACTGTGCTGTTTTTACACCTCTATTATAAGTGGATAAATTATCTACAATATTTTGTTGAAAATAACCAGCTAATTTTTCACTACTCAATCCACAATCTGTAACTTTATTATTTGTTGTGGAATAATATACTTCTGTTCCTTTCGCTGTAGATGAAGCTGAATTCATATGCAGACTGATAAAACAATCTGCTCCAACACTCTCCGCAAAAGCTGCCCTGTCATTTAATTCTATTTTTGTATCATTCACTCTTGTCCAATATGCTTTTACTGTAGATGTCTTTGCATTGAAATATTTTTTTCCATAAGTATATAAAATACTATATACAATATCTTTTTCATTTATTCCGTTGCTTGTTGCTCCCGGATCCACACCACCATGTCCAGGGTCAAGCACTACAATATTCTTATAAATTTTTTTAGGTTCATCTATTTTTATTAAAATTTGATTGTCAGAAAAATCAATACGGTATCCTTGTAGTCGTGTAGTTGTTACTGTTATAGTAGTATTACCAGCACTGTTTAAAGAAACAGCTACAGACTTAACAAGTGTACTATTTTTCTTAATAGGATTCTTTTTATAAAATTCTACATAGTCACCAGGAATTGTCAGCACAAACCTTTTATTCCAATACTTATCTGTATCCTTAATGGAACCTACCTCTACTCCTTCCGGTTTTGTAAGACTCAGTTCATAAGCTTCTGTAATGTCAGACGATATAAAATATATTGTAAAATTTTCGTCAATTGTGCTTACATAATATTCTACACCTACTGTCACTTTTAGCGAAACACGTATCCCCCCTTCTTTGGTTGTAGCAATTGACACAGATTTGATTTTCGAACCATTATCCGAAATCTTTTCTGTTGTATCAGGTATATCCGTTAAGGCATTAGCAATATCAATATAAATCATACTTCTATCATCATTCATAGATATCTCAGACACTATTTTATTTGTGCCAGTTATATCCAACCTTTCACCACTTTCATCTGTACTGCAAATAACCGATTTAATAAAATTTGTATACGGACTTTGTGGATTCTCAATAACATTTTCACTATTCCATGTAAAATATGTTCCTGCACTTCTTGTTGTTATCTCTACATTTTTATTTTTACTGTCCCAAAGATATGAATATCCCAAGTTTGTAATAACAAATTTAGCAGGCACCATAACATATGATTTCCCATTCTTCTTATTTTTTATTATTCTTGCTTCTGTAGACATTTCAGTGTTTATACCATTTATTTTTGCTGTTTTACTCCCCATAATAAATTCTAATGTTATACCATTTTGCTTTAAGATCAATTTTTTTTCTGTTCCATTCGATGTATATTCATAATCTGCTCCCAAAGTGTTCGAAAAAATCTTCTTTGCTTGTATTAACACAGTATTATTTTTTATAATAGCCGGCATAGAACTCACACTTACATTTTCTCCATTAAATACTACCTTTCCTTTTGTCCCTGTATATTTAGTCCATTTTCCATCTATATAATATTCTTCCCAACCATTATAAGCAACTGTTGCTATTCCCTTATTACTATTCCATTTATATGTATAACCTAAAGCCTCTGCCACTATTTTAGCAGGTACAAGCATTTTTGTTTTTCCAGCATCCTTGTATTTCACTTCACATGGTGCTTCTTCTAATGTAACTGTCTTACCATTTACTTCTGCCTGCTTACTGTTTAAAGTTAATGTTACTGTTTTATCATATTTTGTTATTACAATTTTCTTCGTCTTACTATCATATGTACATGCAGCGCCCAATCCATTTTTAAATAAATCTGTATAAGATGCAAATGCAATATTATTAATTATAATCCCAGGTGTACTATCCATGTCCACATCCTTCGAATTAAAACGATATATAATCTGTGCTTCTTTATAATTGATTGTTTTGCTGCCAATTTGTATCTTTAGTCCTGATGCCGCACATATTTTATTTATATCAAGGCAGCTTATAGCTGCTATATAAAATACCGCAAAAAATAATATTACTTTTGGTATCCATCCTATTAAGCTCTTTTTTTTCACTAAACTTACCACCTTTATTCATTTTTCACTACAGTATATTGAACAAAAATGGTAAATATGTGTCACAATCTGATATATTTTAGGCTATTTCTGTGCATATTATCAGCTAATTTTCTATAACATTCTCATAATATGGAATTATCAAATATCTACCTGTATGTATTGTATTTCCTTTTAAGCCATTACAAAGTTTAATTTCTTTAATATACGCATCTACTTTATCCTGCCCTGATGTACTATAATAATCTTTTGCAATACTCCACAATGAATCTCCTTCCTCAACTTTTACACTAACAAATCTTTTTTTCTGATTTTGTGTTGTTTTTGAAGATGCAAAAACAATATTACATATTGTACTACTAAACATTATAATACCTGAAATCAATATAACCAATGCAAATATATATTTTTTTTCTTTCCATTTTACCAAATTAAATCTGCAATTTTTTATAATATCCTTCATTCTCATTCCTCCTAAAAAAAGAACATTTGTTTTCGAACATCTGTTTATATTATATATCCAGAACATCTGTTTGTCAATTACTTTTTATCTGTAAAAATTAAGCTTATTATTCATCTACAATATCATTTAGAGAAATTTTCTGTTCACAATTGTTCGTAATTGATAGGTTTCAAATTTTACTGAAAAAGAACAAAGACATATGAAAATGCTGAGTAGAAATTTTTTGCAGCTATAAACAAAAAATTATGAAACAATTATAGAAACTTTAATTAACTAGTATAACGTAAATTAAGTTTCTTTATGTTAAATTTCTTGAAATATCTTGTGTTTACTGTATTCTAAAGAATTTTTGAATGAAAGAAATTTATTATTTGATGTACCAGACTATTGGAATTTATGAAAATCCAATATACAGGCTAGAGTGTGTTTGAAAATTCATTCAATGCAGCCTGCTGCACCTCATGAATCCGGACCACCTCACAAATTGTGACGCACATCTTGTAACGAGCAATTTTCAAACACACTCTAGTTTTACAGATAAATAAAATGTAATTAATTTAGAAGACACTATACTAAATTCTGCCCATTATATTATGATATTATGACTAGGCTGTAACCATTTTGGTACTATTCGACGAACGTTCGTTTGACATTACACAAATATATGTGTTATACTAAATATAAATATTGTATCTATCATTTTTCAACACACCACAAACAGCTGAATTATTTAAATATTTTCAATGTATTGGTCTAACAAGCTGCATGGCATATACCCTCACAGTAGCCGCCAACTGAAAATGCAAACTCTCTGCTTTACCAAAAACCGGCTCACTACCCACAGGAATAAATAATTTTCAAACACTTTGGATATCAACGATACAATACAAATTTATTAAAATAAAATATCTACATACAAATATTGGAGGAATTATTATGGAATATGGACGCATTACTGCAAAACAAAAAGAAATTTTAGAATATATTAAATCAGAAATAATTAATCGGGGTTACCCGCCTGCGGTGAGAGAAATTTGTGAAGCTGTACATTTAAAATCTACTTCCTCAGTCCACTCTCATTTAGAAACTCTTGAAAAAAATGGTTATATCCGCCGTGATCCAACTAAACCAAGAGCCATTGAAATTGTTGATGATAACTTTAATTTGACAAGACGTGAAATTATTAATGTTCCAATTATTGGTACTATCACTGCCGGCCAACCCATTTTGGCTGTAGAAAATATCGATGGTTATTTTCCAATTCTTGCAGAGGAAATGCCAAAAGGTGAAGTTTTTATGTTAAATGTAAAAGGTGAAAGCATGATAAATGCAGGAATTTATGATGGAGATAAAATATTAGTTAAAAAACAGAATATTGCAGAAAATGGTGAAATTATTGTAGCTCTTATTGACGATTCTGCTACTGTCAAGACTTATTACAAAGAAGACAAACACTACCGTCTTCAGCCTGAAAATGATACTATGGAACCACTTATAGTATCAGAATTAAATATTCTTGGAAAAGTTATTGGTCTTTATAGACATTATGGCTAACATACAACATTTACACTAACCATTGTATCCCGATTATAATTCGGGATACAATGCTGCTAAAATATAAAATCTTACTCTCTTAACATTATTTTTATGTGTATTACAGCATTTTGCGATAAGTTATGATAGTTTTCTCATTTTCATAAAATCATCTCAATCCATATAAAATCAAGTTTTTTAAGCATTTCTAAGCACTACTTCTCATCACAGACTTGGAAAATATAAAATTTAAGGTAATATGATTCATCTGCGGCCCACAAGATAGGATGATCCGCTGCTTGTGTACGATATTCAATCTGTCTAATTCTCTTATGTACATTTCGTGCTGCTTGTGCCAATGTTTCTGTAAACAACTCTGCTGTCATAAAATGGGAACAGGAGCAAGTTGCTAATATTCCCCCATCCTTTACTAATTTCATTCCTCTTAGATTGATTTCACGATATCCTCTAATAGCATTTTTTACTGATTTTCTTGATTTTGTAAAAGCAGGCGGGTCTAAAATAACTACATCATATTTTTCACCTGCTGTTTCTAACTGTGGCAATAATTCAAACACATCTGCACATTTGAACTTAACTATGTCTTCTAAATGATTTAACCTTGCATTTTCCTGAGCCTGTTCTATGCTCAACTGAGATGCATCTACACCCAACACGCTTTTTGCACCTGCAATTCCTGCATTTAATGCAAAGGAACCTGTATGTGTAAAACAATCCAATACATCTGCGTTCCTACAAAACTTTTGTATAGCAAGACGATTGTATTTCTGATCTAAAAAGAATCCTGTTTTTTGTCCTTCTTCTACATTTACCATATATTTTACACCATTTTCTACAATCTTAACTTTCGTATCAAATGATTCCCCAATAAATCCTTTGATTTGTTCCATTCCTTCCTGCATTCTTACCTTTGCATCACTTCTCTCAAAAACACCACGTATTACTATACTATCTTCTGCCATTACTTCTTTTAATAAACGGATAATTATTTCTTTCATTTTATCAATACCAAGTGCTAAGGATTGTATTACCAAAATATCTGAAAATTTATCTATTACAAGTCCGGGAAGAAAATCTGCCTCCCCAAAGATAACTCTGCAGCTTGAAGTATCTACAGTCATCTTCCTATATTCCCATGCATTTTTTACCCTCATTTTGAGAAACGCCTCATCTATTTCCTGTTCCTTCTTTCTCGACATCATTCTGATACGAATTTTAGAATTTGTATTAATGAACCCTGTTCCCATTCCATATCCATCAAAATCCTGAACAATAACCAGATCTCCGTTTTCAAACTTTCCTTCTATTCTGTCTATTTCATTATCAAATATCCACATTCCTCCGGCCTTTAATGCTCTTCCCTGACCTTTTTTTAAAATTACTACTGCTCTTTCCATAGTTTTACCTTTCTTATTTTTCTGCTGATTTGTAATGATATGTTATTCGTTTGCTGTCAAAAAATCAAAGTTGTTTCTGCGATAATATTATATATGTCAAACATGTTTACAAATATGTAACGGTTCAGCTAAAGTGTGTTTGAAAATTGCTTATTACAAGATGTATGCCACAATTTGTGGGGAATTTTGGGCAAATATCCATACCATATCGGACGAAGTCCGTCAGCCCGAAAGGGCAATTGTTTCTGCATGGCTGAACTGTTACACAAATACCATATACTATCACAAAGAAATAAAAAACGCTTTTGACATTCAAACGACTATTACTTTTTCACTCTTCCTCTTCTTGATTTTTTTGCATAACTGGTATAAAATTTGTAATAAATTTATATTTGTCCCTATCTCTGATATATAACAGACCAATAACAGAAAACACAACTGCACCAATAAAATTCACAAACAGGTCTTTCATCGTATCATTAATGCCCACATCCAAATATTCATTTTCAATTGTCGTTATTTGCGTTTCTCCATCTTTGTTCACTGAATAAATCTCTGTTTTCAAAATATTTTTAATAACTACCGCTTTATTCTTGCCTTCAGGCTCCAAAGTAACAGACGAAATATTTTGTACAATTGTATCTTTCTGGGTATCCATATAAAAATAATGGTCCATACTAAATTCAAAAAATTCCCACAAAACACCAATTGTCATGGAAAAGCAAAAAGCGATTAACGCAACAAATATAGGTGACAAATTTATATGAAACATTTCACTTCGATTCAATATGTCAATTAATGAAAAACCGATGGCTGCACATAAGAAACCATTAATAGTATGCAGCATCGTATCCCAGTTTGGGATGGTGCCATAAAAGTTATTGATTTCTCCTAATATCTCTGCCGCATAAATAAACAAAAAAATAATTGTTTCTAATACATTAGGAAATTCTATTTTAGCTGCTTTCCAATAAAAGCAGGTATCAAAAATAAAAGCATTGTTAATACACATATAAACACATTGTTCCAATTCCCCATAAAAAACTGGCGAATCATTGTTAACACAACGAGTGTTCTTAATATCACATATACAGTAACTTTACTTATTATATAATTTTTATCCATTTTAATGTACTTTTTCACAATATACACTTCACTTTTCTTGTATTTTTGCAGCAGTTTGTTATAAATCAAAAAAGCTTAATTTTATCAAGTGATATGAAAGCCACCTCTTCCTGCTCTGTTACTATTCATCCATACTAAATCAGCATTTCTAAAATATAATTTTTGTCAAAAAAATTATGAATTTCATGTCTCATCTGCCTGCTGTGGGCTTTTTGCCTCTTTCCAGCATGCAATTCTTGTATTATCTCCATCATCTAGTACCATAATTTTATCCAGACTCTGTACAAATTTTGATAATTGGGAATACCCAAAATCTTTTACATTAAAATCTTGATATTTTCCATGTATTAGATTACTAAGCTGACTTAACCCTATACCATTTTTTCCCCGGCATCTCACTACATTTTTGATATATTCAACAATTTCTGCTGTACCTTTTTCATTTTCCTTTAAAGAAATAGTAAGAACTTTATTTTCGTTTTTCAACTGAAAAGTTGATATCTCTTCTAAAAATTTAGATAACAAACTATAACCATAATTTCTCACATCAAAATCCGGATATTTTTTTACAAGTTTATTCCCAACTTCTCCTAAAGTTGTAATTCTACCCTTATTTTCATTTTCAATTATAATATCAGCAATTGCTTTTTCAATTGCTTTTCTTGGAACCTTATTATTTCTTATGATATTATTTTTCTGCCTCCATTCCGTTTTCTTCTTGTCTAATACATTTTCGTTATTTTCCACCAGTTCTTCCTGCCTGTCCTCATTTTCATCATCTAGCAGAATCTCAAGATTAGTGAATACGGTACATGCTGCTCTAAAAGATCTTGGTGTTTTTTCTTCTCCCATACCAATTACTTCCATTCCAGATTCTCTTAAACGGCTTGCTAGTCTTGTAAAATCTCCATCGCTGGATACGATACAGAAACCATCTACATTTTCTGTATATAAAATATCCATAGCATCAATAATCAATGCAGAATCTGTTGCATTTTTTCCAATTGTATTGTTAAACTGTTGGATTGGTGTAATGCCATTTTCTAATAATTCACTTCTCCATTTTGCAGCTCTTGGACTTGTCCAATCACCATAAATTCGTTTATATGTGACCATTCCATGTCTTGTCATTTCATCCAGTATTTTTTCTATGTATCTCGCTGATATATTATCTGAATCAATTAACACAGCAAACTTTTTATCATCTAAATTGTCATAATTTTTACTTTGTTTCATATTATATGTTTTACCATCCTTATACATTATTGTAATTATTTAGAACTGCGGACAAAAGCAAAGCCAGAAAAGACTAATCAGGTTTCTTTTCTAATTATCACATTATCAACTCAGCCCTGACTTATATTATTTCTTATCTTGAGTATAGCAACCCTGTATACAAAAGTCAATTCTATCAAATTTTTATCTCAACTTGTTTTGTTATACAGATCATATCCTGTTCTACCTTACATTCATATGCAAGTATTTTCACGTCTGCCTCTCTTGCCGCCTTTAGTGCTTGACGGAATTCAGGCTGTGTATCATCATTAGGAATCAAATATTTAGCTCCTTCAAATTGAAGCACAAACAAAAGATATGCTTTGTAACCATGTTTCACACAATCTGCCAATTCATAAATATGTTTCAAACCTCTCTCGGTAGGTGCATCTGGAAATACTGCAACACCTTTATTTTCTAATGTTACTCCTTTTATTTCAATAAATGCCTTTTCCTGCTTGCTTTCTACATATATGTCAAATCTTGAATTACCATATTTTTTTTCTGGTTTCATTAAAATAATATCCTCTTTTTTATAAATTCCTCCCTGCTCTATCCATTCCACTGCTGCTTTATTAGGTGCCTGTGAATCTATATTGATAAGCATCCCATCTTTACTTACTGCAATTAAATCATATTTTGTCTTTCTGTCTGGATTATCACTTTCTTCTATAAATACAGTTTTTCCTTTTATGAGCAGTTCCTTACAACGTCCTGTATTTTTCACATGGCAGACTTCTAATTTTCCATCCATTTCTACATGGGCAATAAAACGGTTCGGACGTTCTATGAAAATTGCCTGTTTTATTTTATTATATTGCATTACTTCTACCACTTCCTCAAATTTTTGTTTTCTCCTCTTTCATTAACGCTTATGGCTGTTTTATCATTCAGGTGAAATCCACTTTTCCGTAATTTGATTCCACTGCCAGATATTATTTTCTTCCTGATACTTATTTATCATTAAATATTGATATTCACTTGATGTTTTCATTGCTTTATATACAGTTTCCAAATCTATTCTTTGTCTATTTCTGTCAGGATCACCGGAATCTCCTACTAATACGGTTCCAGTATCTGAATTATATCGCCAAATAGTAACATAATGCCCTGGTGTATCTTTCCAAAAGCTATCATCTTCATTGCTATTTACTAATACAATCATTGCCTTTGACTGCTCTACATCATTTTGAAAATCTTTTATTTCTAATGTCTTATTTTTCAATTCTGTTTCCATTCCCATGTTCTTTAGAACCTGTTTCATATACTTCCAAGCAATTGCTGCTGAGCCAATAGATGGTGCATAATTAGTAGTTTGTTTGGCATATTGATATACATCTATAGGGGATGCCTGATATTCTGTTAAAGTACAATATATATTTGCCATACAGCAGAAACCACATCCAAATGCTCCAAAACGGTTGCCATCAACCGTCATATCTCCCCATTTTCCAGACCATATCCTTCTTGTTTCCCAAGCAACTGGTCCCTGAGAAAATGTATACACTTCTTCATCAGATTCAATCCCTTGTTCCTCCCCTTCGGCTTCAGATTCTAATTTTTTTACCGCATATAAGTCCATATTCAAACTTATATTTGGATATATTTCTTCTGCATTTTTATTTGTTATTGATACCGAAGTTTCTTCTGATATAAATTGCTGGCATCTCTTTTGTATTTCATTTGGTATACCATCAAAAAGCAGCAAACCAGCCATCATAAAATTTATTCCTGCTATGCAGCAATGAAATAATGTTTTTTTTCTCATAATTAAAAGTACTCCTTGATATCTTACCTTAATATCATTATTTATAAATTTCTTAATATATTATATATGTTTTTATTCAACCATACATCATAACAGACACACTCTAGAGTGTGTTCGAAAATTGATTGTTGCAATCTGCACACCCTGCTTTGTGTACTATTTGGGCATACCGCAATCCATGCCTGTTCAGGCTGGCGGACTTTGTCCGATAAGGTATGGATATTTGGTCCAGATTCATTCAATGCAGCCTGCATTGCGGCTTGGAAGTAGTGCTGCCAATAAAAGAGGCAGATTTAACGTCAATACTTCATATCCATTGTACCAGAAATGATTGCATAAAGCAAAAGCCTTTACTCCACAGCCATTTTATTCGCTATTTTGCAAAAGCTTTCTGTCTATACATTCTATTAATTATTCACTTATATAATCTATTATCATTTAAACAGCTATAATAAAATATAACTATTTTTACTCTTTTCTTTCAACTATGTTGTGTAAGCGGCCCTTCTGGTTTTCCTAATTTACATAAATCTAATTTTTTTACTCTACAGAAATAATCCAGACATTTTCCTACTAACTGCTTTTCTTTTTCTGTCTGCTTCACCTCATATAATTTCAATAGTATCTGTGCCGCCTGATTATCACTAAAATAACAATATTCTTCTCCTGGGAATTTTATTGCTTCGAAGTCCTCCGGATTAAAATAATACTTCCAAAATTTTATCTGTTCCATTTCCTCTATACTCAGAGCAATCCGATACTGACTGTTTATTAAAATATAGCCGCCATCTTCACCCTCCATTTGAAAAGAATCTGTCATAAATATTCCGCTTATCTTTCGTTCCGCTTCACTCTGCCCTAAAGGTACACTCGTTAAAATTCCAAAAGTGGATTTCTTATAATCCGCCCATTGATTGCGTTCTTTTTTCTTATTCTGAAATGTAAGTAAAAATTTTCCTGCCTTTAGAAATTCCTCTATCCCCTCTTCTAATACTGCTTCTGACATATCCCTTCTAATAGCAATATTTGCATACTTTTGAGGTTGTATTTTTACTCTTTTTGTACTCTTCTTTTCAACCTTTTTGTTATTAGACAAAATAAGATCATGTAATAATTCTTTTTCTAAATGTTTTATCTTTTCCTGTTCTTCTTTTTTCTTTCTTTCTTCTTGTTTTTCCTTCATCTGTTCTTGCACTTTAACAAATGCTTTTTTGACTTCTTCCGTACTATGTTGTTCATCTATTTGCAGAAACTTTTCAAATGCATCTGGATAAACAAATTTTTTTTCACTATTTATGCCTGGAAAGTGTACAATAACCTTATTTTCATCATTTGAAATTATGACTCCTGTACCAAATTTTTTGTGTGTTACCTTCAGATTTAATAATTCCATATTATTCCCTGCCTATTCTACTCTTACTAATGAAACTTTTAGAGGCTCGAAAATACCTCGCCAAGTGTTCATATTATGCTGAAGTACTTTGGCTCGTGTAATACCTCTCCTAGTACTTCTGCATATATTCTCACTAGGCTCGAAAATACCTCGCCAAGTGTTCATATTATATCATGTTATGGCTTTTTTCTCTATCTTATTCTTATTTTTCTCTATTTTTAGCAATTATTATCGAAATCTTGATTTATTTTTGTGTAAAATACAGAAAAAATGGAGTTTCATTTTACATGCTTTGTTACTTCATTTCTAAAATAACCGGACAATGGTCAGAACCTAAGATTTCTGTATCAATTGCTGCATCTAAAAGATATTCTTTTAAAGAATCTGATACCATAAAATAATCAATACGCCATCCTGCATTTTTTGCACGAGCATTAAAACGATAGGACCACCATGAATAAATTCCTTCTTTGTCAGGGTAAAAATATCTGAATGTATCAATAAAACCTGCCTCTGTCAGTTCTGTAAATTTTTGTCTTTCTTCATCTGTAAAGCCTGCATTTTTCCGATTGGTCTTTGGATTTTTTAAATCTATTTCTTTATGTGCCACATTAAAATCCCCACAGAAAATGACTGGCTTTTTTTCTTCCAATTGTTTTAAAAATCTGCGAAAATCATCTTCCCACTCCATTCTATACTCTAATCTTGCCAATTCACTTTGAGAATTTGGTGTATAGACTGTAACAAAATAAAATTTTTCAAATTCTAATGTAATGACACGTCCTTCTTTGTCATGTTTTTCTATTCCCAAACCATACTGTACAGAAACAGGCTTTTTTTTGGTAAAAACAGCAGTTCCTGAATAACCCTTTTTTTCTGCATAGTTCCAATATTGATAATACCCCTCTATTTGCAAGTCAATCTGCCCTTTCTGCAGTTTTGTTTCTTGTATGCAAAATATATCTGCATCTGAATCTTTAAAATATTCCAAAAACCCTTTTCCTACACATGCTCTCAATCCATTTACATTCCATGATATAAATTTCATCTCATACCTCCATCTTTTATTTTTAATCAAAAATCCTACAGCAATCTGGCAGAAATCAGACTTGTAATACTGCAATCTGCATGTCCCACTTTGCCTCCCTATCCAGGCATACCGCAATTCATACCCATTCGCTGGCGGACTTTGTCCGATAAGGTATGGATATTTGCCCTAAATTCCCCACAAACTATGATGCATATCCTGTAACAAGCAATTTTCAAACACACTTTAGGCAAAAAATATTATATTTTTTATAAAGTCTTTAAGTTATTTCACACTTTTTCATTATAACAAAGCCTTGTGTATTTACACAAGGCTTTATTTTCACTTTGCTATATCTCATTTAGTATCTCTGAAATAATTTTTTCTGATTTTTTTGCAGAAATACTTTGTAATTTTTTCTCAAATTCTACAATCATATATTGTTCTAACACTGCTTTCTTCTGTGAGGAAGTTAACTTATTCCACTGATTTAATGTATAATTCTCTAAAATGGCAGCTGTATATGCATCTTCAAACTCTTCACTGTCTATATATTCATTCATTGGTTTGATGATTTCTTCTTGAATTTTTTCATCTGCACTGTTTAATACAGTTCCCAGAATATTATCCGGATCACCTTGTTCATACATAGAAAGGAATAAATTATCCTCCATATCCATAAATACACCTGTAATAATTTCTTTATATACATCATATATTTTTTTATTTAATTCACTTGCAGTATCATATTCTAATACCTGATTCAAGGCTGCAACCAATTCTTTATTAAATTTCTGTTTTTTTTCTACAACCTGATCTACTTTGTCCTTTGGCTTAGTAGAACTATTTTTCCATGTATAATCCTTCTTACTGATTGGATAGTTCTTTTTAAAAGATGCTGTTCGAAATTCCTTATCCAATACATGGTCTATTGAAATTGTATTGGCACCTGTTAAGAAATAATCATATGACAATTGTGGGATATTACTAACAGGATCATCCCATGTAACATCCAGATGATACCACTTTCCTCCTATCTTTACAATATTCCATGCATGTGCACCTCCTGCCTGACCTGTTACATACCGGCAAGACACTCCTGCTTCTGTTAACATCTTATACATCAAAACGGAATATCCCTGACAGACTGTTGTATGTTTTGAATCGATCAAACCCTCATAAGCTGTAAATCTGCTTAATGTTCTATCATAGGAAAATAAGTTAATGATGTAATCATGAATTTTTTTTACCTTTTCTTCATCACTCAATTTTGATAATTTCAAAGATTTTAACACACTTTTTATTTTGGTATTTACTTTTTTCATCTGTGCTGCTGATTCGCGATAAACAATCTTAAACTGGAATACACTTTTTTTACTGCTATAAGAAGGTATACTAAATCCATATACTTTAATATTAGGATACAGATAATCAAAATCATCACTTGTTTTTTTATCATCCTGATTCCATGCCTTTTTAAACATGGTTTCTATATTTCCTTTGTAAATATCTGTATAGTTCCCTTTATATGTGATTGTAAAACTTTTTTTTCTTTCTGTTAACTTATCATGCAGTTTTTTAAAAAAGGCTTTGCTTGTTTTTACAGAAACACTAGATTTGGAAGCATATGATATCGCATTATCCGCACTTACCTGTATGCTATTTTTCGTTACAATATTTTTTGCATTGCTTTTTTCTTTATTTGCAATCACAACCGGCATTGCCTTTGGCTTTCCCAATTGTTCTGTTTCAGCATGTACATTCTCGCCAAAGGATATCTCTTGTATCTGTGTAATGTTCTCACTGACAGAATTAAGAATTTTCTTTTCGGTTATGTTTTCCTCAGAAGCAGCCAAAGAAATTGTGCTGCCAACAAGCATCACTCCCGCTGTAAAACCTGCGGTTAACATTCTTACTATCCTTAATTTTCTCATACTTATTCACCTTCTCCCTTCATCCTATAACCTCTGCCACTCCCCATGAACTTAAAACATGTTAAAGATGCTTGCAGCCAAATAGCAGCAAATATGATATACCGTTCTATTCCTTATAAATTCGAATCATAGTACCTCTGTTTCCGTCCATCTTGATGGTCAAACGATTTCCATTTAGTGCAATTTCACAATCCGTACCAACATTTTCATGGTTTCCGCCTTCTGGTTCTATCTGCATGCCCTCTGCACGATACAAAGCCTCTACTTTAGCAACTGCTTCTTTGGCTGCCATAAGGGCAATTTCTGTACTATGCACCGCTTCCTCTTCATTGTCAATCAATTGTCCTGCTTTGTCTGCTGCCAATTTTATTTTTTCTAATAGGATTTCTACCGATTCTTCTGCTGACTTTGCAACTTCCACAGATTCTTTCTGTCTCTTTTCCGCTGCTTCTTTTTGCTTTTCTCCCAACAGTAACCTTTCCTGTTCTTCTTCTTCTGGAGTTTTTGGTTTCACTTTTAGTAAATCAATTGCTTTATTGGCAGCAATTGGTAAATCAATCGTAACTTCTGAAGGATTGTCATCATTATTAACAGCAACAATAATTGCACTATGATCCAGAATACGTCCAAATACATACTGACGATTTGTTAACAACAACTGCTGATATCTTCCATAAGCCAGCTCTTTGTATTCTTTGTGAATTTGTCCCAAACGAATAATCAATTTTGTAATATTATTGTCTTCATATGCATGCTTATAATCTGCCAAATCCAGATGAGGACGCAGACTGTCATCCGAATTCTTCTCCTTAGCACCTTCTATACAAAATTCTGAACCATAATAAATAGATGGAATCCCCGGCAGACCATATAATAACAAATGTACCGGATATAGATGTGCTTTATTATTGAGTTTATTATAAATTCTTGCGACATCATGGTTGTCTATGAAAGTGTATAGTTTTACATCACCGCAAATTCCCTGCAGCCGCTGTACTGTATGTGCAATTTCAAAATAGTTATGGTCATTATGCCCCGAAAACAGTCCTTTGTGCAATTCATAATTTGTCACTGAATGAAGTGTATCTGCATTTGCCCATCTTCCATAATCTCCATGAATCACTTCACCCATTAACCAGAAATCTGGTTTTACTTCATTGGCAACATGGCGCAGCCCTTTCATAAAATCAAAGTCCAATACATCCGCTGCATCTAAACGAATTCCATCAATATCAAATTCAGATACCCAAAAACGAATCACATCATAAATATAATCTTTTACTTCCGGGTTTCTCTGATTTAATTTTACCAAAAGATTGTATCCGCCCCAGTTATCATAAGAAAATCCGTCATTATATTCATTATTACCATAAAAATTTACATTACAGTACCAGTCTCTGTATCTGGAATTTTCCCTGTTCTCCTTTATATCCTTAAATGCAAAAAATTCCCTTCCTGTATGGTTAAATACCCCATCTACAATTACTTTCATTCCTGTATCATGACATTTTTTTACATATTCCTTGAAGTCTTCGTTGGTTCCTAATCGTCTATCCACCCTTTTATAATCTGTTGTTTCATATCCATGCCCTACAGATTCAAACAATGGCCCTATATAAATTCCTGTACAGCCAATCTTTTTAATATGTCCAATCCATTCATTCAACTGCTCAAAATGATTTTCTTCTGTCACTCCATCATTTTGTTTTGCACATCCGCATAATCCTAACGGATAAATGTGATAAAATACTGCCTTATCATACCATTTTTCCATTGCTTGTACCTCCCATTTTTGGTCTAATTATATTTTTATAGGGAACTGTAGAAATAGACAAGCCAAATTGGGTCAGTTATTTTCCTACAGATCCTAAACACATTTGTGCCCTGTATTCTATTTTACACAATTTCTATAAAAAAAACAATTTATAAAATAAAATATTATTCGAGAATAGTAATAGTTAGCTAACAGTTTGAGTTTGATTTAATTTGATACTTCTTTATCAGTTTTTCAAACGACTCTTCAAATCTTTTATCATCTTCTTCTGTCCGCTTTGAAGGTCCTTTTAAATGGCTTTTTCCTCCAGACCGTCTTATTTTTTTATGGATATGCCGTTCCATCAGCATCTGGTCAATATTTTCATTTGTGTACCATTTGCCGCTCTGGTGAATCCCATATGCTCCTTTTCCCAGTGCCATTGCTGCCACTCCATAATCCTGTGTCACAACAATATCCCCCTGCCTGCATAAGTTTATTAACGCAAAATCCACAGCATCTGCTCCTGCACCGATTATTTTAATTTCACTATAATCAGAATACAATCTATGATTTGTATCACATAACAATATAACTGCAATATCATTTTTCTCTGCAATCTTCTCTACAATAGGTACTACCGGGCATGCATCACAATCTACTAATATTCTCATTTCTTTTTCCCTCTTTAAAAACAGCTAATTTACAACTGCACATATCACTTTGCACCTTCTGAATCGTTACAAAACCTCCATGTATCCTTAGAGCGTGTTTGAAGCTTGTTACAAGATGTGCGTCACAATTTGTGGGGGATTTGTTTCAAATTCATGAGGTGTAGCGGGCTGCATTGAATGGATTTGGGGCAAATAGCACACAAAGCGGGGCATGCAGATTGGGGCAATGAATTTTAAAACACGTTCTAGAGCACCACCATAAATGAATATTATGAGATACCTGTCGGAATACCTTATCGGACGAAGTCCGCCAGCACTAATGGGCATGAATTGCGGTATGCCCATTAGGGTATACCGCAATTCAGTTTTTTGCTAAAGCAAAAGGATACTTTCATAGAAAATATTATAGCAAAAAACAAAGGATTTGTCTAATTTCTGACAGTCAGAATCTGTAAGAAAATGTAACAGGTCAGCCCTATCTGTACTGTTACCCATTTTTTTGGAATAAATATCATTTTTCTTTCATAAGAATAATAATAGTGCTTCTATTGTGAAGTGCTAATTACATTTATTGTACCAGAGTGTGCCTGAAATTATTTATTGTAGGTATCCATTACAATATGCACACTCTAATCTTTTAGAAAGGAATTCTATACTTATGAACAGATATTTTACATTACTTGCAGCTGTCATCGTTACAAGTTCCTTAGGAAACCCTAAAATCCATGCAAAAAACTGTGATAATGGACAAACCTTTGTTCCATATACAGAGACATTTCCAGAAACATTTTTACCCCTGCCTGCTGATAATCATGAAACGATAACAATGTCTCCTGTAACAGGAACATCTATTTTAGCTCCCATATCAGGAACCGCAGTTAGAATCGCACCATTATCTTCCATATCAGGAACTGCAATAACAACTGAAAATTTAATGCCTAACATTGACATGCAAAACATACAACCGAAAAATACTTCTGTACGATACATAAAAAAAGAATCTTCACAAAAAAAATCTATGAAAAACAATGCAAAAAAAATTAAATACACAAAAATGGAAGTTCCAAAACACAATAATTTCAAATCTTACATGGGATATCAATCTATTACTTGCAGAACATCAAAACAATACAAGCTTCAACAGAAAGCTAAGACAGGCAAATTTGGAATCCGCACTGTAGAAGGAAGATATCTGATTGCAATGGGTACCTATTATACAAAAAATGTTGGAGATAAATTTGATATCAAATTATCCGATGGAACAGTTATTAAGTGCATGATAGGTGATATAAAGTCTGATAAACATACTGATGCAAAAAAACAGAAACAAAAATATGATGGCAGTATCATTGAATTCATCACAGATCCTGCCAAAATGCCATCAACTGTAAAAAGAGCTGGAAGCTATAGTGTATGTAAAAAGTTTTCAGGAAGCGTAAAGGAAATAAGAAAATTGAAGTAGGAAATATAAAACCAGACATTTTTTATGATAGGTTTTTCTATAACAAAAAAGCTGGAATATCGTAACAGCTCAGCCATACAGAGATGATAAATCAGCCTGGCTGAACTGTTACTGTACAGCATTTTATTCGGTTATTGTATTCCAGCTTTTTCTATTCATTTAGAGTGTGTTTGAAAATTCATTCCCGCAATCTGCATGCCCCGATTTGCGGTATATTTGCTCCAAATTTTGTGTTACCAAAAGAAATGTTCTGTATCATTTTAAATACCGTTCCAATATATTCTCCTGATACCCTGCCGCTCCATACTCTGATATCCATTGTCCCATACGAATCAATACGGGGTCAGATAATTTCTTCAACTGCTTTTTTCTTCTTTCACTAATGATATCCTGATCTGACTTTGCCATCTCATAGTCTTCTTTCTCATAATGCCAGAATTTAAGGCTGCTCTTGTAACGTTCCTTTAATTTCTGTGCAATCATAAGCCCTTCAGGGTCAAAATCACCAGCATACCATAATACTGCACCTGATGCTGCAAGCATGTCTAACAGAACCAGAACTGCCAGTCGAAGCTGTCCATTTGCACATACCACTGCTTTTTCTTCTATATTTGCCATATCAGAAAGTGCCTGAAAAACTGCTGGATTTTCCACTACATATATTTTTTCTGCCTTTGTTTCAACACATTCTAACTGTCCCAAATGATACAGATTCAACTGCTGCATTTCTTTTCGGATATAATACCCTTCCATTCCTGGATGATATCCTCCTTCTTTTAGACATCCTCTTATTCCTATGCAAGTTACAAAATTAGAAATATCATCTTTTAAAATTCCTGCCTGATATAAAATTTCTACTTTTTGTTCTGTAGTCTGCTTATCCGGATATGGAATCCGGCATACACCACAAATTCCATAAAGCAAGTAACGAAACATCCGGGTTCCTTCATCAAAATAATGCGGATTCCCTGTTATTTTAGATGCAAAGACTGCCAGACGCATTTTTTCTCCTTTCCAAATAGGTAATTCTTCTAAAGCATATAAAAGATATGGTATGTTCTGCTCTAGCCATTCTGAATCCTTTCCCTCATCCTGCCGAAACAAAGTATATGGTGGCTGCTTTGTCTGTATAGTTCTCCGAAACCATTTTCCTGATCTGGTTCCCTCATATGCCATACCTATTCTCCGAAACCGCAATTCGCTTTCCTTTTCTTCCTGTTCTTTCTGTTCTCGTTTTGATACCAGCTGTGATTCAAAATACGCTTCTAACAGTTCTGTCACTGTGAATTCTGAAAATTTTGTTTTCTTTAATGCCTTTTCCAGTTGTTCTACAGAAATTGTAAGAGATTTTTTGTGATGGCAGTCCATTTGAAAAAAGCCTTCTAATCCATCTCTTTCGTAAGGTCTCAAAGGATTTAAAATAACTGTCCCTCCTACATGCCCCAAAGAACTGTACTTTTTCCGCAATCCTTCAAATATTCTTACAAAAGCCGGCTGTCGAAAATATTCCATCGCATCCTCTAATTTTACTTTTTTACTCATTTTTACTTCGTTTTCCGACCCTTCTATTTGTATTTTATATTTTCCTTCTGTAAATTTATCCTTCCTTCACACAGAGTGTACGCACCTTTCCATTCCATTTATATGGTAATACTGATACATATTTTGCATTTTCCGGTCTAAGAAGCTGATAGATTGCAAGACTTGGAACAGTATCACAATCTCCCCATAAAATCTGGGAATTGATAATAAATTCAAATTCCAATTCCACCATAAGACGAAACATATCTCGGATATTGTTTTCATCTACACCTGCAAATGCTTCATCTAAGGATACCAGTCTTGGTGCGTCCTCTCTGGCTCCCTGATATTTTGCCACTACTGCTGAAAACAATGGCACATACATAGACATTGCCTTTTCTCCACCACTAAAAGTAAAGAATGCATTATTGGTCAATTCTTTTTTATTCTCTCCTGTTTTCTGATAATAGAGCTGGAATTCAAACCATTTACGATAGTCCAGAATCTCTTTCATAATACCATGAAAACTCTTTGTATTCCCCTCATCTTCGAGCCTTCTTCTTGCTTCGCCGACTTTAGATTGAAAATGCTTGGACAATTTTTCAATCTCTGTTTCATCCATAATGCCTGCATCTTTTTTTAGTAGTTCTACCAATTCCCTTGTGTCTAATTGTCCTTCTTCTTCCGCCTTTTTCTTTTTCCAGATAAGATTAAGTTTCAGTCCGCTTGAGGTGTTCATACTGCTCATAAGCTGGTTCATATTCTCTACCCATGCTTCGCTCTTATAGATTTTATAGCGGATTTTTTTACTGATGGTATGTGCTAAAATATCCTCAAATAATTCTCTGTCGCTTTCCCGAACCAGACTTTTTTGTATTTCTACATCCTCTGTTAATCCTTTTAACAGCATTTGGAAACCCACATCTTTTCCCTTGTATTTTCCACGGATATCCATACGTTTCCATTTCCGTCCGCGAAAATCACCTTCATATGCCTCATACTCTTCATTAGAAAACAAACTTTTTATGACTAGTCCAAACTCTGACATCTCGCCTTTATATTTATGAAATTGTTCCTGCAGCTGTCCAGCATAATCCATACTGCTTTTTTCATGATCCATTTTTAGGATTTTTACAATATTCTTTGCTGCTTCTGCACTATCTTTAAATTCCGCATCTTTCAATATTTCCACATAATCCAGTGCAAGCTCATCTGCAAACCCTCTTTCACTCAACTCATATGTTTTTTTTCTGTTTTCTTTGCTTTTTTGGGCAATTTCTTTTCGTGCAGTCAGATTTTCGATATCCTTTTTCAGTTCTGCCTGTTTCTCATAGCAAGACTTTAATTCTGCCGGAATTTCTTTTAACCTTCTAACACATTGATCCAATCGTTCCTTTATATCTTCATAACCACTTAATGCAAGCTGTTCCTCACACTTTGTAATTTCATTCTGGAGCTTTTGTACCTCTCTTTCTAATCGTCCCATATCATATCGCAGATTATCCATATCTTCTAATACATTTTCCATCTGTTCCTCTAGATTTTTCAATATTTCCACCGCATGGATATATTTCTGATGAAGATTGTCTAACTGATAGACTTCCTTCTCATAAGTTTCCACTTCCTCCTTTGCTGTCTCGAAAATATCTAACTTTCCTTTGAGGTAAACTTTTCTACAGATTTGTGTCACTTGCAAACGGAGTTCCTTTAAAACTTCTGCTGCCTTTTCCACTTCTGTCTGCAACAGATTGATTTCATTCTGTTTCTGTTCTGATTTTTCCTGACACTGCTGTACGTCTTTTGTGGCAATTTTTAAGTCTTCTCCCTTAGGAAAAGCTTGATATTCCTGCTCTAATCGAACAATACGCTCTTCTATGCCATTCTTTTCTTTTTGGGTTTGCTCTGCCTGGCTTCGAAAGGCTTCTGCTTCTTCTTCTAAACGTTCCACCTGTTCTAAACGAAAGGCTTCTCTTGCTTTTGTTCCAATATATTTTGCCTCATACTCTCCTGTAATCGTTCCATGAAGCAGCCCTAACTGAAATCCTTGCTCTGTTATACGTGTATTTCCCTGCTCATCCATTCCAATACAGTGTAAAATATTAGAAAGTTCCTGATAAAAAACAATGTCTGCACTTTCCATTGTAATTTCTAACATCTGTTCCAAACTTTTTTGAATATTTGACATTTCACCAAACAGATACTTATCCCTCTGCCCCTGTCTATGTGTTAAAACCTGATTCTTATAATTACTTGGCACTACAATGGCATCTAGTAATCCCATATAAAGCAATGCTTCCTCAACACGATTTCTCTGTTCTGCAGATATCTCCTCCACGAAATCAATCACTTTATAGAATGGCTCATAAGGAATTTTTTCTGACTCCAGCCATGCACGATTTTCTTGTATCTCCCTGCTTCTCTCCGGTTCCGGATCTTTTTTTTGTTTCCACTCCTGTAATTCCTGCTCTTTTTCCTTCCATGCTTCCTGTTCTAACTGAAGCCGATGCTGTAATTCTAAAACATCCTTCTGATGTTCTAACCTTTTTTCATTCTTTACATTTAGAACCATATCTTTTAATTCTGCAAAATCTGACTGTACATTATACTGGTCCACTCCTGTTACAATACTTCTTTCTGTTTCTTCTAAAAGAAACAGCTCTGTATTGTTTCTATGCCACTGATAAAATTTTTCTATCCATTCATTTTTTATCTGGTCACATTGTTGTGAAAGTTCACTTAATTCCTTTTCTAATAAATCTTTCTCCTGCTTTGTTTTCGCCATCTTTATCTGTAATGCTTCAAATTGTGCCGCTTGGTTCTCTTCCTTACGCAGAACTTCTATTCCCTCTTTCAGGTTACATTTTATCTTTTCTAATTGAGCTAAAAGTGTTTCAAATATATATTTTTCATCTATCTGCTTTTTAAGTTCCTCTGCCATAAAAACATGCTCATCAAAAGTCAGGACTTCAAATATTCCCTCCATTTCCCCTAGCTGTTCCTCTACTTGTTCTTTCAATAGCTCTCTCTCTCCAGATTTTTCTTTTTGCTTTCCTTCTATTTCGGTAAATTGTTCCTGCTTCAATTCCAGATTGCCTGCTTTATTCTTATAATTTTCTTGCTGTTCACCCAATGTTTTTTCTAAATCTACCTTTTTTTCCATAAGGAGGCTCACATCATTTTTATCTAAATCTTCTTTTTCCTTCTTCAAAGTTTCTTCTTCTAATTCCAATCTATCTTGTCTTTCTCTCTCTTCATCTAACTGTCTGCTGCAGTTTTTTCCTTTTTCTTCTAATTCCTCTATTTCATTGACTGTTTTTATATAAGATGATTCATCTTCCACCATCCATACTGCCTTTTCATATAGTACGCTTTGATTGTATTGCTGGTATGCGGCAAAAATTTTTTCTGCTGCCTTTTTGCTTTCTTGTAATCCTTCTAACTGACTTTTCAGATGATCCATATTTTCAATTGCCTCTGACATAGGACGTAAGTCCTCATCTGACAATGGCGGTAGTGAACTGCTTAGAATTTCATTTAATACAGTTGGTTTAAAGTCCTTAGAAAGTTTTGGTGTCCTAAGCTGAATCAATAAGTCAACGAGCTCTTTATATTCTTCTACTGTTTCATAGCCGAATATTTTTTCATTGACCATTTTCATATATTCTTTCTGCCCATCTATTACCAGTCCGCCTTCTCCAAGACGGTTCATCAGTTCCTGCCGGCTTAAAGTAATTTTATATTTCATATCCTTATACAACAAAAAATCTTTTCCAATCCTGCGTCCATCTGTGATAACAAAATGCCAGGAATCTAATTTTTTGTTTCTCCTCGCACATAGACCAATGCCAATCGTAATATAAGTGTCACTTTCTTTTCTCTTAAATTCCATGTACAGATAACCTGTTCTCTCTTCCCTGCCATCATTTTCTTCTAACAAATAATTTTCTAATCTTCTTGCCTTTGTTCCAAATGGGTCTAACCGTTCAGATGCCTTATTTCCATCTAGCAGTAATGGAATGAAGCTCTGCATTGTCACAGATTTCCCAGAACCATTTGCTCCTCGTAATAATAATCTCCCATCTTCGAAACCAAATTCTTCATCATCATAATACCAAAAATCTATTAATCCAATTCTATTTATTATCC
Source organism: uncultured Lachnospiraceae bacterium (assembly GCA_964422365.1). Lineage (GTDB taxonomy): Bacteria > Bacillota > Clostridia > Lachnospirales > Lachnospiraceae > CAYRAV01. The sequence goes on along the minus strand of CAYRAV010000034.1, from coordinate 5,318 downwards.
ATTTACTCAGTAACATTAATATTCTCCTTTTCTAAATATGCCTTTGGATATATTCCTGATATTTTTCCGGCTATAGGCATAATTATTACATCTTTTGTAACCGGCTCCATCCTTACCATATCAAACTGCTCCATTTCCTCTAATATTGTCTTTGCAAATTCTGTATCTGGCATATCCTCACGATATTTTTTTGCAAAGCCTGCTCCAAATGTTTTCTTACACTCTATCAGCAGTTCTTTCATTTCCTGTTCTGATAACACAATTGTTTCATCCATTTCTACTGTAAGTGTTCCTTTTGCAATCTTCTTCTGTATCAAAAAAAACGCTAATAAAATTGCATCAGATATACTATTGTTTCCCGGGAATACCTTTCCAAGTGTTCCATTCCCGCCTAATATTACATATGCACTTGTTTTATGTACTTGTAAACTACAATCTACGATTCCTTCAAAATCATGTTCGATACTGCTGCGGTAATTCTTAATATAAGCAAAATCTTCATCTTTTTCTTTATCCTTATAAACTCCCGGTGTAAGCAGTAATTTTCGATATACTCTCTGTTTACGCACAACACCTCTGTCCTCATCCATATCCATCCACTCACTTTGAAAAAAATCCTCTACCTTTGTATATTCACTGATATCCCTTGTAAAATTTCTTGTAAAATATTTTGATAATCCTGTATTCTCATATAATACCTCTGTCTCTAATTCCACTGCAAAACCATCTTCACTGCCATCATTATTAAAAAACAATCCCTGCTTCATTGCATATTTCATCACTCGAATTAGTTTTCTTCGATTTTCATATACTGTCCACTCAATTGCATCTCCCGGATATTGTGCTGCAATATATTCTGTCAGCTGTGAAAGTACAAACTGTTCCTCTACTTCTTTATCTTCTAAAAACATTAAAATCAGACAAAAAAATGCATATTCCGTTTTACTTGAAAATTCCTCAATCCCCATCCATGACAATGCTTCTCCCGGAAGCTTTTCTAATTTGATTAACATCCCATTATCAATCAGCCGGTATCCTAATTTTTCCCGAATAAATTCTTTCACTTCTCCTATCCCATCTTTTATCCTGTAATATTTTTCTCTTTCTTTCTCTTTTGTAATCCACCGCTGATTCATAAGTTCCTCAAATACATTCATAGCAAAATTCCTTTCCAAACTATTCAAATCTTATCACAAAAGCAGGCATTTCAAATACTCCGTCATTGCAGTTTACCCTACAATACCGTTTTTCTTCTCGATTCACTATCTGATATACTTGTCCTTCTTCTGTTTTTCCTTTTCCATCTTTATGTTCTAATGCTTTTGACAGCCACCGAAGTAAAATGTTTCTTACCTCCGGCTCAATCACAGGAAGTTCTTCAAAAGAAATTTTCCCATCTACCATATAACCCTCTATCATCTTTTTCTCTTTTTCTAATTTCTCTATTGCTTCTTTTCTGGCATTTTCCTTTTCAGCACTATAATCTCTAATATGGCTTCTTGAAACTTTTTCTCCATAAGCACGAACTTTTGGTCTGATCGAAATTTCTATTCCCCTTTCGTCATACACTCCACTATTAATACTATCTGTTTCTCTTATGAAATCCCCTTTTAAGTGTAATGGCTTTTCTACACCAAATACCATAGCAGATAACTTATGTGCTTCCTTTATATCTGTGCATTTTAAAAATATTTCTGCTATTTTTTTGTATTCTTCCTTTCGATTGGCTCCCATAGTAAATTGTTCACTGATTCTTGTAGCATACCGTGTGATTTTTCGAATATTTTCATTTGTCATATCAAATAACCTGCTCGCTTCGCTTTCTCTCACACTATTTCCAACAAACCATTCTTTTATGCTTTTCCATCTGCCTTGTATGTTTTCATAAATATTTTTTTCATTCACTTCTACATCCATTCTTGGAATGGTCATCTCATATGTTACTACTTTTTGAAAAATTGTTTCTAACATCTCATTCGATGCACCCTCTATTATGATTTCAATTTTTCCTACATTTAACTGCAATCCTTTTACAAAAGAACGCAGATATTCAATTAAATTGTCTTTATAAATCAAAAATTCTGCACTTTTCATTAACTCTTCTGCTTTCGCACTGTTAAGGCTTCTCATATAATCCTGATAATTCTGATTCAGCCGTTTAAAATCATTATTTAAGTCATTCCACCATGTATATACATGAACTGCAGTATCTTCGCCAATTATTTTCACTTTTTCTATCTCATTTTTGATACGCTCTAACAAAGTCGGCTCTAAAGATGCACCTTCTACAAATAAATTTTCCAAATGAATAGTCATACGTTCGATTTCCACCGCATATTCTGTTAATTGGTAACGGAACTGCCTATTTTTAAATGCCTCTACAGAATTTGCCTTTTTCGTATCCTGAACCGGCATCAAGTTTTTCCAATTTACCAGTGCATTCAAATCCTGCCTGCACTGTTCCATAGTATAACCAGAAAATTCTTCCTGTTCCTGCAGTGCCTGAAACACTTCTTCCTGATCAAGCCAATACTTGATTCTTTCATGCTGCATATAAAAATAGCGGAGAATCACTCTGTACCTTTTGACATTCTCCGCTGTCAGATATGCAGTTTCTGTAATAGGCCTTACCAATTTATCTGTAATGTGCATTATGTTCTTCCTTCCTTTGTTATTACAAATTATTATAAAATAACTTTCCATTCTGATACATCTTTTGTAACTATTCAGCCATGCCATTTATAATTTACCAGAATGTACATTATTACCAAAAAATTTATGGTTTGTCTGGTAAAGTATTCATGTCGGGCATCCGCCCTATAGAAACAATTGTAAAATATGCTCTTAGTGAGCAAGCTCCCACGTGTATATTTTACAATTGTTTCTGCATAGCTGGAACTGTTACCATCTTTTCAACAAATGATGCAAGATGCTTAAATAAACATTAATTTACATATATTGATTATAACAGATTCCCATTCTTATTTCCATATATTTTATTTTTCAATTTGTATGCTTAGGAACTGTTAAGAACATTGCACTTGCAATCTTTATAATCCCAATCACAATTTCCCCCTGCATAACCCAATAACTGTAAAAAGCTGTGATTACGAAAAGTCCAACAGTAAATTTATTTAACAATAATCTTTTCCATTCATATAGAAAAACTTTACTCATAACTTTCACCCCCATCTAACGCAAGCTGCTCCTCGGTAAGGTTACAGACACCCAGAAAATCCTGCCATGTAACATAAGGAGGCATTTCTGTTCCACCATTTTGAAATAAACTGACTCTCCAACTTTGTCTGATAATTTTGGGGCAGGAAATAAAATACAATTCCATATATAATGATACAGCTGCTTATCAACAGCACCATCATCATAATAAATGTCTTTTTTCCTATACTTTCCTTAATGTTCTTTATCAATTCTATAACCCACCCCTCTTATGGTCTCTATACACTCAACCCCTAATTTTCTACGAATATTCTTAATATGGGTATTCACTATTTTTTCATCACCAAAATAATCATAGCCTCAAACACTATTTAACAGACTGTCTCTTGAAAATACCCGCCCTTTGTTTTCCATAAGAACCCTCAATATGTCAAACTCACGTGCAGTCAAAGAAATACTATTATTGTCTACAAAAACCTCATAGCTTTCTGTATCCAAACTAATACTCTTATAACGAAGAACAGATGAAGGAGGCATCGGCATATTGACCCTGTGCAGAACAGCTTCAATGTGCCTTAGTACCAATGGCATTGAAAAGGGCTTTGTGATATAGTCATCTGCTAATATATCAAATCCCTTTATCTGGCTGTTATCATCATCAAGTGCTGTTAACATAATAATTGGTGTTGTTGTTTCTTTCCTTAATTATTTCACAAACTGCAAAACCGTCTATTTTCGGAAACATTACATCTAGTAACACCAGGTCCGGATTACACTGATGAAATTTTGAAATACCCTCAATACCATCATCTGCAATACAAACGATATACCCTGCATCTTCCAAAAAGGCTTTTACAATATTCTGAATGGATTTTTCATCCTCTATCATTAAAATTGTCTTAGGCATGATTTGCACCTCCAACAATATCTTATCATAGATTTGATGACAAAGGATGAAACTGCCTGTGGAGCATATGCAGAAATAACGATTGATAATGCATTTTATGATTGGCACAATCATTAGGCATTGCATTATATTGATTATTTCATAAATTTATTTTATTCTCCTCATTTAAACTGTAAATTTTAAGATACGCTTTAGAACATGTCTTAAAATTTACAGTTACAAGATATGTGTCACAATTTGTGGGAAATTTGGTCTGAATTCATGAGGTGCAGTGGACTGCATTGAATGAATTTAATTATCTAAATTACTTATTTTTGTTTCTATCTTCTTTGCAATTTCTATACACTCTTCCATTTCAAAAGTGGAATAATAAAGTGCATGATAAAAAACATCACATATAATCTGAATAATTCTTTCAACACTACAATCATTATTAATTTTAATAACCATTTCCTTTATTTCCAAGCCATAAACATCACGTCTGTTAGGATGTGCTTCCTTAAAAGGATGCCATTCTTCAATATACTGTTTGACAATACGATATTTTTCTGTATCTGTGTCCATATTTACTCCACAGTCAGAAAGCTGTTTTTGTAACTCTTTTTGTTTTTGGGAGTATGCTTCAATCTTCTGTTCATCACAATCCGATTCATAGAATTCGATAATATTATCATAACAATAAAATAATGCTTTGCCAAACTGGTGGAGATCTTTTTCTGCAAGTTCTATACGAACCTGCAGTTCTTTAAGATAATATTCTTCTGGCAGTTCCCTGCTAAATACATGATCATACAAACGTCCAATCCTGTGATAACTGTCTGCAAGCTCAAGCAGATATTTGTTCGGATTTTTTTCTGCAAGCTGTTTGTATATTGTTAACGCACATTCATAATATTCCTCTGCTGGTGCCAAATCATCACACGCATATGCATAGTGCGCAAATCTATCATAGCTGTATGCTAATAAGAGGCTGTATTTTTCCGGCTTTTCTCTTGACAGTTGTTCAAATTTTTCAATGTCTTCCATATATGATTTTGCTGTTTCAAGGTATTCTCCTAAAATTTCTTCATCAAAATTACTGTCTGGATGCTCCTTATAATACTCTTCAACTTCATCCTTAAAAGGTTCAATAGAATCATAATCAATTCCATCCTCTTCTGCGTATTCAAAGTCATCCTCTGTAAGAGGAACAATCGAATCATAGTCTATCCCGTCTTTTTCAAATTTCTCCAGT
>CAYRAV010000033.1:0-32127 GCA_964422365.1 uncultured Lachnospiraceae bacterium | reverse complement strand
GCTGCCAATTCTATTGTATCAACATAAGTATCTGAAATCTTATCTTCAAACAAAGGAGAAAGCTGCATGCCCTGTGCCAGTATTTTACAGTTACGGCTTAACCGCTCCATATATTCCTTTCCATAACTAGAATTCTGTGCTGCAATATTCGCCAAAGCATACAAGACATTCTTCTTCTCTAATTCCATCTGTTTTAACTGCTCATTAACAGAAATCTGCAATCGTCTATTCATTTCTATAAGCTCCCTGTTCGCTTCATACAAACGAAGATGCACTCCCACACGTGCCTGCACTACTTCTGAAATAAATGGTTTTGTAATATAATCCTCACCCCCAAGCAAAAAACCTTCTATAATATCTTTCGGATCATCAAACGCTGAAATAAAGACAATTGGAATATTTCTTGTCTCCTCATTTCCTTTTAAAATTCTGCACAACTCATAGCCATCCATTCCAGGCATGGAGATATCAGTTAAAATCAACTGCGGCCAGCACTCCTGAACCATTTTCAGTGCAAGTTCTCCATTTTCTGCCAAAAAAGGCTGATACCCCATATTTTTTATAATTTCTTCCAGGATAACTCTATTTGTTTCTACATCATCCACAATAAGTATCTTTTCCCTGCCAGTATCTTCATTCTCATAAATCATACCTGTACCTCCGATTGCAAGAAATTCTCCAATTTTTCAAACTCTGAGATTACTTTGTCGTAATTTGCTTTCTGAATTGCCATCTTCAATCTCAGAACCATACGGCTCACCTCATGTGGTGCTCCTTCTGTCAATTGCCTTATTGTCTCCATAAACATCTCTGCCTTTTCCCAATTTTCCATCTCTACACAGAGTATTAGCTTTGACAGATTTTTTTTCAAATTCTCCTGATTTTCAGTTGTACCATATTTTTTGATGTTCTCTATATCTTCTGCCTTTTCACTTATAGGAGATATCACTGATGTAGTTGTAAACAGAGACTTTTTCCTATCATCTATCTGCTGTGAAGTATCTTCCTCCTCACAGACACCTACCCATATAGAAAAGGAAAAGGTACTTCCCCTGTTTCTCTCGCTCTCTACTTCAATTCTTCCACCCATTAATTCTACCAGCTGCTTACAAATATTCAAGCCTAAACCAGTCCCCCCATACTTTCTGGAAATAGATGCATCTACCTGCGAAAAGCTCTGAAACAATTTATCTCTATCTGCTTTGTCAATCCCAATTCCCGAATCTGTTACAATAAAGAATAACTCCATCTTATTATTTACCTGTGCTGTCTTGATTACCTCAACTGTAATCTTGCCTATAGCGGTAAATTTTTGTGCATTGGACAAAAGATTATTGAGTATCTGGACGATTCGTAATTCATCCCCTATGATATATTTCGGTATCTGTGGAGATATTGTCATAAAAAACCGCAATCCCTTTTCAGTAATCTTATTTATATGATTATTTTTTACATAATCCAACATATTTCGAAAATCAAACTTACGCGGCTCCAAAGTAAATTTTCCTGCCTCCAGCTTTGAGAAATCCAAAATATTATTAATAATCTTGTTCATATCATCGCAACAACGTTCTATCAACTGCAATGACTTCACGTTCTGTTTGTCTGTTCCACCGCTTAACATCTCTCTAACAATACCCAGTATGCCATTTACCGGAGTCCGCAGTTCATGTGTCACATTTGCAACAAACTCTGTTTTTACTTTCATTGCCTGCTGTGCTTCCTGCCGTACCTGTTCTACCTCTCTATTTAAAAACTCCTTTTCTAATATATCATTTGCCATACATATGTATGTTCCATTGCAGTCATTGCTGCATATTATTCTGGTCTCTACAGGAAAACAAGTAAGATTTTTGCGATATGCCATAAGATTCTGCAATTCATTTCCAAACAGGTAATCCGTTTCAAAACCTTCTTCAGCAAGTTTGAAAGTATTCGGAAAAATATCACTAATATGTCTGCCGCACAAATCACTTTCATATTCCAGTTTCTTCTTTGCAGCGGTATTTACATAAGAAATGATTCCTGTTTTGTCAAACATAAGAATCATCTCTAGTGTATTTTCTATAGGAAATATACAATCTTCACTTTGCTTCATACTATCCTTCCCTCCAGCCTGCTATCTATTACATTGTAACAGTTCATCTATGCCATATAGAAATGATGGTACAAAGTGTCCTTAGCCTGCAAGCAGTCATTTGCACTCTGCGCCATCATTTCTGCATGGCTGAACTGTTACATTACATTATGTAAAATTAAACATTTTAATGACTTCTACGATGTTAAAGAAATCCTCCTTTGCAAGCCCAAAACATTCCAATACATCTGGTGAAAACTCCCCACACTCACCATTCATAATCATATTATATGCTATATTATTAGCATATGGACTCTTATATACCCTCGGACTTACCAGCGCATCATAAACATCTACAATAGAAACAATCTGTGCACTAATCGGAATCTCATCTCCTGCCAGATGGTCTGGATATCCGTTACCATCCCATCTCTCATGATGGTATCGGCAGATTTCATAACAATATTGATAAAATTCATCTGTTTGCTTCTGACGAAACTTTTCCAACACATCACATCCAATTGTTGTATGTGTCTTCATAATCTCAAACTCTTGAGGAGTCAGACGCCCTGGTTTCAACAAAATAGCATCTGGAATACCTATCTTCCCTATGTCATGTAGAGCCGATGCCCTGGCAATCTCATCAACCTGTTCTGGTGTTAATCCATATTTAGGAAAATACTTCATAAGATATTTCAAAAGTATTCTTGTAAAATACTTAATACGTCTGATATGCTCTCCTGTTTCAAGGTTCCTGAATTCTACAACCGAACTAAGTGCATCGATCATAAATTCATTACTTTCACGAATTTTCTTCTCCTGTATCCTGATTTCTTCTTCCTGTTCTTTCAGGCGTACTTCCATGTTATATTTATTCTGATATAATTCAATAATATTCTGACTTCTTCTTTTCACAATACGAGGATAAAAAGGTTTATGAATCACATCTGCCACACCATAAGAATACGCTTTGCCCTCACTGTCCCAGACAGTTTCACTAGTAATCAGTATAACAGGAATTCTCTCCAACAACTGATGTTCCCGCATATACTCTAACACATCAAAACCACCCAAAATAGGCATAACAACATCCAATAAAATCAATACAATATTATGGTTATTCTCTATCTGGGAAATTGCATCCTGACCATTCGCTGCCTCAATTATATCATATTCGCTCCGGAATACCTCATTGAGTATTACCCGATTCACTTCTTCATCATCAACAATCAGTATCTTATTTTTATCCATAATATCCCCCTTATTCCCATTGTTTTTTTATACATTTAATAAATTTCTTCTTAGGAATTAAGATACCACTTTTCAATATAAATGTCAACTTGAATTCTCCCTGACATGACAGAAGTTGTTATAATAAAGCCATTTAGAAATGTTCCAAATTTATGAGGTGTAGCGGGCTACATCAATTAAATTTGAAGCAAATAGCACACAAAGTGGAGCGTGCAGATTGGAGCAAATAGCATACAAAGTGGGGCATGCAGATTGGAGCAATGAATTTTCAAACACACTCTAGAACTTTCTGTAACAAAAATACCCACCCAAAGGTGAGTATTTTATGTATATATTATTTCTCATTATTCTACAATTCTCTTAACACAATAAACTGTTCTATATGTCATATTAGAAACTTTAATTCCTGTGTCCGGATTGCTGGCATGAACTACCTGTCCGTTTCCTATACAGATTGCCACATGTCCGACTCTTCCACCACTTGCATAGAATACCAAATCACCTGCTTTTGCAGAGGATGCACTAACAGATTTTCCTACTGTTGATTGTTCACCGGATGTTCTTGGCAATGTAATACCAAAATTCTTATATACAGACTGAACAAATCCTGAGCAGTCTGCTCCATTTGTTAAACTTGTTCCACCATACACATATGGATTTCCAACAAATTTTAATGCAAACTGTGCAATATTTTCTCCTGTTCCAGATCCTGTCACTGTAGTATTGCTTGAGGAAGAACTTGAACTTCCATTGCTGCTTGAGGAAGAACTTGAATTGCTCTTATTGCTGCTTGAAGAAGAACTTGAGCTTCCACTACTGCTTGAGGAAGAGCTTGAACTTCCATTGCTGCTGCTTGAAGAAGAACTTGAACTTCCACTACTGCTGCTTGAAGATGAACTTGAACTTCCATTACTGCTTGAGGAAGAACTTGAACTTCCATTGCTGCTGCTCGAAGAAGAACTTGAGCTTCCACTACTGCTGCTTGAGGAACTACTATCTGAAGTACTTGCTTGCTCAGCCTGCATTGCTTCCTGCTCTCTCAATAATCTCTCTTGCTCTTCTTGTGCACGTCTTGCTTCTTCTTCTTTACGCTTTGCTTCCTGCTCTTCTTTGATAGAAATTGCTTCCTCAAATTCAACTTCTACATCCGTATATTCTTTTGAAACATATCCTTTGCTATCACCATCTACAGCAATTCTAAGCCAATCACCGCTTTCTTTGATGACCTTGAATTTTTCACCTTCTGGAACTAATGTGATGCAAGTTGACTCTGTACTTTTTTCTTCACGTACTTTTAATGTTGTTGTATTCACTGTTGCCCATTTTGTTCCAAACTTATCTTCTAACTCTTCTGCATTGTAACCAATTGCCAGATATTCTGAGTTAATATAACCTACACAGCTTCCGGATTTAATTTTAACCCATTCACCTTTTTTTTCTAAGATAGTCGCAGCAGAACCGCGGTATAATTTTCCAACTATTTTACTCTCTGTTGATGCTTTCTTTCTTATGTTTACATAATCATTCGCAATAGAAATACCTAAATTCTCATATTTTGAACTATCTGCTGCTGTATTGATAGCTCCTCCTGTTGTGACAACACCATCTGGAACTGTACTGTCTGCAACTGTTTCTAATATCTCCATATCCTGTGCGATTTCTTCTTCTTCAGAAACTGCACAATACTTATCTAATGTAACTGAAATACCCGCCATTCCTGTTTCTGTACTTACTGTTGCTGATGTTAACTTTGGTGCTTTCGTTACAGCTACAACTGCAATTGCCATACCGCAACATAGTGCTGTTCTAGTAACCCAACGTAACTTCATTTGTTAAAACCTCCAAACTATTTTCAATATTCATTCTAATTGTTAATTTTCTCTTTGAAATATTACAATTCTATTACGCAATACTTGGTCTATTATATCAGCTAATTGAGGCCTTGTCAAGTTTCCGCTCTTTTCACCCTCTTTTTTTATCAATATTTTTCACATTTTTATGGAGTATTTCGATTATTTTTTTGTATATTTTGCATATTTTTTGTTTTGTTATTTATTTCACACTTCATTTTTTTATATATTTTTTATATTTTTTGTGATATAATAAATTATGTACTGGTAATTTTATAAAATTCTATTTTCTACATACGAAAATACCATGATAATTATTCAAAACTGCCATTTACAATTTGCAAAAAATTATATTTTTTATTTGCAATTAAGCCAAACAGATTATTTTTGCGAGGCCTGTCCATGAATATAAAAGTATATTCTTTCAAACATATTTGAAAGGAGGTGTTTCATATGGATATTGCTTCTTTATCAACTAGTCTTTCCCAACAAAATCTGCTTACCCAAGTCAGTATTGCAGTTTTGGACAAGGCATTAGACACAGTAAATGATAATAGCGGAAACTTAATCAAAATGATGGAGCAATCTGTCCAGCCTGAACTTGGACAAAATATTGATATTCAAATTTAGCACTAAAAGAACCATCAGAACAGTATCAAATCCTCTGCTCTGATGGTTCTCAATTCTTAGATAATAATATTTCTTTTCATATATGAAACACACTCTAGTAATTACTACTTTTTTACAAATTTTCACTCTAAAAAGAAAGCTGCCACATAAAAGCAATGCAAATCAGCATTGTAATAATCAAAGGTATTGTAACTAATTTAGTACCTTTTCCTTTGCCCCATATTGCTTTTATATCTTGTATCTTCCCCTCATTTCTAGCTATTGCATAGTATATTAAAACTGCTGCCACAGTTGTGAGCATTGCAATAAATCCCCAAACTGCTGCTGCCATAAGCAAGAGCGTTGTGTCTGAATATACAGCCATTGCTTCTGTGTCATTTCCCAGACCGCCTGCTTTCTGTGATGCATATTGTAATACAACTGATGTACCATTAATGACAAAATGGACAATCATGGATGAAAAGAGCGAATCTGTTGCTTTAACCAATAAAGCAAACATAATTCCCATTACAAATGCATATACAAACTGATTCACATTCATATGGACCAATCCAAACAATAGTCCGCTTAATATAATACCAAATCTTTCATTATTTTTTTCATAAATTCCATATACAACACCTCTGTATAAAAATTCCTCTAACAAACCTGGTATTAACGCAATAACAACCAGTGCTGTAATGGATGAATGGTTTCCTGTTACCTGATTTAAGGTATCAGCTATAATATTTTTTGAAAACAGCATTGTTACTGCACTCAGAAAATTCATCAATGGCATAATTGCATATGCAAATATAATCAATAACAACACTGTTGATATCTTTATTTTATGAAACCTCAGCTGCTTACTCCAATTCACTTTTTTATATCCTAAATAAATTATTGCCGGTAATACCATTCCCAGTTCACCAACCACAGCACTCACTGCCACACTTTTCAGCCAGGGCAGCTGTGTGCTCAGAATTTCTTGTACCAATGCAATTCCAAAGGAAAAACAGAGATAGCTAATGATTGATATTAAAATAATGAAATTGATTATTTTTACATCCTGTGGTACTGATTTCTTTTCATATGATACTGGCTGAAAATTTTCCATTTGATTATTCCTTTACTGCAATTGCTTCAATTTCAATAAGAACATCTTTTGGAAGTCTTGCGACTTCTACACATGATCTCGCCGGAAAATCTTTTGTAAAATATTTTGCATAGATTTCATTAATCTTACCAAAATCCTCCATATTTTTAATAAATACTGTTGTTTTAATTACATTATCTAAACTTACTCCGCTCTCCTTTAACAATGCAGCCAGATTACCAATTGCCTGTTCTGCCTGTTCCTCTACAGCCCCTGTCACTAATTCTCCTGTTGCAGGATTAATTGGAATCACTCCTGAAGTAAACACCATACCATTTACTTCTATTGCCTGGGAATATGGTCCAATTGCTGCTGGTGCCTTTGGTGTACTAATAATTTTTTTCATACTGTTTATATCCTTTCTTAATTTATAATATTTTAATGATTAAAGATGCAAGAAATCAAACTGCTTTAATACTCTATCCACTCTAATCTTATTTATTATATCTCATTTTTTTTATTTTTTCACTAGTTTTTTTTCCAGTAATGAGATATTATGTTAATATCTGCCCTTGGAGAAAATCATTGTGTAATCTGCATAAACTTCTGTGCCAAGATTACACAACCACTTCTGCATGGCCCAACCATAACCAAGCAGCACATCAAAACTATAATAATACATAAATAATATAAAGGAGAAATGATTTTATTATGATACAAATAGGAAAATTGCAAATTTTAGAAGCTCTGAAAAAGACCAATAATGGTGTATATTTTATCGCACCTTCCGGAAGCAGGGAAGACTGTGTACTTTTACCTAAAAACCAAGTTCCCGGTTCTTTACAGCTAGGAGATCAGCTAGAACTTTTTATTTATAAAGATTCCGAAGACCGCCCTATTGCTACTACTGCTTCACCTCGGCTACAGCTTGGAGAAGTTGCTCTTTTAAAGGTTGTTGACACCTCCCCTATTGGTGCCTTTTTGGACTGGGGACTAGCAAAAGATTTACTATTGCCTTTTAAAGAACAAACGAAAAAAGTTCATGTTGGTGATGAAATACTTGCTGCTCTATATCTGGACAAGAGTCATCGTTTATGTGCTACAATGAATGTATATGAATATCTTTCATCAGATTCTCCTTATAAAAAGGATGACAAAGTATCTGGAATTGTTTACGAACTCAGCAGTCAATTTGGTGTATTTGTTGCAGTGGATAATAAATTTTCTGCCATCATCCCCCGCAAAGAGGTATTTCGAGATTACCAGCCTGGTGATCTGATTGAAAATGCACGGGTTACGGACGTCCGGGAAGACGGAAAATTAAATTTAAGTGTCCGAGAAAAAACTTTTATCCAGATGGATGAAGATTCCCTATTAGTCTACGAAAAGCTAAAGAATTCTGATGGCTTTTTACCTTTTCATGATAAATCTGACCCTGAGCAGATTAAAACAGAATTCGGATTAAGTAAAAATGCCTTTAAACGTGCTATTGGAAGACTTTTTAAAGAACATAAAATCAGAATAGAGAACAATGGAATCTATTTGACTCAAGATTCAAAAATACAGCAAACTCCATGATATTCAAACTTATAAAACGTAAAGCTGCAGAATATTTTCCCTTTATGTCAAACCCAAATTGAAGCAGCCTGATTCTTTGCTTACAAACATAAAAAAGTATATGTACAGTTTGTATGCTGCGAATACACTTGTTCGCACAAATTGCACATATACTTTTACATTGTTGAAGCATAACCTAGATTCAACTCTTAAATATATTTTTTCTTTCAGCTTATTTGCAAATCAGTTCCAGTGTAGCAAAAAACACTTCTTTCTCCAACGGTTTTGGAAGCAAATATTTTAGTCCTAGTTCCTTTACCTCACCCAGTAAATTTGCATCAAACAAAGAACTCAGCATAATAATCCTTGCATTTGGATCTTGTTCTAATAAAATTTCGGCTGTTTCCAATCCATCAATCCCTGGCATGATAATATCTAATATCACAATATCCGGTTTCAAACTTTGAAACATTTCAATTCCCTCTTCACCAGACCTAGCACTTCCAATTACCTTATACCCTTGTCCTTCTACCAAATCTTTTATATGATGATACACAAAAGGAGAATCATCTACAACTAATATCGTCTTGTCCATATACTTTACCCTCCATCCCATAAATCCGGCAATAAATCTTCAATATATAATTTCATTCCTTTATAATGATACTAATAAGTATCGATGTCTATCTGCTTCTACACAATACCACTTGTTAATCAAGCTTCCTCTGTAAAACTATGTAGTATTGAATAATTTATCATTTTCTGCACTTCTTTCTTCATAATTCATATCAATCCTCATCCTGCCATAAGCACTTGTAAAATACAATACATCTCTTGCCCCATTCTCATCATTTATTGTATTCTCCAAACATCGAGAAACTTTAGGTACTGTTAATCTAGAAGCTGTTCCAATTAAATTATTAATATTGGTCAGTGCATGCCCCCCAACCACATTCATATATTCCCCAATGAATAATTGCTTCAACTCTGCACTAACAGTCTTTCCAGCATTCATTCCCATTAATACAGCCTCATACAATGTACTTTCCATATGACAAACGATTGCAGATTGAAAATCACCTTTGCTTTGAAGCATAATATCAATATGATATTCAACGTCTTCTTTATCTCCATCACAAATTGTAAAACCTGCCATCTTTTCTGTCATCATAACAAACGCATTCCGATAGACATCATGAACCTTTAAGTCCGATAACATTTCTATCACCCACTCTCTACTACCACTTATCCCATGGTTAAAATAGCCTTATGTAAAAACACATTCTATCACTTTAAAAATCGCATTTTTGCCTCTGAATTATGTTTTGTTTTTTGCACTTCAACATCAGGTTGCTTATAAACATTTCCTAACTGCTGTTCTAATGCTCTTTTACACTTATCACAATAGCATCCTGTCTTAATTGACTTTCCACAGCTTTTACATTCAATACCAGTTGGCGAATCTTCTGAAAATGCCAAACGTTCTTCACGAACCCACCGTTTAATCTGACGTATTGATACTTTATTTTCCTCTGCTACTTCATTGATTGATGCTCGTGGATTATCATATATGTATTCTTTGACTGTTTGAAATTTTTCCTCTAATTCTTTTATACACATACTACATAATGGCGGTCCACCTATATAATTAAACATCTTCCCACATTCTGCACAATTTCTAACCTCCATAGCAATTACCTCCTGTCTTCATGTTTTATCAATACCCTTTTCCGATACATAGTGTTGAAACATATACTTTATCTGCTCCTGCTTTTAAAAGTACTTTTGTACAAGCCTCAACTGTACTTCCCGAAGTATAGATATCATCTAACAGAAGAACTTTTGTATTCCCCTGCAAGTCATGTCGTTTTTTTATTGCAAATGCCCCTTCCAGATTCTTTAATCTCTCTTGCTGATTTAATTCTTTTTGAGGCATAGTTTTCCTAACTCTTACTAACCAGTCTTTCCATACCGGAATTCCCAATTCTCTTCCTAATGTGTCTGCTATAATCTCTGTTTGGTTATAACCTCTTTCCCTGCGTTTTGTATCATGTATTGGAACTGGAACAATCACATCAACCTGCAATGCCAAAAACTTTGGACCATAACGCTCCGCTAATACTGTTCCATAAAATTTTCCGTATTCACGTCGTCCGCCATACTTAAAATCCGCTATAGACTTTTTCATAATATCATCATAACTCCACAATGGATATCCACTCTCAAAATGATACTGTACCTTATTACAGTCAAAACAATACTCTTGTTCTTCACTTTCCAGCATCTTACCACATTTCTTACACTGTGGCTCCTTTATCCATGTTAATCTTTCTAAACAGCCATTACAAGCTAATTTCTTTTTTCCCCTCTTAACTTCCCCACACACAGGACATCGTGGCGGATAAATGATATCAATCAATTCCTCTGCTATTTTTTCTATCACTTTTCGAATATAATCTCCTAATTATCACATTTTTCTGATGTATAAATATCTTTTCTTCATTATTATATTCATTATGCAGTATTTCTTGCTAAAATTTAACAGTTCTAATTTTCAAACAGTTTCTGTGGATACACCCCGTGTCTTACCAGATTTGCAAATGAATTTACCACCATTTCCTTATCTTCACGATATGTAACACCAAACCATCTGTCATGTGTTTCTAAAACAGAAACTTGTGCACTCCCTTCCTTAATTAAGTCATCTACGATTGCTGGTAATAAATATTCTGCCTTTAAAGGATTACGATCGATTCCATCTAAAAAATTCGTAAAACGAACATTCAATTCTTCCAAAAATTCTGGTGTAAATCCCCACATATTCATAGAAACAGGACAATCTAATGAAATCTCCACCGGTTTTCCATCTACTTCACCTACAGCAATCTCACCTTTCTTGGATATTTCCTGTGTTTCTACGATATCAACCAGTGTTTTTTCTTTGCTGACTTTACATACACCTCTGGTTACAGTTCCATTTTCACTTAATGTATTACCTAAAAAGAAACCAGCCATACAAAAATGATACTTTGCATTTGCTTTTGATGGATGTTTCAAAAATTCATTTACTTTCACAAACGCTTCCTTTCCATAATAGTCATCTGCATTAATAACTGCAAATGGTTCCTTAATCGTTCCAAGACAACTTAGAACAGCATGTCCTGTTCCCCATGGTTTCTCTCTGCCTTGTGGCTTTTTGTACCCTTTGGGAAGGTTATCGATATCTTGAAATACATATTCTACTTCAATTAATTTCTCAATGCGGTTTCCTATAATTCTACGAAAATCTTCTTCAATGTCCCTCCTTATTATAAATATAATTTTCTCGAATCCGGCTTTTACAGCATCATAAATAGAATAATCCATGATAATCTCATCACTTGGCCCTACAGGCTCTAACTGCTTAATTCCGCCAAACCGGCTTCCCATACCTGCTGCCATAATTACTAATGCCGTTTTCATATGTTTTTATCCTCCTTAGAAAATCCTTGCATCTTTTTTCATTATACCTCATTCACAATAAAATTGCACCAATTTTTTGTGATTTCTACCATTTTATTTCACAGATTCGTTTCTGCAATCCTGAAAAACGTCTCTGTTCACTATTATTTTGCACCATATTTTCTATTGTATACTTACGACCTACTGTCATTACACATTTTTTTGCCCTTGTTACTGCTGTATATAATAAATTTCTGTTAAACAACATTTTAGGCCCTGATAACAGCGGAATAACCACTGCTGGATATTCACTTCCCTGGGATTTGTGGATAGTAATGGCATATGCCAGTTCTAGTTCTTCCAAATCAGCAAATGCATACTCTACCATTTTTCCCTCATCAAACTCTACTGTCACATTTTCTGCAAACGGATTAATTTGTGCAATTTTTCCCACATCCCCATTAAACACACCTGTTCCTGTTTCTACCATAGTTCCATACCTGCTCTTAATTTCCCATGTAAGCTGATAATTATTCTTAATCTGCATAACCTTATCTCCCTCTCGGAAAATAGTATTTTGATATTCCTTTTCTTTTTTGTTATTCGATGGCGGATTCAAATGGTTTTGCAATAATTCGTTTAAACGTTCCACGCCCAGCTCTCCTTTGCGCATAGGAGTCAATACTTGTATATCATATGGATCTGCCTGGATATACCTGGCTATTTTTTCTTTTACCAAATATAATATGGATTGCTGAATAATGTTCGAATCATCCCTTTCTAAATGAAAAAAATCTTTGCTTTTGTTATCTAACCTAATCATTTCACCATTATTAATTTTATGTGCATTAACAATAATATCACTTTCGGCTGCCTGACGAAATATCTTTTTTAATTTTACCACAGTAAACTGTTCTGATTCTATAATATCACGCAATACATTCCCTGGTCCTACTGATGGCAGCTGGTTTACATCTCCTACTAATATCAGCCTGGTTCCTACTGCAACCGCCTTTAACAAGGCATGCATCAGATGAATGTCCACCATAGACATTTCATCAATTATAATAACATCTGTTTCAAGAGGATTATCTGCATTTCGTTCAAAACGAAGATTATGCTCCTCCTGTTCCACTCCTCCATTTTGCTCTAGTAACCGGTGGATGGTCTGTGCCTCATAACCTGTAGTTTCTGACATTCTCTTAGCCGCACGTCCAGTAGGTGCTGCCAGTAATAAATCCATTTTCTCTGTTTCAAAAAATTTTATAATAGCATTAATTGTAGTTGTTTTTCCTGTACCTGGTCCCCCCGTTAAGATAAAGACACCATTTTTTGCAGATTCAATCACTGCTTTTTGCTGCATTTCATCCAATGTAACATCTGACTGTTCTTGTATATATTCTAAACGATGAAGCATTGCCTTTTGTTTTACAGGATAAGATATATTTAAATCTATCAGCATTTTTGCAGTGTTTAATTCCATATAATAGTAACTAGATAAATAAATATGTTTTTCTTGCTCCTGTTCTTTTACAATAATCCGTTTATCTATTATCATATCCATCAAATTTGGTTCTATTTTTTCCTGTTCTATTGCAAGCGTTTCTGCTATTTGAGAAAGTAATTGTGTCTCCGGCATATACACATGTCCACTTACTGCTGCCTGTTGTAACAAATATACAATACCTGCCTGAATCCTAAAATTGGAATCTGGAGAAATGCCTACTTTTTCTGCAATCTCATCTGCTATTTTAAATCCAACACCCTTAATATCATCAGCCAGTTTATAAGGATTCTTTTCTATTACATCATACATCTTGCTGCCATAGTGTTGATGTATCTTTACTGCCAGATTACTCGATATACCATATTTTTGAAGAAAAATCATCGCAGTACGCATATCTCTTTTTTCCTCAAATTGCAATGCAATATCTCTGGCAATCCGTTCACTAATACCCTTGATTTCTACCAGCCGTTCCGGTTCTTCTTCTATAATACGAAAACTATCTCCCTTAAATTTTCTTACAATGCGTGCCGCCATAGCAGTTCCGATTCCTTTAATGGCACCAGAGCCAAGATAACGTTCCATAGAATATAAATCCTCGGGCTCTTTTACCTCATAAGAACTGACTTTTAACTGTGAACCATAAACTGCATGATTGATATAATTTCCCCTTATCTCTACAAATTCTCCTTCACTAATAAAAGTAAAACTCCCCACACAAGTTACTTCTCCCTCTTCATTTGATAATGAAAATACTGTGTATCCATTTTCCTCATTCCTAAATACAATTTTATCAACATATCCCTCTATTACTTCCTCTTCCACTAATTTCTTCCTTTCTGATTATGCAAAAAATCTGTTGGAAGTTTTCTTTCCAACAGATTTTTTATCATCATGTTTCATTATAACTTTCTATGATATCATCAAAAATCCGATACAACTAATATCCGGAACGTTTCATGGATTCGTATAACATCTGTGCTAATCCAATTCCCCCAGCTTCCGTAGCATTCTCTGCATATGATTGTGTCAGGATATCTCCAAAGCACTGCATGTATGCATTTTGATCATCGTCTGATTTGACTATATTTTTCATTCCTTTATAAACCTGTTCAATAAAATATGCTTCAAAACTCTTACATACATTCATCAATTCTTCATCAGTGGAATTCTCCAAACTTGTATTTGTAAGACTTTCCTGCAATTTATCTGCTGACACAGATGATGTTGAAGACATATTTGATGTGTAATTTGAGTATGTATAGAAAGAACTGCTATCTATTAGATTCATACACCATCTCTCCTTTATATTCTACAATAATCTACTCTTTGCATCACCATACAGATCTTTAACCCCTCAAATTATTTGCCTGCTGCAGCATCTCATCTGATGCTGTAATTGCCTTTGAGTTCATTTCATAAGCACGTTGTGCAATAATCATATTAACCATCTCATCTACAGCCTGTACATTAGAACCTTCCAAATATCCCTGGTGAAGCAGACTAGGTTTTATCTCCGCATCTTCTCCTTCTTTTCTTGGTGTTCCCGATGCTGCTGTTTCTTTGTACAAGCTTCCAGATGCTTTTTCCAGACCTGCCGGATTATTAAATTGTACCAATCCAATCTGTACACCTAACGGCTGTGGATTACCTGTTTCATCCGGATAAGTAAAGTTACCATTATCATCTGCCTCCAGCTTACTTGCAGAGTAAGAAGCATCAAATACAATCGGCTGATCATTGGTGTCTAAAATCGGATAGCCTTGTGACGTACATAGTGTAAGTCCATCTGTGCCCCTCGACATTTTTAATGATCCATTTCTTGTATATTGTGTAGAACCATCTGGCATTTGTACTTTAAAAAAGCCTTCTCCTTCGATAGCAAAATCAAAGGCTCCACCTGTTTCATATACATTTCCCTGTACAAACTGAGAAGTAATTGCTGTACTTCTTACTCCTAATCCTACCTGCACCCCAACCGGTTTCTGATTTCCCTGGCTGTCTGTAGATGTGTCTTGGATTGTCTGGTATAATAAAGATTGAAATTCTGTTCTTTCTGTTTTATAACCTGTTGTATTAATATTAGACAAATTATGTGATATCGTATCCAAATTCGTCTGCTGTGCAATCATTCCTGATGCAGCAGTCCATAATGACCTCATCATAATTGAAACACCTCATTTTCTTTATTCATTATTTTGTATTCACTCTTTTATTTATTAGTTTACTTTACCAACCGTATTTACTGCTGCATCCAACATACTATCAATCGTCTGCATCACTTTCTGGCTGGCTTCATATGCTCTTGTTACAGTAATCATATCGACCATTTCTGATACAGAGTTTACATTAGACTGCTCAGTAAATCCCTGATAAACCAACCCATCTGCTTGCAGCTCTACTGCTCCATTTACTGTCTGGTACATATTATTTCCATATTTTTTCAAATAATCATAATCTGCAAAATCAACAAGCTGAAGCTGGTCTATCAATTCTCCATTCGCAAAAATTCCACCTGTTACATCCAATGAAATTGTTGCATCAACTGGTACCTGCACATCACCATTTGCTCCCTGCAGATGATTGCCGTCCGAATCAACGACATAACCTTCTCTTGTCATTTTAAAACAGCCATTTCGAGTATATTTAAACGATTCATTTCCTGCTGAATCCACTACTCTCATCTTGAAAAATCCTTTGCCCTCAATAGCAAAATCAAATGTATTTCCTGTTTCTCTGAAAGAACCTTGCCCATAATCTGTGTAAACTTCTCCAATTTTTACACCCAGACTCATATTTCCGATATTCTGATTGCAATATCCTACTGAACCATCATGGATTTTTATTGTCATCACCTCGTCAAAAGACTGATTTGCCACGCTTTCCTGTTTATAACCTACAGTTGCTGAATTTGCTAAATTATTAGAAAGAATATCTAATCTTTTCTGCTCATTTGCCAGTCCGGTATAAGCAGTATATAATCCTCTTACCATACTTTTCCTCCTACTCATAAAAACTTATATTACCCTAAAAAGCATTTAAAAATTCATTGCCGCAATCTGGCGGCATCCTGTCTTATTAGTAATACGAATGTAACTATCAAAAAGTTTCAAAATTGAAAAAAATACTTGATTACAAACCCGATTTTTTGTCATTTCTGCCGCTTAGAAATTCCACAAACTTTCCCGTTCCAATAGCAACTACTGTCATAGGATCTTCTGCTGTCATAGTTGTAATGCCTGTCTTAGATTCAATTAACTCCTCTAATCCACATAACAAACTTCCGCCACCAGTTAATACAATTCCTCTGTCAGCAATATCTGCTGCCAGTTCTGGCGGAGTCTTTTCTAATACATTATGAACTGCCTCTACAATCTGTGCTGTTGCCTCTTTTAATGCTTCTTCTGTCTCCTCAGATGTAACTGTAATTGTTTTAGGAAGACCTGTTACCAAATTTCTTCCTCTTACATCCATCGTCTCGATTTCCTGACGTTTATAAGCTGTACCTATCTTAATCTTAATATCTTCTGCTGTCCTCTCACCAATTAATAAATTATGTTTTTTCCTCATATATCTTACGATTGCTTCATCAAAATCATCACCTGCAATCTTAATTGAAGTACTTACAACAGTACCTCCCAGTGAAATGACTGCTATATCTGATGTACCCCCTCCTATATCCACAATCATGTTTCCACAAGGCCTTGAAATATCAATTCCTGCACCAATAGCTGCTGCAATTGGTTCTTCAATAATGGCAACTTCCCTTGCACCTGCATTATAGGTTGCATCTTCAACAGCTTTTTTCTCCACTTCTGTTACACCACTTGGTACACAGACACTAATTCTTGGTTTACGAAGCCTCTGCTTACTTCCAATCGCCTTTTGAATAAAATATTTTAGCATTTTTTCTGTCACTGTATAATCAGAAATAACACCTTGTCTTAAAGGACGAACTGCTACTATATTTCCCGGGGTTCTGCCAAGCATTAATCTGGCTTCTTCTCCAATTGCTTTTATTTTATTTGTATCTCTATCAAATGCTACCACAGATGGCTCTTTTAATACAACGCCTTTTCCTTTTAGGTAAACTAACACACTCGCTGTTCCCAAATCAATTCCGATATCGCTGCCAATCATGATTCAATCTCCTTTCAATCTTACTATGAACATCTTCCATAGTTATGCCTGTACATCTTATCTATCTCAAATTATTCGTCTTATTCCAAAAATAACTTCTGATTTTCGAATTCTTCATAATTATCATAATCTTTTCTATCATTCGTGTGACATAATATTCAATTTCAACATTTTTGAACACACCTTTATTTATTATATACGGTTTATGCTAATATTTCAAAGGAATTTTTGATTTTTCTCTATATTTATCATTATGCCAACAAACTTTATTATTTTATATTCGTTTTTTATCTATTTTCACAAAAAACTATTTCTATCGACAAAATTTTTACTTGTTTTTTATGTCCATTTATATTATAATCCTTCCATAATTATTTTATGACGTTTTCTCATTTGGTAAAATACAATAACTGCAAGGAAAACCTTCCTATATTAAGACTTTACCAAAAACCCATTTAAATACAGCATCGCTGCTTTTATTGAAAGAAAGGATTGGTATAAATCATGGAAACTTCTGTCACATCTTCGCAAATTAATAACGAGCTGCGTACAATCTGCACTGCTTTTGGGCTTAATGTCTCACATATGTTTCTATTGCTTGGGCTTTTTCTCAGTTTTGTTATTTTTGCCCCTTTTCAATATGGTTTTCAGGGATTTTATGTTCTATTCGTAATGCTGGCCTTTCCTATTATTTTTGAACATACATTTCAAGCAAAATATCCTTTACCTTCGAAATATAAAATATCTGTTTTTAAATCTACCGCAAAAAAATATCATTATTCCGGAAAAAAATTTCAAATGCAGTGGTACTGCTTTCTGGTAAGTTGTATATTTTTGTTTATCTGGCAGTTTTCCCATTATTTGCATCCATCGGACAATAGATTTTTTCATATCTATCCTTCCTTAATTTTTGTAATGCAGATTATGATACGTTTACTAATTTCTTTGGGACTACGGGCAAAACTTCATTTTGATTTATTGCAAAATCAGATTTAATCATTCCTAAAATTTGTTCCCGAAACAGTCAAATATCCTAATCACATGGTGCAGGATACCTGCCCCTGCGGCAAGCCGCCAAAATGGAACTGCAGCATTTCCACTTACGGAAGACACATGCAGAGCAGACGCTCTAGGGGAATAAGAAGCACTTTACCTGCTTCATACAAAAAGGAATCTTGGCAGCCAAATCGTCATAAATAACAAATCTCTTAATAAATATAAAACAAAAGCAGGGAATGCTCATTACTCTTTACTGCTTCTCTGCTTTTATTTTTCTGACATACTATGTATATTTGGTTTTTCCTTATTAATATGCCTAATATCAAAATTATGGTATACTGCACTCCATTTTATAACGAAAAATCTATCTCTGCACCTTTTCGTGCTTCTTCCTGTGCGGTTCGTGCAAAAGTAAGTTCTGGCTCTGCTTCATCCTCACCCTTATAATTGCGAATTTTTTCAATCAACTCTTCCAAACTATCTGCCTTGATTGTTTTTGTTTTCTTTGTTAACCATTCCTTTTGCTGATCTTGCTGTTCTTCCCTTTTCTTTGCTTTTTTCTCTTCTGCACGTTTTTCTTTTAATTCTTCTTGGTGTTCTGCAGTCCTTACTCTCTGTTCATCTAACATTGCAAAGTATTTCACATTACCATCATTATCTACAGTTATTCCAATACCAGATATTTTATCTGCATCCTCTCCTAACTGTTCTTTTACTGATGTCATGTCTCCCATAGCTTTGTCAATGATTCCTTCATATTTTGTTTGTGCCTCTTCATCTGTTGCCATTTTTTCCAACAGCTCTGGAGTAATAACAACTGCATAATCTTTTTTTGCACCTGCCATATATGCCTGTGCCTCTTCGTCTGTTGCATAGTCTGCAACAATGATATCTGCCATATTATATTTTTCTTTTAAAGTTTTCAAATAATCTTGTGCTTGTTCACTTAACCTTGATAAATCATATGTTTCCAGCTTGCCTGCTTTCTCATATTTTTGTGCTGTTTTCCTATAATCTGTCATGCCCTGACTTGTCTTTTTCGTTCTTTCGTTTGCCGCATTTTTCCCTTCTTGATATTTTGCTGCAGCTTTTCCTCTCTTACCACTATTATAATTATTATATTGTGTCTGTTGATACTGACTATATACTATATCTGTAATTCCCATTTTACATTCCTCCTTGATTATGATAAATCTCACTATAGTTCTAATCGTTCTTTACAAGATAAAATCTCATATTCTTTAATTGCTATATCGAACAAAACGATATAAATCTTAATACCTCCTGTAATAAAATATGCCCTGCCGATTGTTACTCTTAACCATATACAGGATAGTCAAAAACAGCTGCATCAATCCACAGCTGTTTTTGACTATCCTAGAATGTTTTTGAAAATTGCCTGTCATTGGTCAATATGCCAAAAAATTGTCTGTTTTACAAGATGTGCGTCACAATTTGCAGAAGCATTTAGTCTAAATTCATCAGTTGCAGAGGGCTGCATGGAATGAATTTAGAGCACAATCTGCATGCTTATCTAAAATTTTAAAAATATATTATTGTTCTTAGAATCTAAAATCTCTTTCTCCGTTTGCAATTTTTTCTATTCTTTGCTTTGTGACTTCATATGCTTTCGGGTTAGTAATATGTTCCAATTCTGCCGCAATCACTTTTTTCCCTGCTTCTTTTGTTTCCGGCGAAGCATAGTCTTCTAAATATTCTTTTAGTGTCATAAGTGCATTTGGCTGGCAGCAATTCGCAATCTGTCCTGATTTTACCAATTGCATAAAACGGTCTCCCGTCCTTCCTTCTCTGTAACATGCTGTACAGAAACTTGGTACATAGCCGCCTTCTAATAACCATTTTAATACTTCATCTAAGGAACGTCTGTCACTGGTGTCAAACTGAGCTGAATTTTCTTCTTCTGTTTCTTCATGAACATAACCACCCACGCTGGTTCTGGAACCACCACTGATTTGTGACACACCTACTTTCAGTACACGTTCTCTTGACTTCTGTGTTTCTCTTGTAGAAACAATAATCCCTGTATATGGAACTGCTACACGAAGTACTGCAACAATTTTTTCAAAAATATCATCTGAAATTCCATCATTGAATGTATCTGGATCAATATCATCTGCCGGGCGGATTCTTGGCACACTAATGGTATGCGGCCCTACTCCCATGGCCGCCTCTAAATGTTCTGCATGCATCAAGAGTCCTGTAAAATCATATTTATACATATTTAGTCCAAATAATACACCAATTCCCACATCGTCAATGCCGCCTTCCATTGCACGATCCATTGCCTCTGTATGATATGCATAATCATGTTTTGGACCTGTCGGATGTAATTTTTCATAATTTTCTTTGTGATAAGTTTCCTGAAATAAAATATAAGTGCCGATTCCTGCTTCTTTTAATTTTCTGTAATTTTCCACTGTTGTTGCAGCAATATTTACATTGACACGGCGGATTGCACCATTTTTATGTTTGATACTGTAAATAGTCTGAATACTTTCTAATATATATTCAATCGGATTATTTACCGGATCTTCTCCTGTCTCTAAGGCAAGACGTTTATGCCCCATATCCTGAAGTGCTATTACCTCCTGCCGGATTTCTTCCT
The DNA here is from genome assembly GCA_964422365.1 of uncultured Lachnospiraceae bacterium. Lineage (GTDB taxonomy): Bacteria > Bacillota > Clostridia > Lachnospirales > Lachnospiraceae > CAYRAV01. The sequence goes on along the minus strand of CAYRAV010000033.1, from coordinate 10,977 downwards.
GTGTAAGTTTCTTTCTTCTAATATGCCTATTCTTCGCATGATATGGGCAGTAAACACAGCCATTCACACAATAATTTGATAAATAAAGCGGTGCAAACATAACAATACGGTTCCCATAAAATTTCTGTTTGATTTCTTTTGCAAGAGCAAAAATCTTTTCATTTTCTTCGGCATCTTCACATTCTAACAATAAAAGTGCCTCTCTATGGCTCAAGCCCTGGCAGGCCTTTGCCTTTTCAATGATGCTGCCTATTAATTCTTTATTATTTTTATTTTCCTCTGCATATGCGATGGTATCTAAAATTTCCTGATGATCAATAAATTCTTCTGCTTTTTTTGATTTTACATTATACATACTATTTTCTCCCATTCTATACAGTGGTTTTACTATGAATATAAGGTAAAGAAACCACCATGTTATTGTATTTTTTGTTTCAATTATCATTTTTATTTAAGAGCTGTAGAAAAGCAGCTGATGCAGATTGCACAGGATATTTCTTCGAGGGCACAAGTGAAAAAATGTAGGTGCAGATGGCTACAGCGGGGCTTTTTGACCTGTGCAATCGGAAAAATAGACAAGATGTGCCAGTTATTTTCCTACAGAATCCTTACTGCCATAGTTGAACTTTATTAATAAAATTCCAAAATGCGTAATTAATAATTTTTATAATGTGTTAAAACAGTTTGTTAATTATTATGGATGATACTGCATATTCGGCGCCTGTACAGATTTTACAGTAACACCTCGCAACATCCCCAGCTTTCCTGACAATGCACTAATTTTATTTTCAGGTGCATCAATTACAATGGAAATAATATTCACTCCCCGTTCTCTATATGGGATGCCCATTCGTCCTATAATATATTCTCCAAAATCATGTAATATCTGATTTATCTTTTCTGCTGCACTAGGATCTTGGACAATCATTCCAATTAATGCAACTCTTTTTTCCTGCTTATTTTTCTCTGCTTCCTGTGACATCTAAAACCTCCTTATATCTTTTCTTATTGCCATTGCAAATGTTTTCCTTTATGCCATAATAATTTTTAGCACAAAAAAACGTCCTCCTGTTCTGATTAATTTCTAATCTCACTGAGCACGTTGTAAGTTCCAGATTTACGTATTAGTAATGTCCAAATGTGTTTAAAAAATACAAATTAAGACCATTCCTTCTTAAATACACATCTGTTCATTGACAAAAATCAAATACATTTCTCTCCCATATTATTCTTTCATATGATAGCTTCTTACATCTTATGCCTCGCATATTTTACCAACGGCAGCACTCAGAAAAGAAAAATTTTACTCTATAAAGGCAGCACTCTATCTGCTCCCTTTACAGATTTCTACTATATCATTCTAAACTTGTATATACCATATTTTCTATCACACTTTCCCCTCTTCTATTTTTTGAATAAACTCCCAATCTATACTATCTAATCTTTGCTCCATATCATTAAGAATAGTATCTCTCTGCTGTTCTGCACCTGCATCTATATCATATAATTCGTTAAGTTTATCAATATAACGTGAACTCCAATAATATTTACTATATAAAATTGTTTCTAATGATACATCCGTTAATTCTTGCATTATTTTTTCTTCTGTCACTTCAAGAAAATACCAGTAATTAAAATATTGATTGAGTTCAATATCAGAATATCTTTCTTTGTATGTATAGTCTGCTATGGCTAATAATTCTTGGATATTTATTATTCTCTCCATAAAGCCTCCTATTCCAGACAATCTGTAATTACTAGAGTGTGTTTTACAACCTATTATTATTATTAATCCTTAGTCTAAAAATTCAACAGAACCACTGTCAATATGGTAGACAGCCCCGCATACCTTCAGACCATCTTTTTCTTCCTTAATTCCAAGGCTTTCTTTAATAACAGATACACTTCTTTCCACATTTAAACAACATGCTTTGAATTCATCCTTTTCCTCACCGATTGCTTTGCGTATCTCATCTGTTATGTATTTAATATAGCCATTCGGATGATCCTGAATTGCTGCACCTACTGCACCACAATGTTCATGCCCTAATACAACCACCAGTTTTGTTCCAAGATGACCAGCGGCATATTCTATACTTCCTAACTGATGCTTATCAATGACATTACCAGCCACACGAATTACAAATAACTCTCCAATTCCAGCCATAAAAATACTCTCCGGAATAACTCTTGAATCGGAACAGGTCACAATAATTGCATAAGGAGTCTGCCCCTCATTGCAGGTAACCTGTCTAATCTGTGGTGATATATCTCCAGGATTTGTTACCGCTGATAAATAACGCTGATTTCCCTTTTTCAGTTTCTCTAATGCCTCCGCAGCAGATAAATTTTCTTTTTGCATAATTTCCTTCATTTCCGCCGTTAACCCCTGTGTCTGTCCAGCATAATGAAATTAACTATAAATACAAAATGAGCATACACAATATACCAAATTGACACACCAGCTCATATATTATACATGAAGTATATCACAAACTATATAAAAATGCATCCCTTTTCAATCTAAATACTTTCATCATCATAAGAAAGTATGTACATACAAAACACCAGTACCTAATGCAGCTGCTTCTTTTATATAGAAAAGGAGCTGCTCTAAAAACATTTTGTTTTCTTCATTTCTCCATTCATCCACATACACATGCTCTTTCTTTAATTTTTCCTCTAATTCCTCCAAAGCATGTAATAATACTTCCATTGATATATTAGCTGTAATCTCTCTTGCTTTATCATTAGTAATCCATTTCAAGCTAACCATATCATGAAAAGCAGTTGACTGTTTGATACATGCAATGCTCTCCTCATCTTCTTCCCCATAACATTTTTTAATATATTCCACAATTTGTTCTTCGCTTGGATTTTGTTGATGTAATTCACATTCCCAAGGTGTATATTTATATTGGAATGTATCCTCTCCAAAAAACATTATTCTCAGTAGATCATTTTCAATAAAGTCACAATAAAGAGCCTCTGTCATAATATCTGTGCTGCCATAGCTTCCTTCTGAAAAATACAGACTTTCCTCTGTATCTTTATTTACCTTATCAACCAATGTATTTTGTCCTTCTATGGTTTCTAAATATTCCCTTTTTAATAATATAATTTTAATACTATCTATTCTCATCTTTTCCTCCTCTGGCACAGTATCATCCACGCAAACATGGTAAAACCATAACCTTATTTCTTATATTTTTCAAACATATATTCTACATACTGCCCCACATCAATCCATGAAGCCATTTTCTTTCTCTCTTTCTCGTAATCTAATAGTTCTCCTGTATTATGATTCAACCTGGGAACCGAATAACATTCTACAAACTCTCTGACAATTCTTCCTTCTTCAAAAACCAATATTGTACCCTCAAGAAAATCTTCATTCAAGTATGTATATATCATTGTATCTTTTTGTGCTAATTCACAAATCACTTCTTTTGAATATTCCTCATCTTGGCTCTCCATAACACTATAACCATCGCATAGATCATAAAAAACAACATCTTCATACTCATATTCATGCTCTGATTCAACATATTCTTCCTCTTCCCCCAACACTTTCATATATCTCTCAAGAAACTTCTTTGCACTTATACTACTAAAAATACAAATCTCTGCCATCTTCTGCCTATACCCCTCCTCTATAGAATGATAGAAATTAATTATATCAGTTTTTCTTCTATTTTGCAAATGCCTTCCTATCTGTTTCATAGCAAAGGAAGTTTTCCTTATCTATACCTATGCAGACTATTTTTATGGATAAGCTGCGACAAGCCAGAAGAAGGATTGAATCAAAAGTTCGTCCCCACCCAAAAGGCGGAGGACTTTTTCCATAAAAAAATAGTATAGAATAATAATTAAATAAAAACATACAGATGATATAATATCGATTAGAGAACAGAAATAGAATCAATCGGAACAAGGTGTAATTTTACACCAACTATTTTATTGAAAAAATGCCGTATTTTCCTACTAGACAAGCTATGTCTAGTGAAAAATACGGCATTTCTCACTTTGTGTCGTGTTGTTTTTAGGATAAAAAAGTTATGCTTTTTGAAGAAAGGAGGTACAATAATTTATAAAAGTAAGAAGAGAATTTTTCACCATTGTTATCCATTACTCATTAAAAAGTTTTAAGAAAGGGGTTATTCTATGAAAAAACAAACCAAAAGACAGATGATGACTTTGCTGCTTGCTACTGTTACTGTTACAACCGGTCTCATGAAACCGATGCCAGTACAAGCTGCTAATAAGATCAAACTAAACAAGACTGTTGCATCTGTAAAAGTGGGTAAGACAATTAATCTGAAAGTAAAAGGCACTACTAAAAAAGTGACTTGGTCTTCTAAAGACAAAAAAGTTGCCATTGTTTCTAAAAAAGGTGTCGTAACGGGAAAAAAAGCTGGTACAACTTATGTATGTGCCAAAGTAAGCAAAAAAACATTAAAATGTAAAATAAAAGTAAAATCAGCTTCGGCAAGCACATTGGTTACAACTGGCAAATCAGAATCAACAGGCACATTGGTTACAACAAATCCTCCAGCACCAACAGAAATAACAGTTGCAACAAATGCACCAGCACCAACAGAAATAGCAGTTGCAACAAACGCACCAGCACCAACAGAAATAGCAGTTGCAACAAATGCACCAGCACCAACAGAAATAGCAGTTGCAACAAATGCACCAGCACCAACAGAAGTATCAGTTGCAACTGATGCACCAACACCAACAGAAACATCGGCTGCAACTGACAAGCCTGCTCCGACAGACACACCAGTTATAACAGATACACCACTTCCAACATCTGCTCTAGTTCCGACAAATGCACCAGCTGCAACAAACAAACCGGATTTACCAGAAACACCAAGTCCGACCGATCCATTTGCTAAACCAGAGAAACCGGAATATACAAAGAATGCTTCAGATGTAGAAATACTTACAGGTATCATTCAGCAACAGATTGCTTTGGGTGCTTCTGTCAGCACAGATTTAGACAGCGGTGAGTACATTTGGGATAATAGTGGAAGACTGATTCGTATTTACTGGAATGATAAAAGTCTTAGAGGCGAACTTTCTTTAGCAGGACTGGATGCACTGAAAGATTTCATTTGTTGTTATTATTCCCAGAATCCTGAGAATAAAAACAGGCTCACTGGTCTAGATATTTCGAACAACCCTGCACTTACGACATTGGTATGCACAGATACTGAAATTACTTCCATAGATCTGTCAAAGGCACCAAATCTTGTGGAAGTAACACTTCCAAGAAATTCACTTACCACTTTGGATGTAAGCAAAAATCTAAAACTGAAATCCCTGTCAGTTGCAGGAAATCAAATATCAACTTTAGATATTAGTAAAAATTTGGAATTATTGCATCTATACTGTCAAAAAAATAATATGTCAGTTTTAGACATCAGCAAAAATACAAAACTAGAAATCCTATACTGCCAAGAAAATAATATAACAACTTTGGATATCAGCAAAAATCCAAACTTTAAGACACTTCAGTGCAGCAGAACTGTACAGATAACCGGAGCAGGTGCATCCATTATTGATAACAGCTATGATTAAGTCCTTCCTTTTTTAGGGGAATAGACGATAGTTTTAGACTAACAAAGCCAGAAACTATTGGATTACATACCAGAGGACACACATGATAAATTTGTTTGCGTATAGGTAAGGTATATCATGACTTCGGTCTGATACATACATTGGGCGGTTTGTTGGAAAGCCGCCTTTGATACTGCTGATTTTCTTGTAACAGATTTTACATCGCTCTTATTTCTATTTTTTATCATATCTCAATTTTCTTTTTATTTCTTTCTATGAAAGTACCTTTTTTGCTTTAGCAAAAAACTGAATTCAGGTATTTTGACATACATCTCATAACTTTCATTTATGGTGGTGCACTAAAGATGCATGGCTGAACTGTTACATTTCTTTTTGCTTTTATCCCAATTTTGTTGGTTTTTGTCTTTTTTTGTGATATAATAAGAACACTTAGTGAGGTTTCCTCGTTCCAAGTGTATGTAGTGTAATAGGAATCATAGTAAGGTTTTGGGCAAATTTAGTATACATGATACACTTAGAACTATATTTCAGTTTTACAAGGAGATGAGCAGTATGAATGATCCATTGCGTGTCTTATTAATTGAAGATGAACAAGATATCTGTCAGCGTTTTAAAAATGTGGCAGCAGAATATGAAGATATTACATTAATTGGCATTACCAATAATTCCTATTACGCTTTAGAACTTGTACAAGAAAATACTCCTGATGTGGTTATTTTAGATTTAGAACTACATTATGGTCAGGGAAATGGTTTGTTTTTTCTTAGGGAACTGCAGAATCTTCCTCTTCCCTTTTTACCATATATTTTAATTACCACCAATAATTCCAGTCCGACTACTTACCAATGTGCAAGAGAAACTGGAGCAGATTTTATTATGTATAAGCATCAGGATGATTATTCAGAAGTAAAAGTAATCGAATTTATCTGTATGATATCATCTATTATCCGTTCTAATCAGAAACAGGAAAATTCATTGCATGCTGTTACTACAACTATAACCCAAAGAAAGCAGCACCTTAGAGCTATTATTTCAAAAGAATTGAATTATGTTGGCATTAATCCAAAAACTGTTGGCTATCAATATTTAATTGATGCCATACTGATGATTATAGAGGGCACTTCTTCCCATATTACTGCAATTATTGCAAAACAATATGGAAAAACTCCCTCAAGCGTAGAACGTGGTATCCAAAATGCCATTAACCGTGCCTGGAACACAATGGATATTGATGAACTTCTATTACATTACACTGCTAATATCCATTCTTCAAAAGGTGTACCTACAATAAATGAATTTATTTACTATTATGCAAACAAGATAAAAAATGAACACTAAACCAATCATTTCTATTACTTATAATAAAGGTGGATTTTTGTATGTTATATATGTTACAGTTATGGATTCGATATACTTCTGTTTTGCTATGTGGTGATTACATCTATCAAAAACTGTTGGCAATAAAGGAAACTTCTAAGTTACAAAAAGGAAAGTTACTTTTATGTAGTTTCCCCTTTTTCTTTCTGTTTTCCTGCTTACCTCAATCGGTGCAATATTTCAGTTATGCCCTGATTCTTCTGTTTCATTTTCTATACTATGGAATTACCACTAGAACTCACAGTGATACCATTTTTATAACACTGTTACTCTCTTATGGTTTATGTTATTGTATTTTCATGCTGTCTGGTCTTATATCTTCAATAATCCTAGGTATATCTGGCTGGTTTTTTTTGAATAAGATTCAGTTTCCCGGTATATTGATTCAATTAACTGTTTGTTTTTTTATGTGGCTGTTATGCCCGATTCCATTTCGCACTACACGCTTAAAGAAGGGAATGCCTTTTCTGAAAAATCAACACATAACCACTCTTGGCTCCCTTCTTGGTTTATCTATTTTACTTTGTACTATGTTATTTTGCAGCCAGAATTTTAAAAACACAAAATCTGTCCAAATGGCTTTCCTTGTCTTACTCTTTATTCTGATACTTTTTTTATTTCTCTTTACCTGGTGGAAAAATCAGTTACACCAAACCTATCTGGAGCAGTTAAGAAACCGGAACATCAATCGGCTGGAAGAGGAGCTGCAGAACTGCCAGAATACCATAACCTCTCTGAAACAGGAGAACGAAAAACTGGCAAAACTGATTCACCGGGATAATAAACAAATTGCTGCTTTGGAGCTGGCAGTAGAAACCTTTCTCTCCTCTTCTACTAAAGGGAATGAAGATGAACAAACAATTGGAAACAAACTTTTACTGGAATTACAGAAAGAAAATCATGGACGAAAGCAACTGATTTCTGACCTTTCCAAACCGGACAATCTTTCAACTACCAATATACTTTCTGTGGATTGCCTGCTCAATTATATCTTTCACAAGGGACAGACAAATGGAATCACATTAGACTTTACCCTGACTGGGGACATCCATTATTTTCTTGCGCAGATAATGGAAGAGCAGGATTTTCTGACACTGCTTGCAGATTTGCTTGAAAATGCCCTAATTGCCACAAAACATGGAAAAGGCACACATATTTTATTACAGATTGCTATGATAAAGGAATACTATTCCATCAGTGTATGGGATTCTGGTATTCCATTTACAAAGGAAACCCTTTTTCATCTTGGAAAAAAACAGTATACCACCCATAAAAAAGAGGGTGGAAGCGGCATTGGTCTTATGAGCACTTATGAATTGCTGCAAAAGTATCAGGCGAGTTTATACATTGAAGAATGTCTGGATAATGAGAAGCTGTATCAAAAGAAAATTTCTATTGTCTTTGATGGAAAATGTGAATACCATCTCCATACCAGACGGGAGGAAAGGGAACTCTTTTATCTGAAACAAAGAAAAGATTTACATATTACTGTTTTGCTATAATCTGCACATACAGCAAAAGATAGAAAACGCAGGACTGTCTATATTTCACTTTACCTTAGAGCTAGAGCATGTTTGAAAATTACTTGTTACAAGATATGTGCCCAGATGGATACACAAAGCAGGGCATACAGATCAGGCAATGAATTTTCAAAGCATACTCTGATTTGATGAACTTTCTTGCTCCTTTACTACTAATGAAAAATTGTACTCCGCAATTATAAACACGCAAGTATTTAATACCCATATATGTCCATTTTCCAAACTGATACTTTGCAGTATTTATACTATCCTGCTTTACAACATTGTTTAATTTAAACTCAATGTCCTCTCTCAAATTCCTTGAATCCGAAATAGCTAATAGTTCTTCCACACTTTTGCTGCATAACTCATCATCTTGAACATTAAAACGCTCTTCTAGTATTTCTTTCATCTTACATAGAAAATCTACATTTTTTGCAACTATTGTATCCTTTACCAACTGTTTATACTGTATTCCTGGCTGTAAACTAACAGAAATCTTTCTATCTTCATACTTATCATCTGGAATTTGCATCAAATGACGATAAGACTCAATCATTGGATAATTAATATATAATTTACCCACATCTGTTGATTCTGTAAAATATCGCTGCATTTTTAATATTTTTTCTTCATCAAATTTAGGATCATGATGTTCATAATCAAAAATCAGAATAATGTTAGTAAAGTCATTTTTATACTGAATACTATCATAGTTTTTCTTTTTGCTTATTACAAAAGGCAAGTCTATATCTTCTTCCAACTCAAATCACTCATAGTTTTCGAATTCTCCACTAATATACATTTTCTCCAAATTATGCCCTTCCCTCAATTCTCTGGTTGTTGCATCACATAAGGCCGATAGATTTCCTTTTCTTGATAAAATAAAAAGGCAGTCTGGCCGCATCAACCTATTTGTTATTAAATTGGTATTATGAGAAGTCAAAATAACTTGGCAATTTGGATATTTCTGTTTAAAATACCTAATGACATTTTCCGCCATCTCATAATGATAAAATGCATCAAATTCATCTAAATACATCAATGATGCGTTTCTCGCTGCCATCACAAACCTTCGATATACACTCATCAAAGCTTTTGTTCCACTTGAAGCATTTTCAAAAAAAGGAACCAATCTATTATGCCTGAAATATAATTCATTTTGTCCATCTGGCAGTTTTGCCAAAACCAAGCTGCACTCAATGCCCATGTAATTTAAAAAGTCCTCAAATTCTTTCAGCTCTTTCTCATCTTCCAAATCTTCAAAAAACTTATCATTTATTCTTCTAAACCTGCCTCCTACTACACCACCTACAGTCATCATACCCATACGCTTTACATAATCAGCTAATTTTAACAAAACAGAATCATAACCCAAAGCCACATTGTTAATAATCCAACGCAAAAATGGTAACTGTTGTGTTCCAAATTCTTCCAAACTACTTCCTGTATTTAATGCTTGAAGGTATCTGTCAATAATAGCAGTCTCTGCATTTATATAGCTTAAATTACCAAACTTATATGTCTTGTTTGAGAAATTATACATAAAAATCTGTTTTTTATTAACAAATAATTCCTCCTCTTGTAACTCTGTTTCTGATAACCTTTTATATCTGTAAACAACCTCATTTTCTCCAAATTGAAAGGAATATGAAAATAGTGCTGTACTTTCCTTAGAATCTGCATTTAGGAAAATACCTTCATTCACCTTGTTATTACCAAACAATGTGAATACTATATCCATAATTGCTATGCCTAAATTAGTTTTTCCTGTAGCATTTCTTCCATATATAAGCATCTTGCTTATCATATGATTGGTAATACAATCCACACTAAATTGATAACCTCCAACTTTTGCAAAATCTATAATAATATTATCTTTAAAGTTTTTATAATTCTTTAATTCAAACTTTCTAAGCATATTTCGTACCACCTTTTATGTGATGTTTCTATCATATAGTATAACCTATTTGCCGATAAATCACAACGGAATTCCGTAAAAAAATTTCGGAATTCCGTGATGATTTATTTCATTTTAGTATAGATATTTTTACCACTCAAACTTATCACAAAAATTTATTGCATAATCTCCTTGTGCAATATATCATCATAATTTTCTTTATAATTATCAAATGCTTCAAATGGAACTTCATGCTGTTCCAAAAGATAAAGTATGGTTTCAGCTAAAACCTCTGCAAAAACATTTACTATGCCATAAGCAGATTTCTCATTATTAATATATATAATACTTGACAATAATATCTGATTTAAATCAGCCAGAAATTCTCTCTCTACTTCCGGTGCATCAAAGACTTCTTTTAATTCTTTTAAACATTCAAAAATCTCATCAAACTTTTGCTGCAATTCAATTGGGCTTTTCACCCCGTATCGCAACGCATATGAATATCCCTCTATAAAATTCTCTGTTTTTCCTGCATGAACAGCTATCTTTAACCTTGCTTCTGTTTTTTCCATTTACATGTCCCCCTTTACT
>CAYRAV010000032.1:10296-32180 GCA_964422365.1 uncultured Lachnospiraceae bacterium | reverse complement strand
CATAATCCTTTTCCTTTTGACTATTCCTTTTCACTTTCCCACCTCCAAAAAATATGAATACAACAGAGTGGAAAACTGTCTGTGTCACTGTATTTCATGCAGATAGTTTTCACACTCTGTTATAACCTGGCTTTCCCACTGTTTTCAGCTTAATTTAATGGTTACTGTTTGTTGTTTCTTTACTTTTTATTGCTCTGCTTCTTCTTTAGGATGTAGACAATAACATGCTACATAAGTATCCTTGTCTTGATAGAAAGAAATTTCTATCCAACGATCACTGTGGCGACGAAACTTATATAATGCAACCATTGGTACTTTTTTCTTTTGAGTATTTAATGTTGTTGCTTTTTCTTCTACTTGCAGCTTTTTTACTCCATTGCCATCCTGCCTCTCCATATATTCTCCATAGTCTTTTATTTCTCCCACCCAAAGATACTCCCATTTTCCCCAATAAGTTGATTTCTTTATAATTTCTTCATTATCCTTTTTTATGATTCCATATGCCTTTTCCAGACCACGCCCAAACCAATAATCCAGAGGGTTAATTATGTTATCTAATAGAATAAGATAACTAATCAATAAAATCAATACAACCTTTATTATTTTTATGTTTCGCTGTTTTTGCATTATTGCCTCCTTATATTCTGCTACCAATTTATATCTTCAAACTTTTGCCCTTTTTCCCAAACAATTTTTTTTACTTTATATATTCCTATAGTAGTAAACGGTTCTGCATTATCATAATAGCTCAATATAACCCAATCATCATTCGTACACAAACCAACCTCTTTCTTATTTCCATCCGCTTTATCTGGTTCATAAAAATCGTAAAAATCTTCAATATAATAATTCACATTCATTTTATATTCTTTACCATCATATGAACAATCACAGACTATTGCTGCATTAGCACTTCCAATACTAAGCCATGTATCCATTTCAGCAGAATTAAGTACACTTGCTGCTGTATCAAAACCAGATAAACAAGCATTAATTGTTGATGAAATAATTAATTTTTCACCCTTACCGACTCCATTTTCGCATGCTCTCATAAGACACTTCATATTTTTTTCAAAATAGTCTTTTCCATCCATTGTTTGATTTACTATAGTATATGCACTATATTTTATTGCACTTGAACATGTTAATTTATTATCATAATACATGCCTAAAAACCGACTGGCATAGGGCAATGGTAAAGAACCTAAAACCAAGCCTCCAGCAGCAGTAGCTCCAGCCCTTTGTTTGATTAAATATGCTTGTATTCCCTGCATTTCAGCAGACTTATATTTTTTAGAAAACCTGTTTTTATAAACATCCCATTCATTCTTGCTGTTATTTGCTCTCTTGTCTTTTATATCTTTATTAATAGGCATATATGTATTGTTCTTAACTACTTTAAATAATCTTCTAATCTTTCCATTATATGCTATCTTTCCAAAATGTTCTTTTGGTTTTGGATCCTTTTTATCTGCAATTCCATCTCCATCCGTATCCTTTAAACGTGGTGAACTCTTTTGCTTTTTAGCAACTGTAGTACGAATACTTTTCCTCTCGCTTATTGGCAGTGACAGATTTGTTGATTTTTCGTTGCCTATCGTTCTGGTTATCACACCACCCAATTCCTCGTAATCACTTATACCGTCCTCATCTGTATCTGCCTTCAATGGGTCTGTATATATAATTTCTCCATTGGATACCCTGATTCCTTTTTCCTCATATACATCATACAAACCGTCTCCGTCTGTATCTTTTGTATCAATATCTTCTATTGTTTCTTCCTGTATTTTTGATAAAGCCTCTAAAATATCATCTGAAGTTGTAGCATAATAATATGATCCGTTTGTCTGGTCTGCCATTTTTTTCAGTTGTTCGGAAGAAGCATGATATCCCACATTTACTGCATAAATTTTTATATCCTTGTCAACTGCCTGTTGGACTGTTTCCTGCACATAATTTATATCTCCATCACAGATAAGAAGAATAATCTTCTCGTTTTCCCCCTTAGCTTCTGACAACATTTCTATCCCCTTTAACAGTCCTCTGTTGGTATCTGTACCTCCTAATGCTGTCAAAGATTCAATCCCGCTCTTTAGTTCATCCCTGCTGCTTTGAATAGAACAAATTTCGTCTGCATCATATGTAAATTTAATCAGTCCTGCTCTGTCCTTATGATACATTCCGTCCACATATGTATTTAATGCTGTTTTGCTCTTTTCTAACCGTCCATCCTCTTCCATGCTCCCTGATGTATCCACTACAAAGGCAATATCATAATATGCTCCATCTTCATCTGTATTTCTGTATTCTATATTTTTACTCCATGTATCATACCATTTCTGTCTGTCCACCAATAGATAAGTTGAAAAATGAGTGGTGGTATAACTTACGGTATGATTTTTTGTATCTATTATGCTGGTATCATCCATAAGGTAATACCAATCTTCTTCCTCATCTTCTATTTTTGTAAAGTCTGCTGTCACTGTCTGCTCTTTTTCTTCTTTGGAATCTATAACACCATCACCATCTGTATCTTTCTTTAGGGGATCAAGTCCCAATAAAATCTCATCTCCATCTGATAAACCATCTCCATCTGTATCTTCTTTTAATGGATCTGTTTGATATTTATTTACCTCTTCTCCATCAGAAAGTCCATCCTGGTCGCTATCCTCTTTGATTGGTGATGTACCTGCCTTATATTCCTTCTCATTATTTAGACCATCTTCATCCATGTCCTCTAAATTATCATCCAGACCATTATCATCCGTATCCTTTACTGTGGGATCTGTCTTTAACATATAATATTCATAATAATCATCCAGACCGTCTCCATCTGTATCTTCTTTTAGCGGATTACTTCCTAACAAAACTTCTGTATAATCAGGTAATAAATCATTGTCACTGTCTTTGTTTGTATTGACAGCAATTTTCCATTTTTGATTATCACCATTTACATCATCCCAAATTTGTATTTGTGCACCATTTTCATTAGATATTCCTGCAATATCAAGACACTTATGATTTAGCTTGGATTTAATTTTATAATACCCGTCTTCACAAATTTCCAAATACCATAACTGGTTATCCAATCCCTTGTAATCCCACTGATGTACCACATTTCCATTACTGCTTCCCGCATCTTTCATATCTATTGCTTTGCCGGATTTTTGATTGACAATTTTGTAATATTTATCATCTATAGATTCAAACTTCCAAATCTGATGTTCTGCACTGTCACTTTTTTCCTGTTGCTACAATATTTCTCCATTATTTATTTTTCCTTCTGGAACTTCTATTACTTTTTCATTTCTCTTAGATGTAATTGTAGTAATGCTTTGTATTCCTTCCTGTTCTACTTTCCACTTCTGGTTATCCCCATCCACGTCATCCCATATTTGAACCTGTGCACCATTGTTTTCTGAAATCCCGACAATATCCAGACACTTATTATTTAATTTGGATTTGATTTTATAGTATCCATCTTCGCACTCTTCAAAATACCATAATTGATTGTCCAATTCTTCATACTCCCATTGATGCACCAAAGTGCCATTATCGGAAACTGCATCTTTGATATCTATTACTTTTTCTGTTACCTTATTCTTAATCTTAAAATAATTATTTTCAGCCTCCTCAATAAACCACAACTGATTGTCGGCCTGTTTATCCCTGTCCCACTGCTGTATTACTCCACCATTGCTAAAATTGCTGCCAGGGGATTCTATTACTTTCCCTGTCCTTTTGGAAGTGATGGTAAAATACGCCCCCTCTAATGCAAAGAAGTCATTTTCATTCACATCTTCCAGCTCTATATATTCTTCCTCTTCATTTGCCGTTACTGTAACATACGATAACGGATATAGAACCATTGTTAATATACATACTACTGCAATAATATAAGCTTTTGTTTTTTTCATTATAATTCCTCCCTATTATCTTTCTAAAAGTTCTGTTTTTCGCTAGAGTGTGTTTGAAAATTGCTTGTTACAAGATGTTCGTCACAATTTGTGGGGGATTTGTTCCAAATTTATGAGTTGCAGCGGGCTACATTGATTAAATTTGGGGCAATGAATTTTCAAACACACTCTAGAGCGTGTTGTAAAATATGGTCGTAAGTTTTTGTTATTACATTTCCTAAAAATATGTTGTCACAAAAAATCATTATTCGTATAACTTTTAAATTATATCAATAATTATACCATACTTAATACTACTTTATTATACTTGTATTTATTATATTTTTCAATTTTTTATATTTATATATTTTTAAAAAATATATAGATTATATTGTTTATATTTTATATTATATACATAATTAATATAAAAAATATTTATTAGCTGGAGTATATATATAGAAAGCAAACTTTTATTGTCAAGAATAATTCATGTCAGGTGTATGCTCTATAGAAATAATTGTACACTGCAGAATTATCAAAATTCACAAAGATAGAAAACAGAACGCTTTTGCAAGAATATCAATTATATTTTTCAACTATAACCACTTCATTTATCTGTAACTATTATGCTGAATACAGCAAAAAACAGGCAGCTCACTTAGAGTTCCCTGTTATATTTGCAACATCTTAATTTCATAATACTATACCTGCTTTGAAATAAAAAAGCAACTATTCAATGATTCAAATATACCTGTTTTTCTTCCTCCTTTGACCATATTCTCTCGTAATCGCTGTCTATACTATCAAAAATTTTCATCCATGTAGAAAATTTTTCTATATCTCCTTTTATTTGCCTATTCTGCACAATCGATTCACAAACTTTCTTATAAGTATCCTCTGAATACATGACACACCAGTTATTTTTTCCATTTGTGTTATCATGGTATGACATACTGTCAAATCCCATAAAAATAATACCCTTTTCTGTATGTGCAGCCATTCCTTTGATTTCTAAATCTGCCCATATGTAAGCTGCATTTTTATCTTTGATCAAATTGGGATATTTATTGTAATATATTTCTGCTAATGCTTTATAATTTTTTATATCTGACTCACTTTGCAAAAGAACTTTTCCTCCATGTCCTTCTTCTCCGTCTTTCAACAAATATTGAATTCCTGTCCCAGAATGTTCCTTTACCTGATATCCCTGTAATGTTTCCATGTCTAATTTTTCTTTCCCCATGAGATTCTGTAAATCTTCTTTTAACTCAGCATCTAAAACCAAAGCATCATAACACATTGTTCCATGTTCGGATATCAAAAACTCTTTTCCTGTTGCCGCATCCTGTCTGATTTTAAGATCAGAGTAAGAAAATGCACCCAGATGTTCCCCCTGATTATTATAAATATCGAGGCATTGTGCTTCACAATCTGGCACAACCTTATAATGTTCAGACTTATACGTTGTATACATTATGTTCCTGTCACCAGCATTGCCAACTGAATCTTCCAATTCTATCATTTTTACTCCTGAATGAATCCAATCATTTTTATCAGAAGCAATGCCAAATTTCTCTGTGCCTTTATTTGTCATATCACCAAAAGCAGCCACAGAACCCTGTGGCATCCATGCTCTATGGAATTCTTGTTTATCAACTGTAGCAGCAAAATCAGACTTTTTTCCCTGTTTCCTTTCATCCTTATGAACAGAAAAACCAAATACATTCTTTCCCTTTGTATCACTTTTATATGGTACCACATATCTGTTATTTATACTGTTATTAATCTGCATAATCTCACCTCTAAATTTACATTTTGCATTAATGTACTGTATCGATGATATTCGGGCAAATCACTTTTGATATCTCTGCATTATCAGTCACGTTCACCGATGGCAACATCATAAAGAAGAAAAATACTTGTATTTCATAAATTTATTACGAAAATTTTTATTCTTTAAAGCTAGAGTGTTCTTGAAATTTTAAAACATCCCGAATCCATCTGTCATAACTTAAATACGCTTTCTGGCATCCCGATTTTTTCATTTCATTCATTAATTCCTGTGCCATCTGCATATAATCAAGTTTTTCTGTATAGGAACAGTTCTTAGCTTTCTCCTTTATTCTTATCATCTTAAGAAAATCACTGCCGGAACTATGTCCAGTATGAACATTTAACACTAACATTTCTATATAAGAACAGTCATTCAAATTAATCTTTCTTACTTCGACTGTCTGCTCGTATTTATTACCATTTTTGTCATTTCCTCTTACTGTGTATGCGGGATTGTCCACAGAATCCTCATCTGCTCTATATATATCTGCCGATTCACCTGTCAATGCATGACAAATGGAAAATTTACTTTTGTCCAATCTTTCCCTCCATTGTTATTTAGAACATAATTATTTCTGTACATAACCAGTCTGCTCTGCATGCCTTATAGTGTGTTGAAAATTGCTCTCTGCAAGATGTATGTCCCAATTTGTGTGAGCTTTGGTGACTGCCGCATACTATTTGACTGCAGGCTACCATTTTCTATATCCTGCTGCCATAATCTGCATAATCGTATTCAAATTATTCCCTGTTATATTATAATTGGGATACTGGTACTTTTGAAATAGATTATTACTAGAATAATTACTTACTATCTGTTTATTGTTCTTCTGGTCCCCCAGCCCATTCGGATAACCTTCCACCCATGAAATGCTGCTTCCATCCGGATATATCATCATACCTGAGCTCTTTACAGGCGGATAAAGTGCTCTGATTTCTGCCTGTTGCTTTTCGCTGCAGAACGCTTCTATTTCATTTAATACTTTGTCTTTTAATTCAGGGTTCTGTTCCATTTTTAGTAATGTTTCCGGTGAAATTCTGACATAATTGGTACACCTGATATCGTATGTATGAAGCAGCTGCTGATAGCTGCCTGTACTTCCCACGTCTAATGTTACATTATAGTTTTCTGCTATTTCATTCGCCAAGTCACCACCAGTAATTTTGTCAAACATAAATTTAAAATCACTTGTTCTTGTGTTTGCTTTTTGTATATTAGAAAACAATGAATTTATGATATTCGTGTAAAAACCAACTGAACTTAGATTCATATTCTTCTTCTCCTTTCTATCTTAGAACGTGCTGTAAAATTCATTGCCGAATGTCCTCCTAAATGTGATGATTAAACCATGACATTCCTATCTTATTACTACTTTGATATGGCAGAATAATAAGTATACTCTTTTAAATTCTTAAGATAAGAATCCATACACCCATATTTCATCATATTGTCCATAGCATCTTTCATTAATGCAGCAAAGTTTTCCTTATGATAAATATCACACTCATTTGTTTCTTTTATTCTGGAAGCAAATACCGTACAAGGAAATATCCCCGCTGGTCCGTCAATCTTTCCCTCTTGCTTTAAATGTGCGGAAAGTGCCAGCATTTCCACAAAAGAAGCATAATTTGGATCTACCTTTGTCAACTCAATTTTTTCCTCTTTTATGCTTCCATCCTTTCCTTCTATTTTTGCCAGAACAACTGGATTATCTTTTGTAGAAGATGCATCATAATAAATGCCAATCGATTCTCCTGTTTCCAAATGAATAGCCGATAAAATAGATTCATCCTGCAATTGTCCTGCCGATTCTATGTGTTTAGAAAAACTGCTGCCATTTACCGCCTTTGCTTTCTTGTACTGGCCCGTCTGATCTTGGGGTTCTTCTCCAATTTCTATTATACCCATAACTCCACTTATGCTCATTTTCAAAACCTCCTTCATAAATAATACGATTGAATATTTGAAAAAGTTTCTTTAGACTTATGATTTCATCTCCAAGCTCTAGAGCGTGTTTTTTATAAAAAATTTGAAGTTTTATCTCTGTTCACAGTGCAGTAATCCATAGAAAGAAATCAATGACTCTGGATATAACAGAATAGAAAAGAACGGTGGTATAAAGATAATGAACTATAACTATTTCATTACAATAAAAAATAATGATACATTGCAGGAATCATTTAACAAACTCATACAAGAAACATTTTTCTTTGACTTTACTGAATGGTATGCCCCAGACATTGGGGAGAATAATATATTCTACATGTGATGTCATGTGAAACTAAAGAAGGTATATCACCTGTATTATTGAAAAGGGTATTCTGACACAGAATGAGAAGTGAGAAGACTCTATGATGGAATAAAGAACTATTCAGATGATAGAAACATGCTTAATGAAAATGATACCATGATAAACACTAGAGCGTATTTGAACATTGCTTGTTACAAAGATGTATGTCACAAGATGTGCAGATTGGACCAATGAATTTTCAAACACGCTCTAATACACTCTAATTGTGAGAATTACACACCATTTTTACTGCAAATATCCTTAATACAACACTTTTCACAATAGGGGTTCGTTCTGGCAGTACACACCTCTCTTCCATGGCAAACCAATCTATGGCAGAAGCTGTTTCCTTCTTCGGGCGGGATGATTTTCCACAATGCCATCTCTACCTTTTTTGGCTCCTTAATGCCATCAACCAGTCCCATCCGGTTGACCAGTCGAATACAATGGGTATCTGTTACAATAGCCGGCTTACCAAATACATCTCCCATAATTAAATT
This sequence comes from uncultured Lachnospiraceae bacterium, assembly GCA_964422365.1. Lineage (GTDB taxonomy): Bacteria > Bacillota > Clostridia > Lachnospirales > Lachnospiraceae > CAYRAV01. The sequence continues at coordinate 23,660 of CAYRAV010000032.1, read as the reverse complement.
TGCGCTTTTACGTCCTACTCCCGGCAATTTTAATAATTCCTCAAAATTATCAGGAACCATACCCTGATACTGGTCTCTTAAAATTTTCATGCAGGCACTGATATCCCTCGCTTTGCTGTGTCCAAGCCCGCAAGGTCTTACAATTTGTTCAATGTCCTCTGCATCTGCTTCTGCCAAAGCATTTATATCTGGATATTTTTCATATAATTTTTGAACCACTATATTTACCCGTGCATCAGTGCATTGTGCTGCCAGCCGCACACTGACCAAAAGTTTCCATGCTTCATTATAATCTAATGTACATTCTGCATCGGGATACTCTTTCTTTAAACATTCAATAATTTCTAGTGCAAGTTTCTTTTTTGTCATAGTAGTCTTCCTCTCCTGTTTTTTGCCATATCTTTTATCTACCATTTATCTGCTGCAAAGATTTATTCTGGTTCTTTTTTCAGTTATTTTTTCTTATCATATTCCTATCTTATAACTTTTCTGCAACGAAGTCAAATGGCCTGTGCAGCCACCAAATGGAACTGCTGGCATTTTGCTTTACGAACAGCATGCAATGCAGGCTTGTTGTATGCAAAAATCCAGCCTGCTTTCATACAATAATCGAAGATTTCCTATGATTCTCATTCTATTATCGTGGACATTTTTGGTATTTTTTGTGTAATTTTAATTTTCAAACATGCTCTAGAGCGTGTTTGAAAATTGCTTGTTACAAGATGTGCGTCACAATTTGTGAGGGATTTGTTCCAAATTCATGAGGTGTAGCGGGCTACATTGAGTGAATTTGGGGCAAATATCCTCGCAAAATGTGGCGTGCAGATTGGGGCAATGAATTTTCAAACACGATCTAGAATCCTATTTTTTTATTTTCATTTTTTTTATAGTGCTATATTTTCCATATACTTTTTCACCAGTTGAATCGATTTTATAAGCTCTTACTTTTACATAACAAGTTTGTCCTTTGCTTAACTTTTTTGCAGCATACGAAGCTGCAGATGAGGATACTGTTTTTTGATTGATATCTGCAAAATCTCTGCTGTCAGAGTATAAAATTTCATATCCATCTACATCAGATGCTTTTTTTATTGTAATTGTAAGCCTTCCAGGTTTGGTATTTACAAGTTTGCTGATTTTTCCCTGCACAACAGATACTTTACTCCATTGTGCATATAAAGTAATATTTTTTGTAAGATCTACTTTTGTATCTGCTGTAACTTGATTTCCTCCTGTTTTTTGGGTATACCATCCATTAAAAATATACCCTTTTCTCGCTGCCTTGTTTAATGCACCATAAGTTTTCCCATTCATTACTTCTCTTTCTGATTTAGAAAGTACTCCATTTACAAATCCACCATTGCCATCAAAAGTCACTAAATAACTTTGGCTAATCGGAGCTGGTATTACTGGTGTTGGTGTAACAGGTATATCTGCTGTTTCATGAATCGTCCCCAAACTTGTAAAAAGTGACTCTATTCCATTTGCCTGTGCCCATTGATATACAGTGTTATGACCTTCAAATGACGCATAAGGACCTTCCTCTAGATATCCTTCCACTGTAAAATTGCCATTATCCGAGCAGGCAAATCTGCTTAAATCGGGATTTTTTGTCTGAAAAACCACTTTTTTTAAATTTTTCATCCCATTTAATCTACCATAAATTATTTTTGTATTATTATAAATAATCTCTTCTATTGATTCATTTTTATCAAAAACAATATCTGCCTTTTCTTCATTAAAAGTAACTTTATTAAGAGAGGAACATCCTTCAAATACGCTGTCTGCAGAACTTGAAAAAGAATAGACTGCATTTCCATTAAATGTGATATCTTTAAGAGATGTACACCCACGGAACGAACCATTGGCAAGTGTTGCATCTTTTTCAAAAATCATTGAAGTGAATGAAGTGCAATTTTTAAATGCATCCACTTTGCTTGTCACAGTACCCTTAAATGTAAAATCAGAAAGCTGGCAGCAGCCGGAAAAAGCAGATTTTTCCAATGTAAGATTTGTTTCACTAATATTCACTTTTTTCAATGATATACAGCCTTCAAACGCATAGGCCCCCACATTTAAAGATACTGCTGAATCATCAATGGTTACCTCTTGTAGTGAGGTACAGTCTTTGAATGCACACGAACCAAATGTTCTATATTTACTAGTTGTGGCATTTGGTATTGTTACCGTTTTTAAATTTGTACATCCTTCAAAAGCCGAATCCTCAACCCATTCTACAAAGACATCTGTAAGCGCCTTACAATTCCTAAAAGCATTCTTCCCAACAGATATTGAATTCCGGGGCAGTTTGATTGTTGTCAGGTTAGGACAATCTGCAAATGCAGAACTGCTAACTGAATTTACTGTATCCGGAATAGTAATAGATTTTATCTTTGTTTCTGAAAAAGCATTCTCCCCAATAACAGTAATAGGAATACCTCCAAGCTTGTCTGGAATGATTACATCCTCAGGCAGGATATCCTTATTTACAGGGTGTACATTACGTATTCTGTCAAAATCTTTTTCATAAGACCATTCTATCCCATTGACCATTTCTGTAGAAGTTACTGCTTCATAAGCTTTTATGATCGTACAATCTGGCTGCAGGTTATTTTCATTTGGAAAGAGAAGAAAACTGTTTACTGCTATTCCTGCTATTAAAATACGGACTCCAACCCTTGTTCTTCTCCTATTTTCTTTTCTTTTCATATTTTTTACCAAGCCCGCCAAGTACAAGGCTGCTTGTATTTGACAGGCACAAACACAAGGAGTGAAAGATATGTGTTTGCATCATTTTCCCTTTCTTCTATTTTTCTTTCACCCTTCTATACTGTTAAAATATCATTATTCAGCCATGTTATCCATACTTTATCGGACAAAGTCCGCCAGCCCGGATGGGCATGGATTGTGGTATGCCCAACTATTATTTTTGAACCATACTGTTATGAATCAGCCCGAAAATCACTCATGGATATATCAACTTATTTTTACTTTCTTTATGCTGCTGTATTTTCCATATATTTTTTTTCCAGTAGAATCTATTTTATAATTTCTCACTTTGGTATAATAGGTCTTTCCTTTTTTTACATTTCCTACTGTATAGGAAGTTTTAGTAAGTGTTTTTTTCACAGCATGATTAAAATACTTGTTATCCGCATATACCAATTCATAACTGCCGGCATCAACTGTCTTTTCAATACTAATTTTAAGTTTCTTTGCATTTACAGCCTTCAATTTTGTTATCTTTCCTTTATTTACACTCACTTTATCCCAATGTGCATAAAAAGTTGTATTTTGATTCATTGACAGTGCTGAAGATGGATCTACTTTGTCACCACTTTTTTCATCTGTATACCATCCTGCAAATGTATATCCATCCCTTTGGGCAGACACCTGTAGATGAACTGTAGTGTCTTCTGTAACAGGAATTGCCATAACATTATTTTGTAAATTCCCTCCTATTCCTTTGATTATTCCCCCATTAGCATCTAAATTGAGAATATAAGCAGCCTTTTTGTTTGGTTTCCATTTTGCTGTTACTGTCATGTTATCCTTAACAGAAGTATCCTTTGTAAATTCTTTTTCTTCCCCATCTTCTACATAATACCAGCCATCAAAGGTATAATTCTCCCTTTTAGGATTCGCTATCAATTCAACAGCAGATCCGGGAACCGCATATACTTCCTGTGCCAGCGAACCATTTTTCAAATCGAAAGTTACAACATAATGTTCTTTAATTAAGGTTGGAAGATAACTATCCATAAATCTTATTCTTGCATCTATCCATTCTTTGAGTCCTTCTATCTGGTCCTCATAACATTGTGTACGCTGCCACTTTTCATAATCATTGTGTACAGATGTTTCAATCTGCTTCACGTTTTGGTCAATATATCCACCATTTTGATATAACCCCACCATAGTACTTCTGATTTCCAAATATCTTTCTAAAATCCTTCTTGCAATTTCAGGATCATTCACCAATTGTTTTCCCATATATCTATGCTCTGCAGTAATGCATGTGGTGCTATCTGAAGATGCCTGCATAGAGAAATCAAAATCCCATACTGGCCCCCAATATAATTTTCCTCCACGTTCTTTGTAGAAATACGTACTGTTTCGGAAAGCATCAAAATTGGCACTAAAAAACTGAATGAGGAAATAATCAATAAAGCTGTCCGTATCCATCAAATCACTGTAACGTTCTCCTTGTGCATTATAAAAATCCTCCGAATATACAGCATCTTCTATCCGCTGTACATAATCTGAAATATAATTTTTTCTTTCTTCTGTGGTATATTCTATACTTGGACTAACGATTTCATAATATGCCCGTTCAGTAGGAAAACTATTTTCCTCGTCTTTTGCATTTTCATCCTTATTGATGAGATAACCGCCAGTGAGTGTATCAACATCATCTTCTTTGCTTTCATCAATGTCATCAATATTTACTCTTGTTTTTCCAACTCTCACCTGCTCCGCCAATAAGTAATTCCCCAGATAGGTTCCATTCATGAAAACATCTACAAATACACCTTTTGATACATATTTCATACCAATTTCATCTGCCAGATGCAGTACAATTTTATTTTTCAAACATGTATAATCCTCATTGTTTGTTAATAATACCCAATGTTTATTTGCTCCCATTCCAAATAAATTTTCTTTTTGTTTTAATTTAATTTTGTATGGTTTTTTATCCCCATTATTCCATGAATAATTTCCTCTTCCTTTGATATAATCTAATGTAATATCCTTGCCGCTTTCAATTCCAATAGTATCATATTCCGCTGTATAATAATCGGGAATGGTAAAATTAATGCTCCCATAACATCTTTTATTGTGCTTTACATCACTATTCATATCTTCGATGGTTCCCTTTGATTCGTCTATTGTAATATTCAAAGTTGGAATTGCAATATTGGCTGTATCATCTACAGATAATTGAGCTGCTTCCTGTGCTTTTAATGGAGCAGCATATATATTTCCATTAAAAAGACCAGCTACAAGCGTTGTAGTCAGCATAATCACTTGAAAATGTTTTATAATGTGTTTATTTTTGTTTGCTTTCATAGAACTCTCCTTTTTTGTTTATAATTTAATAAATCTGGAATTTTCTGCCCTCTCCTAAATTTTATAAATCTAATGTTACATAACAGTTCAGCTATGCCATTCATATGTTATTTTCAGTGCAAAGCACATCGATTGTGGTATGCCCGAATGGGTATCATTTCCCAGAATGTACATTATTATTAAAAAATTATAATTTGGCGGGTATTTTGTGAAATGGATAAAAATTCCATATTTTTATCATAATCTTACCATGAATAAAAATAAAACGCAATATAAAACTAATATTTTTGTAATAAAAACTTAAAATTTAAAAAATACATTGATATTTTAGACAAATTTCTATATAATATTTCCAAAAAATATACATTATAAACAATTCAAAAAACTAAATATTACTATATCTTTTTATTGTATCAAAATTTTAACTAAAATAACATAAATTTGTAAAATATATAAAATTGACATTATTCCCTTCTGATTAATCGTCCTTTTCCATTCTTCCAAACCAAAGCATGATTTATAAAAAATCTCATGGCAATCCAGCGGTATCAAACTTATTATGCAGAAAACCATGAGACATCAGCCACATATAAAAACGCATTTATAAAAGAATATAATATAACATTCCAAACAATAATTGAAAATTTGTAATATTATTTTCTTTTTATAAATGCGCAAATTTACATAAACTTCTTATTCTATTACATAAGTATTTCTCTTATGCTATAGTTCTTCCTGCTGATAATTTACCATACCGCAAATAATAGTCAGATTTCCATTTCTGCATCTCAATTCATCCATCATTTCTTTCTGTTTTACATATTTCTTCATTTCCACATGATACAATAATTCATACATGCTTCCCAAATTTGAAGTTTTTACCCTGACCAATTGGCATTTTTCAAAATATTTTCGAAAAATATCATCAAAAATCCCTTCATAATCTAAATTTTCCGGTATCGTAATCCTAAGTTCCCTTTCCTCTGTTTTCTTTTCTGCAAATTCTATCCTCTGTAATCCGATATGAATGGCACAAACCAAAACCGTAAATACCGCTGCAAATGTCAAATATCCCAGACTTGTACCAATACCAACTGTCATTGAAAATAAAACATAAGAAATATCTCTTGATGTTCCCTGCATACTGCGGAAACGCACCAAACTAAATGCCCCAAGCACTGCAACTGATGTTCCTAAATTTCCATTTACCAGTATCATAACCATGCTAATTAAAACAGGCATTACTACTAATGTCCTTGCAAAATTTCTAGAATATTCCCCTGTTTTTATGTATGTAATAGAAATGATAATTCCTAAAATAAACGCAGCTGCCAAACAAAGCAGCCCCTGCACTGTTGTGACACCTTGTGTATTTATAATTGATTGAAACATAGGCTTTCCTCCATTTTTTATACTTCTGCTGTCTACACTCGGCAATACTTCCTTTCTCTTTGTCACATCATAATTTTTCGTCAAACTACACAACATGCTGTGAAGGTTCCGCTCCCTCACAGCATGCTCTGGCGCATGTTTGAAAATTCACTGTTATCATCTACATGCCCCGCTTTATGCCATAATATAAGTTAAACTGCTTTTTTCTTGTGCCATATGCTGTTCCATTCCCCTTATTCCTCTAATCATCGCATTCCTTTTCATCGTTTCTTTTACTTGTTTTTTATAAAATGTCCCATATTTTGAAAACGAGCTGCTAACCAATTCATATTTAGAGAGCAGCTTTGCAAACCATAGGGGTGTAGAATTTGTAATTTTTACTTCCATAATGTGGTTTCCCAGTTCTAATATGTATTCGCCGTCTGTTCCTGCTTCTAACCTTAAATTTTCTGTTCTGCTTCGAATATTCGTATCAAAAGTCACCCGAAACTCATTGTCTTCTTTTCCAAATAGTGCTACTCTTTCATAAGCTAAATACACTTTAGGATAAAGATCATAACGTGATAAAAAATAATCCATTTCATTTAAAATTTGTGATTCTTTTTTTGGCCTTTTGTGTTCATTCAGATAAGCATATGCTTCTTGTAAACCTAGTACTATTCTTCTTTTGTTTACAATTCCATTATATTTTTTCTTAATTTCTAAAAATACCTCCGAATCTCCATTAGGTATGCCATAACTTCTCAGTCTTAATTTTTCTTTATAAACCGGTTTTTCAATTGAATTTCGTATTAGTTCATCTGTTGGAGTATCATAATACAAATTGCAGATTGTATGTCCTCCATAGATATCTACCTGCATATGCTCCATAAGTTCCTTCCAGATTGCCTCAAATTGCTCCTGATTTAACAGAAACTTCTTTTCTACCCGATTAAACACCGTTTGTGCCATTTTGCGGCCTCCCCTTTATATTATTTTTTCATTTACCTGTTTCTATATTCCCACAAACAATCTGGCATAAGTTATGCCAGCTAGATTCCATTTCTATTTTATTACATATTTATTAACTTTCTTTGATTAATTTATGAATTTTCTGTGACTTTTCCAAACACATCCTTGCTGCTGCCTGCTAAAATCAAACCACAGGTTATTTTCCCTCTTACCTCTATAAATTATATGATTTCTCCAAACATGTCTCGTATATCTCCCTCCAAAAATCTATGATAACTTGCATGTCCTTCCTCAAATTTTACACAATAATAATATTCGTCTATCTCCTTATTTTTGAAATACAACAGATAGTCAAACTCCTCCCCCTCTTGTTTGAAACAGACATACTCATGGGAATATGTTTCAAATATGTCTCTTACCTGATCAATTGTGATATGATGCTTTCGAAATAATGCAATCAAATCTGCCAAAAATCGATTTTCCTCTATATTCTCATGCACATAGCGGCTTCCCTCTGGTGATATAGCAATACAAATTCGTTCTTCTTTTCCTGTAATTTTAACAGCGCCCAATGTCTTCTCAAGTTCTGCACGAAAACTGCCAATCTGCCGCTTCTGCTCTTCCTTAGAACTATCCTTTTGCAAATTCAAGATATGTTTGAAAGACTGTATCGGAATATATAGCCGTATTGTTTCCTGCTCAAACCCTAATTTCATTTGCTGTTCTTTGATAAAATCATATATTATCTTTTTTCCAAAATCAAAGTTCATATCCATCTCTCTCCTTTTTATATCTGTGTCTGTTATTTTCTTACAGAATCTTAAGCACGTTTAAGCACATTATAACAGAAGAAAATAAACAACACAAACCCATTAAAATTTGTTTCATAACAAAAAATAAAAAATCAGACTGATTTTTACAAAACCAATCCGATTTTTTATCAAATTATTCAATTCTCAATAATCCCTGATTTTCCCAAAAGCCCATAAACTCAAGGATTCTAGAGCATGTTTGAAAATTGCTTGTTACAAGATGTGTGTTACAATTTGTGGGGGATTTGTTCCAAATTCATGAGGTACAGCGGACTACATTGAATGAATTTGGGGCAAATATCCATACCATATCGGACGAAGTCCGCCAGCCCGAAAGGGCATGAGTTGCGGGATACCTGGATGGGCATGGATTGCGGTATGCCCGAATGGGTACGCAAAGCGGGGCATGCAGATTAGAGCAATGAATTTGAAAACACGCTCTAGCCCTCTTCATTTAAGCGGCTTAAGCGTATCGCCTGGTCCGCCGCAATCAGATTATCAATTACTTCATACAAATCCCCATCTAAAATTTCATTCAGTCTATGGGAAGTAAATTTAATTCTATGATCTGTCACCCGTCCCTGTGGGAAGTTATATGTTCTAATCTTTTCAGAGCGGTCGCCTGTTCCTACTTGGCTTCTTCTCGCCTCTGCCTCGGCATCGTGTGCTTCCTGCTGCTTTAAGTCATATAACCGGGAACGGAGCACTTTTAACGCCTTATCTTTATTTTTTAACTGCGATTTTTCATCCTGGCAGGAGATTACGATTCCTGTTGGAATATGTGTCAGACGTACTGCCGAGTCCGTTGTGTTGACACACTGTCCACCATTTCCAGATGCACGGAATACATCAAATTTACAGTCATTCATATCAATTTCAATATCCACTTCCTCTGCTTCCGGCATAATGGCTACAGTGGATGTTGATGTATGGATACGACCGCCTGATTCTGTTACCGGGATACGTTGTACACGATGTACACCACTTTCATATTTTAATTTGGAATACGCTCCAGCTCCATCAATCATAAATACAACCTCTTTGAAACCGCCAATTCCATTTTCATTGACACTCATCATATCTATCTTCCACCGATTGCGTTCTGCATAGCGGGAATACATACGGAATAATTCTGCAGCAAACAATGCAGCTTCATCTCCGCCTGCACCACCGCGGATTTCTACAATAACATTCTTTTCATCATTTGGATCTTTTGGCAGTAACAGGATTTTCAAATCATGCTCTACCTCTTCTAAACGTTCCTTGCAATCATTTAATTCCTCTTTGGCAAGTTCACGCATTTCCGCATCACTTTCTTCATCTAACATTGCCAGACTGTCCTGAATACCTTCTTTACATTCTTTATACTCTTTGAATTTGTCCACAATTGGAGACAAATCCGCTTGTTCCTTCATTAATTTACGATATTGTTCCTGATTAGCAGCAACACCCGGCTCATTCAGCATGTTTAAAATTTCCTCATGTTTTTTTACAATATCTTCTAGCATATCAAACATTATATTTTCCTCCTATATCACTTTTCTACCTCTATATCTGCAGAGCATCATACTTATATGTGTTACTATTCTGCCATCATTCACATATTTTATGGCAATGACCACATTCCATATACAATACGGTCTAATCCTGCCAAATCCTTTTCTATCTTCACATGATGAAATCCTGCATCTTCCATTAACTGCTTTACCTCATCTCCCTGGTTACAGCCGATTTCAAAATACAATCTGCCTCCATTATTGAAGTGTTCCGTACTCTCACTAATAATTTTCCTATAAAAATACAATCCATCTTCTCTGCCATCTAATGCCAGCACAGGTTCATGGTACTTTACCTCCGGCATAAGAGTATCAATCTCTTCACTCCTGATATAAGGCGGATTAGAAACAATCACATCATACTTACCTGTAACTGTTTCGAATAAATCACTTTGTTTTAATTCTATTGAAACCTCCAGCTGCTTACAATTTCTTTTGGCTGTCTCCAGTGCTTCTTTAGAAATGTCTACTGCTGCTGCCTTTTTTAATGGTATCTCTTTTGCCAGGCTAATCACAATACAGCCCGAACCAGTACAAACATCTAATATGGATTTTTCGTCCTGTTCTGCCTTTAAATCTGCTAAAACGCGTTCCACTAAAATCTCTGTATCCTGTCTTGGTATAAGTACATGTTCATTTACATAAAAAGAATATCCCATAAATTCCTGTCTATTTGTAATATACTGCAAAGGTATCCTCTTTGCACGTTTTTGAATAACAGACATATAAGCATTTATTTTTTGTATTTCTACATCTTCTTTCTTATGTAACAGGTAATAGACTTTATCTATATTACAAATATACTCCATCAAGTACCATGCATCTAAGGCTGCTTCTTCTACCCCGGCTGTTTTGAGGATTTCTTCTCCCTGTTCTAATAACTCTTGTAAATCCATTTTTTCTTCCTTTCTAACAGCTGCCCTTATGAATTATTCTTCCTCTTTTTTCTCATTATCTGTTACAAATTTATCCAATGCTCTTAGGATATCATCATCTTCCTCATCATAATCTAAAATGCTGTCTTTTCTTCTAATTTCTTCAACAGCAGTCACCGGACGTCTTTTTGATGTGGCTTTTTTGACAACTGCTACCTTTCCTGCCTCCTGTGATTTGGCGGCTTTTCCCTTAGCTTCTTTCTTTTCATTTACAGGAACTTCCTTTTGATTCTGTAACTTAGCCTCTATTCTCTTTTCTCTTTCCTGTCTTTCTTTCTCACGCTTTTCATAGAAACCGCTTCTGCGGTTCACTCTGCCTTGTGCCCTTTTTACCGGGACAGGGCGTACAGGCCCGCCTCCATTAGCATTTACTCTTGCTTTGGCGGCTGCAAATTCATTATCTGCTCCTTCTAAAAAGGCTTTCCAGTCAAATACAGCTTCTACAGATGCAATAGCAACCTCTATCATGGTATCATCAGGCTCTTTTGTTGTCAGACCCTGCAGCCACATCCCTGGTCTGCTTAATATACCCATGATTTTTGAATTGCTTCTGCCTGCTAATTTGATAAATTCATACGATATTCCGGCAATAACAGGTACAAGTAAAATTCTAAGCACTACCCTTAAGACTGGCTGATCTACTCTGATACACATAAATAGCAAAATACTAATCAGCATTACATACAACATAAAACTGGTTCCACATCGTTTATGCTGTCTAGACTGCTTTCTTACATTTTCTACTGTAAGAGGCAGTCCGTTTTCCACACAATTGATGGTTTTGTGCTCTGCACCATGATACATATACACCCGCTTAATGTCCTGCATCATGGAAATTGCACTTACATACAAAATAAAGATGACTAATCTGATTGCACCTTCAATCAATGCCTGCAGAATTTCATTATTAATCTGTTTCCTTAGTAAATCTGCTAAAAACCACGGCAGTATCATAAAAATTCCAATTGCTAAAATCATAGCAATCACTACCGTAATTCCCATAACCACTGATTCTGCTTTCTCCTTAAAAACTTTTCCCATTGCCTTTTCCATCTTACTAGGTTCTGCTTCATCCTCTTCTTCATAAAAGCTGGCAGAATACCCCAGCGTTTTCATTCCCAAAGACATAGAATCAATAAAGGCAACCATCCCTCTTATAATAGGCAGTCTGAAAAATTTATTTTTATCAGCAATGCTGTGATATTCACTATTTTCAATTACAATTTCATCATTCGGTTTCCTTACTGCCACCGCATAATGATTCTTATTCTTCATCATTACGCCTTCAATAACCGCCTGTCCTCCAATTCCTGATGGTCTCATATATTCACCACTTTCTCTATTGTGTTTTCTATTATATCCATTACAGCCGGGCATACTGCAAACGGTCACAAAATCCAGTCAAATATATGAACTGAACGTCGTGACCGTCTCAGTATAAAACCCTAAAGTTTATTCTTCATTATTTTGTTAAACCATATCTACGGTTGAACTTATCAATTGCACCACGTGCTGTAACTGCTTTCTGCTGTCCTGTATAGAAAGAATGACATTTTGAACAGATTTCCACATGAATCTCTTCTTTTGTAGAACCTACTACGAATTCATTTCCACAGTTGCAAGTTACCTTTGCTTGATAATAGTTAGGATGGATTCCTTCTCTCATCATTTTCACCTCGTTCACATTCTCGATCGGTTCCAACCGATCTGTATTATTCGTCAATAAACAGCTTTTTCATTATATCATAGAGACGGAGAAAAAGCAATCATTATTTTTTTCCTGATAGTTTTCCTCTTACTTCACTTCGACTTTTACTTTCTTCGCATATCCATTTCTTGCATAGACATAAATGATACAGCTTCCTTTTCCTACTGCCTTGATCTTGCCTTTTGCTGTTACGGCTGCTACTTTCTTGTCACTGGTTGCATAGCGGAACTCCTTTGCGTGTGCATCAGAAAGCTGCCTTTTGTTCCTGCTGACCAGTACAGTACTTGCTTTGATTGCTGCTGTTTCACCTTTTTTCAAACTATAAGCGCTCTTCTTTACCTCCACTGCCTTGACATTAGTATATTTTGTTTTCTTTCTTCCAGCAATATGGGCGGTGATGCTCTTGCCAAGAATTACTTTCTTTCCATCTACCCGTTTATAGGCAAGCACATAAATTCGATAATTCTTTTTCAGATTTAACTTCTTGCCATTAACCTTTTTCACCGTGAGTTTTGTCATGTTCCCGCTGTTTACAGAATTGATTGATTTAGTGGTAAATTTCTTTCCACAATACTGCACATAAACATCATAACCATCTGCACCATTTACCCTGCCCCATGCTATCGTGATTTTATTTCCAGTCTGACTGGCTTTTAACCCTGCATTTATGGCTAACACATTCTTAGCCTGTTGTGCTTTTGATACCGCCACAGACGGAGTAGTGGTCGGCTGATTTGGTGTGTCTGGTGTTGGTGTTGCTGCTGTTGGAATATCTGGTGTCGGTGTTACTGCCGTTGGAATATCCGGTGTCGGCGGCACTGCTGAAGGAATATCTGGTGTCGGTGTTACTGCTGTTGGAATATCTGGTGCCAGTGTTACTGCTGTTGGAATATCTGGTGTCGGTGTTACTGCTGTTGGAATGTCTGGTGTCGGTGTTGCT
>CAYRAV010000032.1:0-10196 GCA_964422365.1 uncultured Lachnospiraceae bacterium | reverse complement strand
ATGTCTGGTGTCGGTGTTGCTACTGTTGGAATGTCTGGTGTCGGTGTTGCTACTGTTGGAATGTCTGGTGTCGGTGTTGCTACTGGCGGCACCAGACTGCCCACTGGCCGTCCTGGCCGTTTCGGCTGCTCCGTCTGTTCTACCATCAGCACAATCTCCGTTTCCACACTGCTGTAATTTGTCTCGTCCAAAGGAGTGAATACCACAATGTACTTTGTACTCTGGCTGTCTGATACATCAGGCTTTATCATGCCATCCTTCCACGCAAAGCTGCCCACAACCTCAGCGTTGTCCAAATCACTGTACCATACCGTACCGCCTGTCAGAATAGAATCGCCAAGCGAATCCCCGTAGATGATATCCGCTGCTTTTGGCAGTTCAACAATATGTGGCACTGCCTTTTCTACTGTCACAGTTACAGTACACTCCACGATATTATATCTGGTAGTGTCCTCTGGTGTAAATATAGCAGTATAGCCACTGTTGCCCACTGCCGGGACAGCCAAAGCATCCTTCCAGCTCCAAGCTCCCTCTACAGATACCGTGCTGCCACCTACTGTGCATGTGGCACTCCCGCCGTTTAACCTGACATTGCCCAGCGTTCCCGACGGATTATAGGTAACAGCATCCGCCACAGGCACTTCTATTTCCGGTGTCGCTTTCGCCACTGTGATTGGTACTGTTCCCTTCCGTTCTGCATATTTCTCATAGTCAGTCGGTGTGAAAATCCATTCTGCTGATATGGTTCCCACATCCGGCATATTGGAACCCTCTTTCCATGCAAGATTACCTTCCACATTCTCTTTTGTTTCCTGATCTACAAAAACAGCAGGATTCCATGTAAGCGTTGAAAGCGTCTGTCCATAGATAAGGCTGTTACTGCCGTTTATGGATACACTGCTGCCAGCCTGCAATTCGACATCGATTTTATCTGAAATTCCAATATTTACAGTAAATATGACATTCTCATAATTTGCCATCTCTACCGTCACCGTAATGGCTGCGGTGTTTCCGGCCACTTTATTTTCTTCCACAGTATAGGTAAGAACCCCACTCGAATCCACAGATATATCAGATAGGATGCCATTCGGATCTGTGGCTGCTAAGGTGTATTTCGTCTCTCCAACATTCTCTGGGAGTTTATCTGCTATGTTAATCTCAACAGGCCCGTTTGAACCAGTGGTATAAATATATTTTCTTGTCTCCGAGCTGATATCCGGTGCAATTGCTTTTACCACGTTGACTGTGACCAACTGTTCCTCATCACTGGTGTAATTCACTCCCTCTGCAAGGGAAACCGTGATTGTGGCAGTCCCCACACCTTTTATTGTCACTGTCCCATCCGCCGAAACCACAGCCACACTTTCGTTATCAGAAACATAGGAAATTTTCCCGTCCCCATTGGTGCTGCAATTCAGAGAAAATCCTGTATTGCTGAAGATTCTCTCAACCGTCGTTACAGGAATTGTCAATATTCCGTCTGCCTTGCTGATTGCCAGCGTTACTTCCGCTGTCAGCGGGTTGTAATTGTTCCCTCCATTATCAGGAATAAAAACAGCTGTATATGGTCCGGTATCCCCTGCACTTGGAATTGTATCATCACTAATCCTCCAAGTACCTATAACATTCTGTCCCCACAGATCTTTAACAGACAAACCTCCAATTGCCAGTTCGGACAGCTTTGCTCCATATATGCCGGTTGCGGTTCCTGTACCGCTAGCTTGCAGCGTTGCCTTTATAATTGTAAAGTTCACCTTTTTGCTTCCGGAATAATTTCCCATGCCATTGACCATTACTGCAGCATCACCTGCTTCAATGTTATCTAAGTAACTTACTGTATAATCCGTTCCTTCGGTAAGTTTTACACCACCGATGGAAACCTTCTGGACAGGAGGTGTAATACTGGCACCATTGTAGATATCCTCACTGTAGGAGAGCTTCACAACAGCATCCCGTTCAAAGTCCGCTTTTCTCACTGTTACCTTATTTCCAACATTCTCAACATACATGATGGTTTGTTCCCCTACTTCAATGACAGCATCCTGCTCATCCACAAAGAAGTATCCCGATGCAGGCATGTCCTTCAAACAAGTCCAATTACCTGAATTGGCCGCATTATGAAACAGATATGTGTAAGTGGATGTGAACGTGCCTCCCGAGATATTTACATTATTTTTGTAGTTGCTTGAAATGATTGAGCAATTTGATAAAAATTCCCCTCCTTCAATATTAAGGGTTGTACTGTTGCCCTGTAGATAAAATATTTCCCCAGAATCTGCATAAAACTCAATTTTCCCTTCCCCTTTGATGGTAAGCTGCGTGTTTTGGCCAAAGTTAAATACTGCATCGCCCTGCGTAATTCGGATATTATGATGATTCAGATCAAGCGAATATGTTCTGGATGCCCAGATAAAATATATGGCTCCAAAGGTACCTTCCGCATCAACATCACTCAATAATGTGATATCGCCATCCCCGCTGTTTTGTTCAAATGCTTCCTTTAATTTCGCCAGGTATTTCACGCTTCCGTCCTTTTCAATCACTGCTTCAGCAGTAACTTTAGTCTCAACCTCAACTTCCTCCTCTGCCATATTACTGCATACAAAACGCACAATAAGTCGAATGGGCTGGTTCAAATCGGCTTTGGCCAGATTTAAGTCTCTGGTGTTAATGGAAATATCATATTCAACACCATTGTCTGATTTAGATACCTCTTTGCTGCTGATTTGATTACCATTATACCAGACCTCCGCCCGCTGAATGGCAGAAGCCTTTTTGGAACCTTTTATATGGAATGTTTCACCTATAGCAAATGTACTTTGGGCTTCTCCTGTTGCATGATTAACGACCAGAGGTGCAGTGTCCTGCTCTATGGAATCATTCGTACTTTGTGTACCACAGACAACACACACATGATTTACATCCTGTATACATGTCTCTGATTCGCCAATCGTTCTGCTAAAACGATTACAATATTTAGTATGGATGCCATTGCCTTGATATTGATATTCCTCCTCCCCGCAATTATATGCCTCCGCACTTAGCACTAAAAAAAGCGATGCAGCGCTACTAGTTCCTGTTAAGATAGCATGATCCGGATACTGGATGCTAAGAGAAGTACAAAAACTAAAAGCACGCTCCTCCAGTCTATCGATTGTCACAGGCAGCTTTACTGTAGTAATACCCGAGCAGCTGCCAAAAGCCAATTCACCGATGGAAGAAACCCCCTCTGAAATTGTCAGATTCTCAATAGAGTAAAAACCACTAAAAGCCCTGCTCCCTATATGTATAATACCCCCGCCTATTTCAACGGTTTTTAAGGTTTCTTTATATTTATACCATGGCAAACTGCTCTCAAATGACCAATCGGGCATCCGTCCTGTACCACCAATAACAATCCTATCATAACTGCCATCGCTATCACTATCAGACAGTGTATAGTTGAGGGTTTCTCCTTCACCGAATGTACGAAAGATCTCTTCTGCTGCATCTGAATTCTCTGATGCGCATACAGCCACTCCTCCATACGACAGTGTACTGAATACCATGACTGCCACAAGTAACAGACCTAAGCTGCGCTTTAACTTTCTTTTTCCCACAAAAATGCTGCTCATAATAGTCAATTCCTCCAATTTAATTTTTTTAAGTACAGGCAAATAGTCCTATATTCTTATCTGTCATAAAAACGCAAAAATGACCACTAGACAACAGGGCATGAAAGCCCGCATCCAACGGTCCTGTTTTTAATGATTCTATATGAAGATATGACAAAAAGACAAACTATTCTGCTTGTTCATTATTTCCCATTTTAACATATACTGTCAACCTCCTTGCCACAAAATTTCTTCCATTCTCATTTATAACAAATTTTTATCAGAAAACAAGGCATCTGGCAGAAACGTCAAGTATTTGGCAAGAACGTCAGGTATTTTTTTGAAATTGGGGATTGGATAGGTGAATAAACTGAACAGATTTTTCAGCCCGTATATTATAAATAAGGAAATAAAGGAAAAATAAGTTCCCTGCTGACGGAACTTTGTTCGAAGCATCAAAGTGCCTAATGACATACGAAGTGGTTTGGCAGCATTGCCAGTACCACTTCGTAAACAGCTTGACATATTGTATTTATGTTCTTGATTTTTCTATGTATTTCATAGCTCCTTTATTTAAATACTCTTTGTTCCGTTCATCTTTTTGTCAATTACATTATAAATCATACTAATCGTAAAGCATAAAATTCCGCAAAGGAAAAAGCTTAACGCATGAGCTAATGTATTATCATAACGAATATCAATCATAATCAATTTTACTACACTCAACATAGAAAGAATCAACCCATAGATTCGAAATGCCTTTAACCGAAATCCAAATCCAAATACGATGCTGGCAATTGCAAATAAAAATGCGGAAATACTAATCACATAATTGGCAGCAGCAAAAGAACTTAAAATAGTAACTAATAAAACTGTAAATTTTATTCCTATGTAAATTCCGGAAACAAAACTGTTCTGTTTGGCAAGTAAATTTTTAGAATTCGCTACAAAAAGCAAAACCGCCTGCAAAATAAGAATACAATGGCAGATTTCGTTGTCCACTTCCATAATGGAGGATAAACTCAACAACATAAATCTCGCATTCATAATATATGTGACAACCACACTAATTTTTTCCTCTTGCAGTGTTTGAAAATTCTTTACAAAGATACTCTTCATTGCAATCACATTCAAAATACCAACAACAACACGTGCTGTGGTCATCCCAATATCTGCATCTGTCTTTCCTGTAATATAGAACAATTCATGATAAAGAAATAAAAGTGCTGCAAGATAAGAAATAATCTTAAATGTTTCTGTATACTGTTCCTTTTTTGTATATATGAAATATGCCAAAAAAGCCAAATACATCAATCCCACGCAAAAATATGGTATCGTCATTGTATTCAAGAAACAATATGCACCAAACATCAGCAGACTTCCATATTTATAGTTTCTATCTTTCCTAAAATATCCCAACCACAAGAATGGGAACATAAGAATAGCAAAAGCAACAGGTTCTTCAATAACAGATATCATACTTACTGATATCGCTAAACCCAGCATACTATAAATTTCCAATATATTTTTTCCCACACTGCTTTTCTCATTGTATTTCCTATCTATTATTACCAACAAAATACAGCCAACTATAACAGAAATCCCCGCACAAATATCCTCCGATTCTATCATGCCAAAGATAAGAGCCAGCAGTAATGTAACATTAATAACAGTAAAAATACTAAAACTAACACCATTTTCTTTCATTTCTGAAATAAGGAAGAAATAAAATTGTATGATTAAAAACACCACAATAACCACGCCTGCTAAAATTGTGAATTTCTCTATGTCTGCCATTAGGGAAAAGCAACTCCACAACTGAACTACATTAAGGCAGTTAAAGATGTAATTAATCCTATTTTTATTAAATTGCTTACTAAAACTGCTTATATAAAAAACAGAAGCCGTCAGAACGAAAAACAGGCTTAACATAAACAATTTCATGGCATCCTGTGCCTGTGTACATAAAATACATCCAAACAACAATGCAATGCTAATACCAACCTGCCCTATTATTTGAAACACTTTATCTCTCAGCTTAGATAAATAGCATACAAATGCTGCCCATATCAAAATGAAAACATAAAGGGGCAGATATCCAATTGCTTTAAAATAAAGATGACTCAAAAGCAGTGAAATGTAAATGGCTCCTATACCACAACTGCTGATTGCCAAATATGTCTTATTATTTTGCTGCTTTAACTTAATCAATCCAAATACAGTAAATCCCACACTTACCATATACATTGCTGCCATTTTGATAGGATCTGTCAGGAATGGCACTAAGAGGGTTGCAAACAAAATTAAACTGATAAAAATCAAAATAGAAGCAAAAATCCCCATCCAAGACTGCCCAATCACATTTTCTAAATCTTTCTTTTGGACTATCTTCTGTAATACATTTTCTTTTGCCTTTTGTTCATTATTCTGAACTTCTGACATTCCATTTGACTTGGGCATAGTATTCTGAACTTGTGGTATTTCATATGATTTTGACATAGTATTCTCAAATGGTGGTATTTCTTTTGATTTTGACATAGTATTCTCAAATTGCGGCATTTCTTTTGATTCCTGCGTTATCTCATTCTGCAGAACCGGACTTATTGATTGTGGCATTTGAGTTTCACATAATGTTTTCTGTTCATCGGAACGTTTCTGCAGGTCCGTTTTCAGAAGATATAATTGACTAATCATATAATCAATTTCTTTTTGAAAATAATTGACTTTATCTTGTATCAATTGATGATTCCCTGATTCCTTGCTGCACTCACAAATCAAATCATTTAATTGTTTTCGATTTTCGAGCAACTGATTTTCATAATTTAAAATAGCAAGTTCTATATCTTTCAATATCCTACCTCTTTTCCTTATATTTCATAATAATAATTTATCTACTGTAATGCATGTTTGAAAATTACTTGTTACAAGATGTGCCTCACAATTTGCAGGAGATTTTGTCCCGAATCCATAAGATGCAGCAGGCTTGCATAAAATGAATTTAAAACAAATATCTGTACCTTATCAGACAAAGTCTGCCAGCCTGAATGGGCATGGATTTTGGTATGCCCGGATGGATACACGAAGCGGGTGTGCAGATTAAGACAATGAATTTTCAAGTACACTCTACAGTTTTGTTTTCTTCATATACTCAATAAATTCCTTATTATTTTTTGTCTTCTTAAACATTTCTATAATGTGCTCTAATGCATCTTCTGAACGCATGCTGTTTAATGCTTTCCGAATTTTCTCAATCACTTCTTTTTCCTCTGGATTTAATAGCAGATCGTCTCTTCTTGTGCTGGATTTTAACAAATCTATAGCTGGAAAAATTCTCTTTTCAGATAAACTTCTATCAAGAACTACTTCCATATTACCAGTCCCTTTAAACTCTTCAAATACCACATCATCCATCCGGCTTCCTGTCTCTACCAATGCTGTCGCTAAAATTGTTAAGCTGCCGCCCTCACGCATATTTCTGGCTGCCCCAAAAAATTTCTTTGGCATATGAAGAGCTGCCGGATCAAGTCCACCGGATAAAGTTCTTCCGCTTGCCTGTACTGTAAGGTTGTAAGCCCTTGCAAGACGTGTAATACTGTCTAATAAAATTATCACATCCCGTTTGTGTTCTACTAATCTTCTTCCACGTTCAATTACCATTTCTGATACACGTTTATGGTTTTCAGGCAGCTCATCAAAGGTTGAATAAATCACCTCTACATTTTTTCCCTCTATTGATTCCTTAATATCTGTTACCTCCTCCGGCCGTTCATCAATCAGTAAAATAATCAGATACATATCCGGATGAGTTTTGGTAATTGCCTTTGCAATCTGTTTTAATAAGGTTGTTTTACCTGCTTTTGGAGGGGATACTATCATCCCTCTCTGTCCACATCCAATTGGTGAAATCAAATCTACCATTCTCATTCCCACACTGGAATTATTTGTTTCTAAATGAATTCTCTTATTTGGAAAAATTGGTGTCAGATCTTCAAATTTTTTTCTTTTCTGTGCTTCAGCAGGTTTAAAACCATTGACCGAATTTACATACAAAAGTGCACTAAATTTCTCATTCTGATTTCTAATTCTTGTATTCCCTTCTACAATATCACCTGTCTTTAAGTTAAAACGCCTGATTTGTGCCGGTGAAACATATACATCGTTTTCTCCCGGAAGGAAATTGTCACAGCGAATGAACCCATATCCATCCTGCAATACCTCTAAAATACCTGTTTTTGTTTCTCCACTATCTAACTGCTGCATTTCTAATGTATTATCTTTTCCGTCATTTCCATTATTATTCTGCCGCTGGTTATTTCTGTCTTTATGGGAATCATTATGTTCATTTCTTCCTCTGTTTTCTGTATTATGTTCTATATTTTGCTGTTGCACTTCTATTTTATGTTTTTGTATGTTCTGTTTGTCTGAAGCCAAAGGATGTTTCCTGTCATCTGATACTGATACAAATTTTCTTGCCTCTTTCTTTTCCGATGCTTCCTTCTTTGTTGTATCATATCTTGATTCTATTTTTTGATTCTCATATTTTAATTCGGATTTTTTTATTTCAGATTTTTTCTCTTCCCTTACTGTCTGTCCATTTTGTTCCACTGCTTTTAATGCATCAATAATATCCTGTTTTTTCATTCCTGAGACAAGTTTAACCCCTATCTCTTTTGCTAATGTTTTTAATTCTGCAACAGTCATTGTATCATAGACCGTTATCGTATCATACTGTTTCATTCGATTTTCTCCTTCACTTTGTGGGCTTTTTTAGATTTTCATAGATATTTTAATAGTTACGATATTTTCTGAATAATAGATTTAGAATCATTCTGACTGTTCCCAATTATACACCATATATTTCAAAAAATAAAGTATAAAATAACAAAAGGAGTAAAGAATACAGCTGTTCTGCCATCTTCACTCCATATAACTATTCCATTTTTAAAGCCAATCACTGCTTTTTCAATTTTCAAAAACACCTGTAGAAATATACCGTTCTCCCGTATCCGGCAATAATACCACAATATTTTTTCCTTCATATTCCCTATTTTTCCCAAGCTGTGCTGCTGCCCATAATGCTGCTCCTGAAGAAATACCCGCCAAAAAGCCTTCACATCTGGCAATCTCCTTTGTTACCTTATAGGCATTCTCATTGGTAACTGTAATCACTCTGTCAAATATCTCTGTATTTAATATATCAGGTATAAAACCGGGACCTATTCCCTGAATTTTATGAAGTCCTGCTGTGCCTTCTGTCAGAACCGGTGAATCTGCTGGCTCAACCGCAACTATTTCTATATCAGGATTTTGTGATTTAAGATATTCTCCAACTCCCGAAATGGTACCACCTGTTCCTACTCCCGCTACAAATACATCAACTTTTCCCTCCATATCCTTCCATATCTCAGGTCCTGTTACTGCTCTGTGATAAGACGGATTTGCAGGATTGGTAAACTGACTTGGAATAAAACTTCCGGGAATCTCCTTTGCAAGTTCTATTGCTTTTTCAATTGCTCCTTTCATTCCCCTTTCTCCATCTGTCAGTACAAGTTCTGCTCCATATGCCTGTAAAAGATTTTGTCTTTCCACACTCATGGAATCGGGCATAACAATAATTACCCTATAGCCCTTTGCTGCTGCCACAGATGCAAGACCGATACCAGTATTTCCTGAAGTCGGTTCAATAATTGTTGAATCTTTTTTGATAAATCCCTGTGCCGCTGCTTCTTCTACCATAGCCTTTGCAACTCTGTCTTTTACAGATCCTGCTGGATTCATAAATTCCAGTTTTGCTATAATTTTTACATTCAGCTTATTTTCCTGTTCAAAATTTTTAAGTTCCAATAATGGTGTACCACCAATAAGATCAATGATGCTTGTATATATTTTAGACATGATAATTCCTCCGACCTAAGAAACGCTTCAAACATAACTTTGGTAATCTGACTTTATCTAAATCTGCACAGCCATCATTCCAGTACGTTTTGTTTCTTCGCCCAGCTTATACAAATTTATCGCTCACCATCTTATCAAGTTATTTTCTTAACCGTTCTTAAATATTCATTGCTGCCAATGCATTAATATATTCCAAATTAGGAACAAACACTCCGTTGTGCTTTGTACCCTCAAATACTTTTTTACCGTTTTCAAATGCACAAAGCTGTGCCATAGGATACGGCTTCCATTCCCCATCATCAAGAGGTAATGTGGAAAACAGTGTACTGTTTCTGTCCTGTTTAAAATATAATGTATCTTTCATATTTTTATGGACATATAACACCTCCCCGTCAAAAATCATCAAATTCAGTTTATTTCTTGGTGAAAGAGAAACTACAAGTTTATCAATGATTTCAAACCTTTCCTTTGCTGACAGGTTTCCTCCTTGTTTTTCTGAAACAGCCTTGTTTATCTCATCAAGAAGATAAAGAAATACACGCTCAGAATCGGTATCTCCTGACTGCTGTGAAAGATATTTCGTGAGCAGCTTACTAGAATAAATGGTACCATTATGAATAAGCGTCCATTTTCTTCCCATATTGTCGCTGCCGGTATATGGATGGCAATTTTCTTTTTTGATGGCACCAACTGTTGCCAGTCTTATAT
>CAYRAV010000031.1:0-33000 GCA_964422365.1 uncultured Lachnospiraceae bacterium | reverse complement strand
AGGGAAATAGAACGTTTCAAATAATTAAATTATACACAAAACAGTAAAAAGAGATGTTTATTGATATACAAAAGAGTAGAAGTATCATAACAAAATCAGTCAGTTATGATACTTCTAAATGAATGATTATTTATTAAGATAATATAATTACTCCATTTCCGGATAGTGAAGCAATGATATTAAGCTAGAATAACAATAGAATAAAATAAAGAATAGTATCTAATTCTATTGCTAAAAATCTGTTATAAGATTTTACTAGAAAGGATATATAAATACACGAACTATTTATTTGCAGCAGCGGCTTTTAATTGTTCTGTCAACATAGGAACAATCTTATTTAAATCGCCAACAATGCCGTAATCCGCAACATCGAAGATTGGAGCTGTTTCATCTTTATTAATAGCGATGATAATGTCAGCCTCTTCCATACCTGCTGTATGCTGGATAGCACCAGAGATACCAATTGCGAAGTATACCTGAGGACGTACGGTTTTTCCTGTTTGTCCAACTTGCAATTCTTTGGATTTCCAACCATTATCTACAACCGCACGGGAACAGCTTACAGTTCCGCCAACAACTTCAGCTAAATCGTCCAATAACTTGAAGTTTTCAGCACTTCCAACACCACGTCCACCGGATACTAAAATCTTAGCTTCCATAATATCAACAGTGTCAGTTACTTCTTTTACGATGTTAAGGATTTCAACATACTTATCATCAGGAGTAAATCCTGGATTGAATTCAATTACCTCAGCTTTTGCACCCTTGATAGGTGTGATTTTCTGCATAACACCTGCACGTACAGTAGCCATCTGTGGACGGTTATCAGGGCAGGCAATAGTAGCGATTGTATTACCGCCAAATGCAGGACGAGTCATAAGTAATTGATTGTGTTTTTGTTCTTGGTTTGGAATTGGATTGATTGGAAAATCACCAATTTCAAGTACAGTACAGTCAGCTGTCAGACCAGTCTGAACTCTGGCAGAAACTCTAGGCCCTAAGTCCCTACCAATAGCAGTAGCACCAACTAACATAATTTCAGGTTTATATTCGTTAATAACAGAAGCTAACGCATGTGTATATGGCTCTGTTCTGTATTCTTTTAATTCAGGATCATCTACAACAATAACCTTATCAGCACCATATTCTGCTAATTGATCAGCTAAACCTTTTATGCCAGAACCAATTAAGACTGCTGTTACATCTGTATTTAAATCGCTTGCAAGGTCTTTTGCTTTTCCAAGTAACTCGAATGCGATTCCGCTAATTTCATTATCAACTTGTTGAGCAAAGACATATACGCCTTTATATTCTTCTAAATTCATTCTTGTCACCACTCTTCCTTATATTTTTAAATTACATGTTTCTCTTCTAATTTACCCATAAGATATTTTACTGCTTCTGCAGGATCTTCGAAAGCAACTTTTTCACCAGCACCTTTTCTAACTTTATCAGAAGCTTTTGCAATCTTAGTAGGAGAACCTTTTAATCCAAGATTTGAATCATCAACATCTTTAAGATCATTTCTTCCCCATACGGTAATTTCAGTATCATAAGCGTCAAAAATTCCGCCTGGTGTCATATAACGAGGAACATTTAACTCTGAAAGAGCTGTAACCAAACATGGCATTTTAGCTTTTAATTCATGATATCTGTCTTCAAACTGACGTTGAACAATGACATAATCTCCATCAATTTTGATATCCTGAGCATATGAGATTACAGGAATATTAAGATGTTCAGAAATCTGTGGTCCTACTTGAGCAGTATCACCATCGATAGCCTGACGTCCTGTAATAATTAAATCATACTCAATATTTCTTAAAGCACCAGCAATAGTAGTAGAAGTAGCCCAAGTATCGGCACCACCTAAAACTCTATCTGTTACAAGGATACCTTTATCAGCACCCATAGCCATAGCTTCACGAAGAACTTCTTCTGCTTTTGGAAGACCCATTGTAAGAACAGTAACTTCTGCTCCATATTGATCTTTTAATCTAAGTGCTGCTTCCAAACCGGCTTTATCATCCGGATTCATAATAGTAAGCATTGCACCTCTATCCAAAGTACCGTCCGGATTAAATTTTACTCCGCCTTTTGTATCTGGAACCTGTTTAATACATACAACGATTTTCACGGTATTTCACTCCTAACTTTTTTTATTATTTTAATAAACTTCCAGAAATAACCATACGTTGAACTTCTGAAGTTCCTTCGTAGATTTCTGTAATCTTAGCATCACGCATCATACGTTCAACATCATATTCTCTGATGTATCCATATCCACCGAATAGTTGAACTGCTTTGGTAGTAACTTCCATAGCAGTTTCAGCAGCAAATAATTTTGCCATTGCGGCTTCAACAGAGTAGGAAGTTTTGTGATCTTTCATGTACTCAGCTTTTTTCATCGCAGCTTTGTAAACTAACATTTTAGCAGCTTCCACTTTTGTGGCCATATCAGCAAGCTGGAACTGTGTATTCTGCTGTTGTGCAATAGAACGGCCGAACTGTTTTCTTTCTTTTGTATATTCAATTGTTCTTTCTAATGCACCTTCTGCAATACCAAGTGCCTGAGCAGCGATACCAATACGTCCACCATCAAGAGTATGCATAGCAATTGGGAAACCTTTGCCACGCTGACCCAATAAGTTGCCAGCAGGAATACGGCAGTCCTGGAAGATTAACTCATATGTAGCTGAACCACGGATACCCATTTTCTTTTCTTTTGTTCCAAAAGTAAATCCAGGAGTATCTTTTTCTACGATAAATGCAGAGAATTTTTTCTGTTTTCTTCCACGTTTGTCTTCTACGATATCTGTATAAGCAATGATGATATAAATATCAGCTTCTTTACCATTTGTGATAAAGCATTTAGAACCATTTAATACCCATTCATCACCATCTAAAACAGCTTTTGTCTGAACACCTTGTGCATCTGTACCAGCACCTGGCTCTGTTAAACCAAAAGCACCTAATTTTTCACCTTTTGCCAATGGTACTAAGAATTTTTCTTTCTGTTCTGGTGTACCATATGTCTGAATAGGGTCAGCACATAGAGAAGTATGAGCAGAAACAATAACACCTGTTGTACCACAAACTTTAGAAAGTTCTTCTACACACATAGTGTATGTTAAAGCATCACAGCCTTGTCCGCCATACTCTTTTTCTACTGGAATTCCCATAAAACCGTATTTTTGCATTTTTTTAACGATTTCGGTAGGGAAATGTTCTGTTTCGTCAGTTTCCTGAGCGAAAGGTTTTACTTCTGTTTCGGCAAATTCTTTGAACAGATTTCTTGCCATTTCATGTTTTTTACTTAAAGAAAAATCCATTTCCAATTCCTCCATATTTTATTTGGACGTATTCATGTCCATAATTTAATATAATATACTAGAGTAAGTAGAATAGTAGTAGTATACTATTTCTACTTATTCTAAATTTAACACAATGTATTATTTGCTGTAATCGTAGAAGCCTTTACCAGTCTTCATACCTAGTTTACCAGCACGTACCATTTTTCTTAACAATGGGTGTGGACGGTATTTAGGATCACCTGTTTCAGAATAAAGAACTTCCATAATAGCCAAACAGATATCAAGACCAACTAAATCACCTAAAGCCAAAGGTCCCATCGGATGATTGGCACCAAGTTTCATAGCTGTATCGATACCTTCAACAGAAGCTACACCGTCTGCATAGATTCCAACAGCTTCATTAATCATTGGAATTAAAATTCTATTTACAACAAAACCAGCAGCTTCGTTTACTTTAACTGGAGTTTTTCCAATTTCTTCAGAAATTTTAATGATTTTTTCAACCATATCATCAGGTGTGTTTTCACCAGCGATAACTTCAACAAGTTTCATAACAGGAGCTGGGTTGAAGAAATGCATACCAATTACAGGTCTGTCTAAACCAGCACCAATTTCAGTAATAGAAAGTGAAGAAGTGTTAGTGGCAAACATACAATCTTTTTTACAGATATCCTGTAACTCTTTGAATGTCTGTTTTTTCACATCCATTACTTCGAGAGCAGCTTCTACTACTAAATCACAGTCTGTACAGATTTCTTTTGTACCAGTTGTGATTTTTGCAAGGATAGCATCTGCAGCAGATTGTTCCATTTTTCCTTTTGCAATTCTTTTTTCAAATCCTTTTGCAATTTTATTTTTTCCATTTGCAGCAAATTCATTATTGATATCACATAAGCATACTTCATATCCTTCTGTCTGAGCGAATG
This sequence comes from uncultured Lachnospiraceae bacterium, assembly GCA_964422365.1. Lineage (GTDB taxonomy): Bacteria > Bacillota > Clostridia > Lachnospirales > Lachnospiraceae > CAYRAV01. Next base: position 28,760 of record CAYRAV010000031.1, on the reverse strand, counting down.
CCTGAGCAATACCAGAACCCATAGTACCTGCACCAATAATACCTACTTTCATTTTAAATCCTCCTAAAATTAATTTATTTGCCATAATATGGCTTATTATATAGTAACTGAAAATTCAGTTAAACCCTAAATTATTTATTTTGGAAAGGAACCACTTTTAGTTTCTTTTCTTTATCTTTTTCAAGGAAGTTACCCATGCCAGCCTTTTGATCTTCTGTTTCAAAGCAGTCACCAAATAACTTTTCTTCAATTACAATTGCCTGATCCATATCAACCTGTAAACCATCATTGATTGCTTTTTTACAATTGCGGACTGCAATTGGAGCATTTTTAGCAATAGAAGCAGCAAGTTTTTCAGCAGCAGGCATTAATTCTTCCTGCGTGTATACAGCATTTACAAGACCAATTCTGTAAGCTTCATCAGCTTTGATATTTCTTGCTGTATAAATCATCTGTTTTGCCATACCTACACCAATTGCTCTTGCAAGTCTTTGTGTGCCGCCAAAACCAGGTGTAATACCAAGACCAACTTCCGGTTGTCCAAATACAGCATTGTCTGAACAAATTCTAATGTCACAACTTAAGGAAATCTCACATCCGCCGCCTAATGCAAAACCATTAATAGCTGCAATAACAGGGATAGGGAACGTTTCCAATTTGCGGAATACATCATTACCCTTTTTACCAAATGCCTCTCCTTCTGCTTTTGTTAATGTGCTCATTTCTCCAATATCAGCACCTGCAACAAAAGATTTGTCTCCTGCACCTGTAAGAATTAAACATCTTGTTGTGTTAATATCAACAGAATCAAGAGTTGCATTTAATTCATCCAATACAGTACTGTTTAAAGCATTTAAAGCCTTTGGACGATTAATTGTAATAATCCCTACAAATTCTTTTTGCTCATAAGTAATAAATTCCATCTTCATAATTCCTTTCTAAGTATGTATTTTTGAAAATCTACTGCATAATAAAACTAATATAATAGTAGTACGCCATGCTAATTAGAGCATGGCGCAAACACAAGCAAGCTTGTGCTTGAAGGCTTGCTTCCAATATAAATAAAATTAATCTCTCTTAACGATAGTAGAGCATCCCATTCCACCACCGATGCAAAGTGTAGCTAAACCAGTTTTTGCATCACGTTTCTGCATTTCATGTAATAATGTTACAAGGATACGGCATCCTGAAGCACCAACAGGATGTCCAAGAGCAATAGCACCACCATTTACATTTAATACATCATTAGAGAAACCTAAATCTTTTTGTACAGCTAATGACTGAGCAGCAAAAGCTTCATTTGATTCAATTAAATCAAAATCATTAATGTTCATGCCTGTTTTTTCTAATACTTTTTTAGTAGAAGCAACAGGACCAACACCCATAATAGAAGGATCTACACCGCCAAGTGCTCCGGCAACGAATGTAGCCATTGGAGTTACACCTAATTCTTTTGCTTTTTCTTCGCTCATTACAACAATAGCAGCAGCACCATCATTGATACCTGAAGCATTAGCAGCAGTTACGATACCATCTTTTTTGAATGCAGGACGTAATTTTGCAATGCTTTCTTTTGTTGTTCCAGGACGTGGACCTTCATCTGTATCAACAATAACTGTTTCTTTTTTCTTTTTTACTTCAACAGGAACGATTTCGTCTTTGAATTTACCTTCTGCCATAGCTTTTTCGCATTTCTGCTGTGACCATGCAGCAAATTCATCTAATTGTTCGCGAGTCAATCCCCATTGTTCTGCAACGTTTTCTGCTGTGATACCCATGTGGTAGTTATTGAATGCATCCCATAATGCATCATTCACCATTGTATCAACTAAAGTTGCATTGTTCATTCTGTATCCATAACGTCCCTGCATAGCAGCGTATGGAGCACTTGACATATTTTCCATACCACCTGCAACAACAATATCTGCATCACCAGCCATAATCATCTGTGCTGCCATATTTACACAGTTAAGACCAGAACCACAAACAACGTTTGCTGTAACAGCAGGAGTTTCAATTGGTAAACCTGCTTTGATACTTGCCTGACGGGCAACATTCTGACCAAGACCAGCCTGAATTACACAGCCCATGTATACATGATCTACTTTTTCAGCTGGAACGTTAGCTCTTTTTAAAGCTTCTTTAATAACAATTGCTCCTAAGTCAGTTGCAGGGACTGTGCTTAAAGCTCCACCCATAGTACCAATTGCAGTACGGCAAGCGCCTGCTAAAACTACTTTTTTAGACATAATAAATATCCTCCGTTTCATTTCTTAAGATTTTGAATAGTTTGTAACCTAAAACAAACGAGATACGTTTGTCTCATATCCGCTAAGGGATTGTAATGTTTAAGGAATAAATATCCCTTTACACACGCTATGTTAATTTTATCACAAACTTTTTTGTTTTGCAATAGAATCTATGTTTTTATTTCTTGCAATTGGGAAAAAATGCACATATAATTAGAAAAAGGAAAATAACAGAATATTCTTTTGTTTGTTCAAACTATGTGTTTCACAAAATGATAGAGAGGGTAAAGAGATGAGAAAGAAAAAAAGCATGAAAAAATTATTAATATTGGCGATAACACTGATGCTGGCAGGCTGTTCAAACGGAACCAGTGCAAAAAAATACTATCAAGAGGGAATAACAGCTTTAGATGAGGGGCATTATGAAGCGGCAGAGCAGGCACTTTATAATGCAATAGATAAAAGTAAAGAAAAAGCAGAATATTATATTGCTTATGGCATGGCATTGACCAAAATGGGGAAATATGAGCAGGCACAGAAGCAGTTTGACAAAAGTATTTTAGATAAAAACAATAAAATTGTAAGAGAAAATAACAAGCAGGCATATCGCGGGAAAGGAATTGCATATTTAGAAGCAGGTGAATATGCAGATGCCATTGAAAATTTTGAAACAGCATTGGAGATTGATGAGAAGGATGATCTCAACATAGATATTATGTTTTATCTCGCAGAGGCCAATGAAAAAAGTGGAGATTATGAAAAAGCAGTTTTGGTATATAATAGTATAGAAAAGATTGAAAAAAGCAGTGTTTTATATGTGAAACGCGCAAAAGCAAATATGGAATTAGCACAATATGCGGTTTCAGAAAAAGATTTTGATTCTGCAATTTCAATGGATAAAAATAAGTTTTCTTATTATTTAGAAAAATATTTTATGTTAGTAAAAGCGAATAGAGAAGAAGCCAGTGAGTGGATTGCTACAGTTTCAATAGCGGGAGCAAAAGATGAGAAAAATAAAATATATGCTGCTGTTTTACAGTATTATCAGGGAGAAAAGGAAAAAGCAATGAGCAGCTTATCAGAATTAGAACAAAACAACATATTGGCAAGTTATTATCTGGCTGATATTTATGTAGAAGAAAATGAAATGGAAAAAGCAGCAGAATGTTATGAAAAGTGTGTAAAAGACAAGGAGAAGCAGACAGAATTTTCAGAAGAGGTATATGGCAAACTGGCACAATGCTATATACAGATGGAAGAATACGAAAAAGCAGTTGTTCTGCTTGAAGAGGCAATAGCGTCAGAACAAGGGAACTCACAAAAAAAATTGCAAAAAACAATGGTTGCTGTCTACGAAAAGAATTTGCAGTTTGACAAGGCGTTACAGACAGCAAAAAGCTACTTGGAAGTATATCCAAAAGATAAAGAAATGAAGCGAGAATATAAATTTCTGCGGAGTCGTGTAGAAACGATAACTGATAGCCAAGACAGTCAGCAGGAACAAAATGATCAAAGTGCAGGAACCAAAGAACCAGAAGCAACAACTGTTCCAGATGCTTCTTCAGGAATAGGGAAAACAGAGAATCCTGTACAGACATTGGCACCAGAAACAACAGATTTAAATGAAGATAATGGGAATGTTGGTAAACCAGATATTATAGAATAAAGGGAGCGTAAATAATTGAAAAAGAAAATAAGTGATGTGAAGTACCGGCGGTGTCAGAAGTACCTTGCTTATAGTATGTCAATCTGCACAAATAAAATTAAGGTTACCTGGAGTTTCGCAATTATCTAAATAACAGTAATAATATTAAAAGGAAGTGGATGAAGAATGAGTGAATTGTATGAGGTAAAAGAAGAAATAGAAAGAATTATTTTAGTTGGGGTGGCACTAGATTCAGATGATGACACAAAAGAGTGTCTGGATGAGTTGGAAGAATTGGCTGAAACAGCAGGTGCTGTAGTGATATCTAAAATCATACAAAATCGTGAGAATATACACCCTGGGACATATATCGGTAAGGGGAAAATACAGGAAGTGAAAGAGCAGATTGAGAAACTTGATGCAACAGGAGTTGTTTGTGATGATGAATTATCACCTGCTCAAATTAATAATTTGGAAGAAGAATTGGGAGTAAAAGTAATTGACAGAACGGTAATGATTTTGGATATTTTTGCACAAAGAGCCTCTACCAGAGAAGGAAAGATACAAGTGGAGCTGGCACAATTAAAGTATCGTTCCTCAAGGCTGACTGGTTTAGGAAAATCATTATCCAGACTCGGTGGTGGTATCGGAACGAGAGGACCTGGAGAAAAGAAACTGGAAATGGATAGAAGATTGATTAGAAATCGTATTTCACAATTAAAAAAAGAATTAGAAGAAGTAAAGCAAAATAGAGAAACAACCAGAAAACAAAGACAAGCAAATGCTATTCCTGTAGTTTCAATAGTGGGTTATACAAATGCCGGGAAATCGACGTTATTAAATGCATTTACAGATGCAAATGTATTAGCAGAAGATAAGCTGTTTGCCACTCTTGATCCAACAACACGAAATGTTACATTAGAAACCGGTCAACATGTTTTACTGACAGATACGGTAGGTTTTATCAGAAAATTGCCACATCATTTGATTGATGCATTTCAAAGTACATTAGAAGAAGCAAAATATGCAGATATTTTATTGCATGTGGTAGATGCCTCAAATCCTTTAGCAGATGTCCATATGTTTACTGTATATGAAACACTTCGCAAGCTGGGTGTAGAAGATAAAGTAGTAATTACATTATTTAATAAACAAGATAAATTAGAGAATTCAGAAGGCATATTAAAGGATGGACAAGCGGATTATGTACTTAAAATTTCCGCGAAGAAAAAGCAGGGATTAGAAGAGATTATGCACACAATTGAAACAATTTTGAGAGAAAGAAAGGTTTATATTGAAACTACCATTTCCTATCAGAGTGCTTCTAAGATACAATTAATTAGAAAATATGGACAACTCTTAAAAGAAGAATATAAAGAAGATGGAATAGGAATAGAGGCATATATACCGAAGGATATTTATCCTGCGATAATGTCAGTTTAAAGAATGAAATGTAGAATAGTGTAAAATTGAGATGCAAATGCTCCAGAAAGATAGAAAAAACAAAAAAGTTTTTACATTATGGGATATTCTTTTCTTAAAAATTATGATTATATGCTTGTACAAAAACAGATTGCTTGCTATAATAGAGAATAAGATAAATTTGTAAAAATGGTAGTTGTAAATAAAGTGTGGAAGAATATAAAGTTTAAAAAGATAAAAGATTTTCAATTGTTATTTAAATAGCAAGGAAGAAAATTAAGATAGGTTGATGATATATGGCAAAGCGAAAAAAACAGTCAAAGAATAATATGGAAGTTTTAGACGAAACAAAATATGAAGAACAAAAAGATATGTTACAGAGAGATTTTGAAAAAGAGAGGGAACGCTATAATCTTATATTATCTCTGAATGCAGATTGTTTTTTTGAGTATGATATAAAAAATGACAGCATTATCTTTTCGAGAAACAATATGTTTTCAGAGTTAAGTGGTTTGAATGTGACACATTGTTCAGAAAAAATTCAAAGAATTCATCAAATATATGAGGAAGACAAGGAAGAATTTTTGAATTTCTTACAAATGGGAGAGAGGGATACCATAGAATTTCGTTATGTGAAAAGAGATGGAAATTGTATCTGGTGTCTGGCAAAAGGGGTAGTGATGAAAGATCATGATGGAAATCCAGAAACATTAGTAGGATGCATCAATGATATTGATGGACAGAAGAAACAACAGGAATTGTTAATAGAACAGGCGATGTTAGATCCAATGACAAAATTATATAGTCTTGGTAATGTGAAAAATATTATAGGAAAATATTTAAAAAGCCAGGGGAGTTTTGGAAGACATTCCATGTTGTTGATTAACATTAGCGAGTTTGCGAAAATCAATCAAAGTCTGGGATATGCTTTTGGAGACGGAGTATTAAATAATATTGCAGAAATTTTAAAACAGACGTTTCGTGAAAAAGATATTATTGCAAGAGTAGGTGGAGATGATTTTCTGATTTTTTTGAGAAATTCTGATGATAAAATAATGTTGTGTGAAAAAGGGAAAAAGTTATCTGAGTTATTTGCAAAAACATATATTGGGGAATTAGAACACACAAAGATTACCTGCACAATAGGAGTGTCTTGTTATCCACAGGATGGAACTACATTTAAAGAACTATTTGAAAATGCAGATAAGGCATTATGGATAGCAAGATGTAAAAAAGACAATAATATTGCGTTCTATGATAAAGAATATATTTTTCCGGATATCAGATATTCTGGTGGATATTTTCATAATTATAGGATTGAGAAACAATATTTATATGAGCAAGGTAATTTTAGCAGAGAAATTTCAGATTTTGCTCTCCAGATTATGACGGAGACAAAGGATGTGGAAAGTGCGATTAAGTTATTATTAGATAAGATAGGAAAGTATTTTCAGTGTAATCGTGTAACAATTGTAGAAATAGACAAATCAGATATGATACATATTAGCTATTGCTGGGGAAAGAAAGAAGGATTTAATGGTAAAGTGCTGCCCCCTGTCATTAAGCGAACAGAACTTAAATTAAAAAAGCCATATTTTGATAAAAATGGATTGTTTATTGTAGAAAATATAAATGATGTTAAGATTGGAAAAGATGTGGAAAAAATGCTTTCGCATAATCAAATAAAAGCTGTCTTACAGTGTGCATTTTATGATGAAGGTACATTGAGGGGATGTGTCAGTATTGATGAAACTGAAAATCCAAGATATTGGCTGCGGGAAGAGATTACAGCATTAAAAACAATTTCTAAGATTATGTCATTTTATCTTTTGAAGTTAAAGGTTTCAGAAGAAATTACTGAAAAAATGGAATATATTAAAAACTTTGATTCTTTAACAGGATTGATGACAGAAACAAAATTTGTAGAAGAAGCACAAAAAATATTGAAAAAGAATGAAAGAAAGAAGTATATTGTTCTATATATGGATATAAATAAATTTAAATATCTGAATGATACACTAGGGTATGAAGAAGGTGATATTCTTCTTTCTGATTTTGCCAAAATTTTAAAACAGGACAGATGGAAGATTTTACTGACTGCCAGATTGTCTGCTGATAATTTTGCTTTATTATTGCCATATGCTTTGGAAGAACAAATAAAAGAAATGATAAAGCAGTTAAGTAATGTTTTTCAAAAAAAGGTAAGGGAAAAAACGATAAGCAGTACTGTTTTTATTGTATGTGGTGCATATGTAGTGAAAGAGAATGAAGACATGGTGATGGCATTAGACAATGCAAATGCTGCCAGAAAATTTATAAAAGTTGATTCAAATAAAGCATCATGCTGTTTTTATGATGAGAAAATGAAGAATCGGATTGGTTTGGAACTGGATATATGTAATTCTATGGAAAAAGCTTTGGCAGAGGAAGAATTTGAGGTGCATTTACAACCTAAAATTGGCTTGAGCGAAAACCACATTGTAGGTGCGGAAGCACTGACAAGATGGAGACGTTCAGGAAATAAAATGATGTCTCCAGACAGTTTTATACCATTATTTGAAAAAAACGGGTTTATTGTGCAATTAGACTTCTTCATATATGAAAAGGTCTGCAAAATGTTAAGGAAATGGTTAGATGAAGATTCACCAGTTGTTCCCATTTCTGTTAATGTGTCAAGAGTACATTTGAATACTCCGGATTTTTTGAAAAAAATACAGGCATTAGTAAAAGAATATGCAATACCGGTAGAACTTTTGGAGTTTGAATTGACAGAAAGTATCTTCCTTGATTCTACAGAAGCTGCCTTGACTACCATGAGAAAATTAAGGGAATTGGGATTTGGTGTGTCTATTGATGATTTTGGAGCAGGATTTTCTTCCTTGAACTTGTTAAAGGATATGGCAACAGATGTATTGAAATTAGATAAAGAATTTTTCAGACGGGGAAATATGAAAGAGGAAGAAAAAATTATTGTATCTAGTATTATTAACATGGCAAAACAACTCAGGATGAAAGTATTGTCTGAAGGAATTGAAACAGAGATGCAGTCAGAATTTTTAAAAGGGATTCGATGTGATATGGCACAAGGATATTTATATGCAAAGCCAATGCCAATAGATGAATTTGAAAAACTTATAAAAGAGGATGCAGAACAGAGCGAAATACAAGAAGAAGTTGCAGTTACAGACGAGAACAAATAAAAGAAACAAATGTTTTTTGCTTTATAATGCAAGAATGACAAAATGGACTTTACAAAGGGCAGATGGAAAAATCAAGACTATCTGCCCTTTTATAATGTTTTGAAATTTGTTAATTAATAATATTGTGGCTAAACTATAATTTTTATTTCTCTATTTTGTATAAAAACAACTTGACATTTGAAGTTTTTTGTACTATCCTATTAAAGTAAGTTTTGCGGAGATGTTGGAATTGGCAGACAAGCAAGATTCAGATTCTTGTGTTCATTAGAACGTGCGGGTTCAAGTCCCGTTCTCCGCAGTTTAGTGTTTTTAGTCATCCTCTGGAACGCTTGTAGAATCAAGAGTTTTGGGGGTTATTTTATTTATTGTCCATTTTGCTACCTTTATTATTCATGTTCTTTTGTGTAAATTTCCAAGTTTTCAAATATTGAATGGATTTGGACCAAATATCCATACATGGTCAGATAAAGTCTGCCAGCCTAGATGGGGATACAAAGCGGGGCATGCAGATTGTGGCAATGAATTTTTTAACATACTTTTAGTAGAAACATTTGTATAACCTGCTCTTAACGGGCAAGACTCCTACATACAAATTGTTTCACTATTTCTGCATGTTTGAACTGTAACAGAAAATAAGAAAAGTGAATAGAAAATTTGACACATTGAAGAATTTATAGTATGATAACTCTGTTTGTATTTAGCAAATAATAATTATAAGAAATGTGGAAGGCAAAAGGTGATTTTGTTTCTGTTATCATACAAAAAACTTGTTTGCTCTTTGTGTTTGCATCTATCAAATACAAGTGAGCTTATGCTTGATAGGTTTGATGCAAATAATCAGAAGAAAAAGGAGACATAAAGATATGCAGGAGACATTTGTTTCCGTAGGTTTACCAGTTGGAGAAAATTTGAATATTGAAAGAATTACATTTCAGGCAGATGAATTAAAAGCTAATACAAGAAGGATATGTATTGTAACGGGTATACATGGAGATGAGTTGGAAGGTCAGTACATTGTATATGAATTAATGAGAAGATTAAAAGGAAAAGAAAAAGAAGTAGAAGGGATTATAGATATCTATCCTTGTATTAATCCGTTAGGGATGGAAGCAATATTTCGAGGAATTCCTACGTTTGATTTAGATATGAATAGATGTTTTCCAGGAAGAGAAGATGGTGATATGGTAGAGCATATTGCAGCAGCCCTTGTGGAAGATATAAAAGGAGCAGATTTGTGTATTGATTTACATTCCAGCAATATTTTTATCCGTGAAGTACCACAGGTCCGTTTAAGTGAGAAGAATGCAGCACTGTTTGAATATGGTAAATTATTAAATGTTGAATTTATATGGATATATGAATCGCCAACTGTGCTGGATTCCAGTTTGGTACATTCATTAAATAATCTGGGAATTCCTGCTTTGGCAATTGAAACAGGAGTGGGAATGCGTATTAATCAGGAAAATGGGAATTTGCTGGTAGATGGGATTTTTTCACTTATGAAAGAGATGGGTATTTGGAGTGGTGAGGTAAATGAACCTAAAATGCCAATTATATCTACGGATGGACAAGTGGAATATATACATGCAGAAGCTTCAGGGATTTTTCTTTCTAATGTAGAACATCGTCATATGACACAAAAAGGAGATCTGCTGGGGAAAATTATCAATCCTAAAAACGGTGAAATTGAACAGATGATATATGCACCATGCAGCGGTATGGTATTTTCACTGCGTGAATATCCGGTAGTATATGAAGGTTCATTAATTGCAAGAATTATGGGGGGAATAGAATAATGTTAAAAGAAGTCATATATTCTATGAAGGCTCCATATCGTGAGAATTTAACAATTTATGGATACCATTTTGGAAGTGGGGAAAAATCAGCATGCATTGTTGGACCTACAAGAGGAAATGAGGTACAGCAATTATATGTGTGTTCTCAATTGGTTAAAATTTTAACATTATTAGAGAAAAAAGGTTCCATATTAGCAAACAATGAAATTATGGTAATTCCATCTATTAATCATTTTTCCATGAATATTGAAAAAAGATTTTGGGCAATGGATAATTCAGATATTAACAGGAAATTTCCAGGTAATCCAAATGGGGAAACTACCGATAGAATAGCTGCAGGTATCTTTGATTGTGTAAAAGGTTATAATTATGGGATACAGTTTGGAAGTTTTCATACACCTGGAGATTTTATCCCACATGTCCGAATGATGAAGACAGGTTATCAGAATGCAAGTCTGGCTAATTTATTTGGACTTCCATATGTGGTCACAAGAGAGCCGGAACCAATAGATACAGCAACATTAAATTATAATTGGCAGATATCAAAAACGAATGCATTTACTGTATATACCAGTGCTACAGATTTTATCAATGAAGAATCGGCTAGTCAGGCAATATCTTCTGTACTTCGTTTCTTGACAAGGATGGGTATCATAAAATATAATTGTCATAGCGGATATATTGCATCTGTAATCGAAGAAAAAAGTTTGACATCGGTTAGAGTAGATATTTCAGGAATCTATCGCCGTTTGAAGAATCCAGGTGATGAGGTTCGGTTTGGTGAGGTTATTGCAGAAGTGCTAGATCCTTTTGAAGGAGAAGTAATCTCACAAATACTGTCACCGACAGAAGGGATTATTTTCTTTGCACATACAAAACCGCTTGTTGTGCAAAATTGTATTGTTTATCAAATAATACGAAGATTGCATAAGTAGTAATTATAGAAAATAATAAAACATTGGAGGAAGAAACGTGAACAAGTCGAAGGCAACAATTAAAGGAAAAAACAATGAAAGAGAAAAACAGGCAGCAAGGCTGCAACAAGGAGTAAAAGGAACCCCAACTGGAAATGTTATGAAAGCAGTTATGGCAATTGGCATCATTTTAGTAATTGCAGTTTGTGCATTAGTAGGGTATGACCAATTAAAGCCGCAATTGATTTTGACAGTAAATGATGAAAAAATATATTTAAGTGATGCGATGTATTATATTTATAATGTGGAAGCATCTGCGACTATGTACGATGGACTTTACCAGCAGATATATGGTTCTTCTTATTGGGATTATGTAGATGACGATGGGAATACTGGTAGTGAATTGGCAAAAACAGAGGTAATGAATAATTTAACGAAGGATACAGTTATTTATCATATGGCAACAGATGCAGGATATACAATTACAGATGAAGATAAAGCAAATGGTCAGCAGCAGTATACAGAATTGGCTGGAAGATTGTCAGCAAAGCAAAAATTAGAAACAGGAATGTCTAAAAAAGAGTTAACAAATGTGTTAACAAGAAAAGCAATGAATGACAGATATAAAACAGATATAATAGCAAGCTGTAATCTTGATTACGATAGTATTAAAGGGGAAATAAGTGAAAAAGATTATAGACAATATGATATACAATATTATTATGTATCAACTGTGACTACGGATGAAGAAGGCAACCAGATAACAGTTTCTGATGAAGAAAAAGCAGCAGCATTAGAGAAAATTCAGTCAATTGCAGATACAGCAAAAACAGCAGAAGATTTTACAAAAGTAGTAGATACAGAAACAGATCAGAGTATAACTTTTAATGAAGATGCAAGTTTTACAGAAGCAAATGGACGTTTTGGCGATAAGATGGATAAAAAAATAAAAGCTATGAAAAATGATGAAATTTCCGCTGTGTTAGAAAGTGAAGATGGTTATTATGTTGTAAAGATGATTAATAATAATTCTACCGAAAGTTACGATCAGGCTGTAGAAAGTGCAGTTTCATCGGCTGAGGAGGAAGCATTCCAGAAAAAATACGAGGAACAATTAGGTAATTATACAGTAGTGGTAAATGATGATGTGTGGGAAATGATAGTTCTTGGAAATTATACAATTTAATCAATATTTTATAAAAGTATTATTTAATCAAATGGATATAGTTCTATATCCATTTGATTCGTGATTCATAAGCATAAAGGTATCTGTGCAAGAGAGTAGAAAGGAGAAATTATGGGAAACGTTAGAAGAGTTTATGTAGAAAAAAAGCCACCATATGCAGTAAGAGCAAAAGAACTAAAAGATGAGATTAGAAGTTATCTGGATATGAAAAATTTATCTGAGGTAAGGGTGTTAATTCGTTATGATATTGAAAATGTAAGTGATGAAACTTACAATAGGGCAAAAGGTACTGTATTCTCTGAGCCGCCTGTAGATACACTTTATGAAGAATGTTTTCCTAAAAATGATGCGGATAAGATATTTTCGGTAGAATATTTACCAGGACAGTTTGATCAGAGGGCAGACTCGGCAGAACAGTGTGTCAAGTTACTGCATGAAAGTGAAGAACCTGTTATTCGTTCTGCGGTAACATATGTATTAACAGGAGATTTGTCAGAGGAAGATTTTGAAAAAATAAAAGAATATTGTATTAATCCAGTTGATTCTAGAGAAACAAATGAAGTAAAACCAGAAACATTAGTAGCAGTATTTGAGGAACCTAAAGATGTTGCCATTTTTGATGGATTCAAAGATATGTCAGAAGTTGATTTAAAGGAGTTGTATGAATCACTTAATCTAGCAATGACATTTAAAGATTTTCTTCATATTCAGAATTATTTCAAAGGAGAAGAAAATAGAGATCCTTCTATGACAGAAATCAGAGTATTGGATACTTATTGGTCAGATCATTGCCGGCATACAACGTTCTCAACAGAACTAAAGAATGTATATTTTGAAGATGGTTTTTACCATGAGCCGATTGTAGCAGCTTATGAGCAATATTTAAAAGACAGAGAAGAAATTTTTAAAGGAAGAGATGATAAATTTGTCTGCCTTATGGATATTGCATTGATTGCGATGCGTAAATTAAAGGCAGAAGGTAAGTTAGCAGATATGGAAGAATCAGATGAAATCAATGCATGTTCTATCGTAGTGCCAGTAGAAATTGATGGAAAAGAAGAAGAATGGCTTGTGTTCTTTAAAAATGAAACACATAATCACCCAACAGAAATTGAGCCATTTGGCGGAGCTGCCACATGTTTAGGAGGAGCAATTCGTGATCCATTATCAGGACGTGGTTATGTATATCAGGCAATGCGTGTCACAGGAGCGGCAGATCCAACCGTGTCGCTAAAAGATACTTTAAACGGAAAACTGGCACAGAGAAAGATTGTCACAGGAGCAGCCAGCGGATATAGTTCTTATGGTAACCAGATTGGTCTTGCAACAGGTCTTGTAAAAGAAATCTATCATCCAAATTATGTAGCAAAGAGAATGGAAATCGGTGCAGTTATGGGTGCAGCACCAAGAAAAAATGTGATTCGTGAAAACTCTGATCCGGGGGATATTATCATCTTATTAGGTGGAAGAACAGGGCGTGACGGATGTGGCGGAGCCACAGGTTCTTCAAAGGCTCATACGGAAACGTCCATTGATACATGCGGTGCAGAAGTACAGAAAGGAAATGCACCAACAGAGAGAAAAATTCAAAGATTATTCCGAAGAGAAGAAGTTAGTAGTATTATCAAGAAATGCAATGATTTTGGTGCTGGTGGAGTATCTGTGGCAATTGGAGAATTGGCAGATGGATTGCAGATTGATTTAGATAAGGTGCCAAAAAAATATGCAGGTTTAGATGGGACAGAATTGGCTATTTCAGAATCACAAGAAAGAATGGCAATTGTGGTAGATCCAAAAAATGTAGATAAGATGCTTGGTTTTGCAGAAGAAGAGAATTTAGAGGCAGTATGTGTTGCAGTTGTAACAGAAGAACCAAGATTAGTATTATCATGGAGAGGAAAGGAAATTGTAAATATCTCCAGAGCATTTTTAGATACCAATGGTGCACATCAGGAAACAGATGTTACAGTTGAGATGCCATCCAAAGAAGAGTGCTTTTTCGATCAGAGTGTTGCTGTAATAGATATGAAAGCCAAATGGCTGGACACATTAAAAGATTTAAATGTATGTTCACAAAAAGGCTTGGTAGAAATGTTCGATAGTTCTATTGGTGCTTCTACTGTTACCATGCCTTATGGTGGAAAATACCAGTTAACAGAAACACAGGCTATGATTGCAAAATTACCGGTTTTAGAGGGAAAATGTGATACTGTAACAATGATGAGCTATGGATTAGATCCATATTTATCAAGCTGGAGTCCATATCATGGTTCTATCTATGCAGTGATTTCTTCTGTAGCAAAAATTGTTGCTTCAGGCGGAGATTTTAGTAAGATTAGATTTACATTCCAGGAATACTTTGAGAGACTTGGAGAAGATTCAAAACGCTGGGGTAAACCAATGGCAGCATTGTTAGGTGCATATGATGTACAGATGAAACTTGGATTACCATCTATCGGTGGTAAAGATAGTATGTCAGGAACATTTAATGATATTGATGTACCTCCGACATTGTGCTCATTTGCAGTAGATATAGCAAAAATCCAGGATATTATAACACCTGAATTGAAACAGGCAGGCAACCGTCTGGTACGTTTTTCTATTCAGAAAGATAAATATGGTATTCCTGATTATGTACAATTAATGGATTTATATAGAAAAATTACAAAAGCAATTAAAGATAAAGTAATCGTATCTGCCTATGCACTAGGATATGGTGGTATCTGTGAAGCAGTCAGCAAAATGGCATTTGGTAACAAATTAGGTGTTACTTTATGTGATGAAATGCCAAAGAGTGAATATTTCAAAGCAGCATATGGAGATATTATTGCAGAAGTAGCAGAAGCAGATTTAGAACAGTTAGGGATGGAATATATAAGCTTTGCTACTGTAACAGACGAACCTGCATTTGTGTGCGGCAATGTGAAAGTAACAATGGAGGAAGCACTTGCAGCATGGACAGGCACTTTAGAAAAAGTATTCCCTACACAATCTGGTGTGGAACAGAAAGAAATTGAAACAAAATTATTTGATGCAAAAACAATCTATACAGCAAAGAATAAGATTTCAAAACCAAAAGTATTTATTCCTGTATTTCCAGGAACAAATTGTGAATATGATACAATGAAGTCTTTTCAGTCGGCAGGAGCGGATACAGAAGTAGTTGTATTTAAAAATATGACAGAGAAGAATATTACAGATTCTGTAAATGCTTTTGTAAATGCAATTAACCATTCACAGATTTTAATGTTCTCAGGCGGTTTCTCTGCTGGTGATGAGCCGGATGGTTCTGCAAAATTTATTGCTTCTATTTTTAGAAATGAAAGAATCAAAGAGGCAGTTATGGATTTATTGCAGCAAAGAGATGGACTGGCACTTGGTATCTGTAATGGTTTTCAGGCATTAATTAAATTGGGGCTGGTTCCTTATGGTGAAATTGTGCCGCAAAAAGAGGATTCTCCAACTTTAACAACAAATAGTATAGGACGTCATATTTCTAAATCTGTATATACAAAAGTTGTAACAAACAAATCACCATGGTTACAAAAAGCACAATTGGGTGGTGTTTATACAGTACCAGCATCACATGGTGAAGGACGTTTTGTTGCAAGTGAAGAATGGATTAAGAAATTGTTTGAAAATGGACAGGTAGCAACGCAATATGTAGATATAAATGGAAATCCAACTATGAATGAAGACTTTAATCCAAATGGTTCTTATGCAGCGATTGAGGGTATTACAAGCCCTGATGGAAGAGTATTAGGTAAGATGGCACATTCTGAACGTAGAGGAGATGGAGTTGCACTGAATATTTATGGTGAACAAAATCAGTTAATTTTTGAATCTGGTGTAGAATATTTTAGCTAGAGCGTGTTTGAAAATTCATTGCCATACTCTGCGTGCCCCACTTTGTGTACCAATCTGGGCATACCAAAATTCATGCCCATATGAGCTGGCGGACTTTGTCCGATAAAGTATGGATATTTGCTGAATATATCATGGATTGAGATTGTTTTATATGATAAAAATGACTCTGTATTATCACAAATGTGCTGTGATAGTACAGGGTTTTTGGATTTGTGGGAAATTATTATCTCTGAAAATGTAAGTTGTTGTATGAAAGGGGATTATTGGTTCAGATGCTGATTTGTTAATTCATTTGGCTAAACTGTTACCATTTTAATAATAATTAAAAAAAGTGTTGACATTTGTTTGGTTATCAGATATACTATTACTTGTGTTCGGTACATAATAAATTTTGCGCGAGTGGCTCAGTGGTGGAGTATCGCCTTGCCAAGGCGAGGGTCGCGGGTTCGAATCCCGTCTCGCGCTTTTGTTATCCCTAAAATATTGATTTTTCAATAGTTTTGGGATTTTTTTATTCTTATAAATATAATATCGAGTAGTAGATAGACATGTTTCTATATATTTGATGACTGTTCGTGGGAGGCTTTGCATAAATGATTTTTCAAATTGTTTCATGCAAGACACTACATAATAGAGAAGGGATTGCTGTGCTGAAAAATATTTTGTACAACAATCTCTTTTTGCGTGCAGGTACTCAAAAAAATTACTTATTTACTTATCTATGCATACAAGGAGGATTGCATTTATGAAACAGCGTATACTCATTATAGAAGATGATATGAATATAAATGAATTGTTGAAAGAGGCATTATCAAAAGAAGGGTATGAATGTGAGCAGGCATTTTCAGGTACAGAGGCACGTATGCTTTTAAATATGAATGGATATGCATTGGTATTGTTAGATTTAATGCTGCCGGGGATTACAGGAGAAGAGGTATTATTTAAAATTCGTGAAAAGGGGAATACACCAGTGATTGTATTGACTGCGAAAGATACATTAGATGAAAAGATATCATTGCTTACAAATGGTGCAGATGATTATATTACAAAGCCTTTTGAGGTAAAAGAAGTAATCGTGCGTATTCAGGTGCAGCTTCGTCATTTTAACCAGGAGACAGGACAGAATATTCTTTCATATAAGGAACTGACATTGGATAAAAATACATTTCAGGTAAGTATATCAGGAAAAATACTTCCTAAAATTACAAAACAGGAATTTTATATTTTGGAGCTTTTGCTAAAGTATCCTAAAAAGGTATTTAGTAAAGAAGATATTTTTGAATATGCGTGGCAAGAAGTCTATATGGGAGAAACAAAAACATTAGATGTACATATTAGTAATATTCGTAAAAAGATAAAGGAGATTACAGAAGAAGAATACATAGAAACAGTATGGGGAATAGGATACCGTCTTCATTCATAATCTTTACTCTTTTTTTACTTTTTATTTGCGTTTTCTTAGGATTGTTTTGATAAGATATAAACATGCAAGAAAAGGAGATGAAATAAGTGAGTGAAGTATTACTAAAAACAACAGGCTTGACAAAGCAATATGGAAAGCAAAAAGCTGTAGATCAGATTGACATGAAAATAAGGAAAGGTGCCATTTATGGTTTTATTGGCAGAAATGGGGCGGGAAAAACTACATTTCTAAAAATGATCAGCGGCTTATCAAGTCCGACTAATGGCGAAATTGAAATGTTTGGCTATACCGGAAAAGATTTGAAACAAATCCGTTCGAGAATAGGGTGTCTGATTGAAGCACCTGGTTTATATGGAAATATGAGTGCTTATGATAATTTAAAAATAAAATGTAGTTTATTTGGTATAAAAAAGGAAGGATATCTGGAGGAAATTCTAAAGACAGTTGGTTTAGAAAAGGTGGGAAAGAAAAAAACAAAACATTTTTCACTTGGTATGAAACAGCGTCTTGGCATAGGTCTTGCATTGGTTGGAAATCCTGAGTTACTTGTATTAGATGAGCCGATTAACGGTCTCGATCCGCAGGGAATTGTAGAAATAAGAGATACCATTCTTCGTCTGCAGGAAGAGTGGAATATGACTATTTTAATATCTAGTCATATTTTAGAAGAACTTTCAAAAATTGCAACAGATTATGGTATTATTCACAATGGAAGTTTGCTGCAGGAATTAACAAGAGAGGAATTGATGCAGCGGTGCAGTGAGCGTATGGAAATTATTTTAGACCAGCCGGAACGGGCAGTTCCTATCTTAGATTCGATGGGATTTCACAATTATCAGATTACAGATAAAGAACATATTTGCATATTTGAACGTCTTGGTGACAGTGCAAAAGTAAATACGGCATTGGTAAAAGCAGAAATTCCAGTAAGAGAAATTTTTGTTACTAACGAAGAATTAGAATCGTATTTCTTAAATCTGACAGGAGGTGCAAACCATGCTTAATATGATAAAAATGGATTTATATAGAATGTGCAAAACAAAGAGTATGTATGTAATATGGGCAGTTATGGCATTAATGATTGTGATTACAACACCGCTAATGCTTGCGACGGAAACGAACGAAGGAACTGAACATTCTATTGAGAGTTTTGAAGCAGAAGAAATGGAGGAACAGGAAGAAGATTCAGAGGTTGTGGAGATAGGGATTGGTGTTTATGTAGATACAAAACCGGGAGAAAAAGTTACTGTATATGAAGTGGTTTATGCAAATATGTGCAGCAGGGTGATAGCATTATTCATTGTAATTTTTACTATTCTTTTTGCAACGGCTGATATGAACAGTGGATATATTAAAAATATTGGCGGACAGGTAAGAAACAGAGGGCAGTTAGTGTTATCAAAAGCAGTATCCGTTTTTATATATACAGTCATTACGATTGTGTTGTTTTCTCTTATACAGGCAGCTGCCAATGGAGTAGTTTTAGGATATATAGAATGGGGAAACATGGGAGAATTTTTATTGTATATCGGTACACAGATTTTTTTACATTTTGCATTAGCAATGATTTGTATGGCAATTGCGATTATTTTACGGAATAATGTAGTTAGTATGATTGTGTCTATCTGTTTATGCATGAATCTTTTGATAATGTTGTATGGTGCAATTGATAAGCTGCTTTACAAAATAGGCATAGAGAATTTTCATGTCAGCAATTACACAATAACCGGAAAAATCACAATGCTGTCTAATGAACTTACAACCAGGGACGGTATCAATGCGGTTTGTCTTTCGATAGTATTTATTATAATAATGACAGCTTTAAGTGGAATTGTTTTTGAGAAGAGGGATATTTAGAACATGTTATATATACTAATTGGAATATTAATTTTTATAATAATGATACTGATTATATATTTGTGGATTTATCAGCGGCAGGTGAAAAACATCTGCCGCCAATTGGCATTTTTAAAAGAACATGATAGTAATATGATGGTTTCTAGAGATGTTGATTATGGAGGAATCGGAGCACTTGTGGATGTGTTGAATGAATTTCTGGTTATTAGGAGAAAAGAGAGAAAACACTATTTAGAAAAGGAGAAAATAATTGCAGATACTTACATTAATCTGTCTCATGATATCAGAACCCCTTTGACTTCTTTGGATGGATATTTTCAATTATTAGCAGGTGATTGTAATTTGGAGGATCAAAAACGTTATCTTGCAATTATACAGGAAAGAATTCAAAGTTTGAATGATATGCTAGAGGAATTATTTATGTTCACAAAATTGAAAAATACATCTTATGATTTGGAGTTGTCATCCTGTTGTATGAACCGAATTCTAAAAGATACTATATTTTCTTATTATGAAGAATGGATGAAACATGAGATTACACCGGAATTCCAGATTGCAGAAGAGTTATTTTATATAGAAGGAAATCCGCAGGCACTTAGACGTGTGATTCGAAATATTATAAAAAATGGATTGGACCATGGTAATAAGAATATTCAAGTGTCCCTCCAAAAGGTGGAAAATAGGGTTTGTATGGAAATTAGTAATCAAGTCATAAATATTGAAGAAATAGATATCAGCCGGGTATTTGATCGTTTTTATAAGGCAGATAAGGCAAGGAGTAAAAATTCTACCGGGCTGGGTTTGGCAATTGCAAAGGAATTTGTACTTCGCATGAATGGAGAAATAGAAGCAGAAGTTAGAGGAAGTCAATTTTGTGTGAGGATTTTTTTTATGCTGCTTGAGAAAAAATAAGTACATTTTTGTTTAAGCAGTAGGGTTTAGGACTTGAATTTTCATAGTTTGTTGTGTTGACAAATTTGATATTTAGTAGTTTGTTGCAGGGATTTGATTTTGTCTTGTTTAAATATATTAATTTCAAAGTATCAATTATTTGTTTAAAAGATACAATAAGGAGGGGGAAAAAGTGAATAAATGTAAAAAATACGCACAAATAATTGAAAATATTATCGAATTATGTTAAAATAATACAAAATTCAACAAATGGAGAGTAATATGTTAAGCAAATTAGATATGAAATTAAAAGTGGAAGGTCAAAATAAATTAAATTATAATATGTCATCTATTATGCAGGGAATTCTTATGGAAAAATTGTCCAAAGAATATGTAAATAAAATGCATATAGATGGATTGCATCCTTATCAGCAGTTTCTTCAAATAAATGGTGAAGAATATAGTTGGAATATTCATACTGTGACAAAGGAGGCAAAAGATAATATTATTCAAGAGATAATGTGTGAAAACGATTTTTATATAGAAAAGAAGGATATATGTTTAAAAGTGATACAAAGGAATTTTTCAGAGGTGACATATGACCAGCTTTTAGAGCAATTTTATTTTACTAAAGGAAGCCGGTATCTTACCTTGTATTTTCAAACTGCTACAAGTTTTAAATCGGCAGGAGGATATATTTTTTATCCCTCTATAAAGCATATCTTTCAAAGTCTTATCAATAAACATAACGAATTTAATATAGATACTGAAATAAACGGAGAAAATCTGTTAGAAGAATTAGAACAGCATATAGAAATTATACAATATAATCTCCGGAGTATATTTTTTTATATAGAGCATATAAAAATACCAGCGTTTATAGGAAATATAAAAATAAAAATTAGAGGAGCACAGCCAATAGTTAATTTAGTGAATTTTTTATTGGCATATAGTGAATTTTCCGGAGTCGGAATAAAATGTGGAATGGGTATGGGCGCATGCAGAGTAGAATGGAAGAATTAAGGTGGGGTGAAAAGATAAAATGACAGATAGGCAGTTAAAAGTAATAATAGGCGGACTCTTACATGATATTGGGAAGATTTTATATCGGGATAATGATGGAAGAAATCATAGCCAGAGCGGATATGATTTCTTAAAGGAAAATGATATAGATGATAAGGAGATTTTAGATCAAGTCCATTATCATCATGGGAAATATTTGAAAAGTGCCAAAGTAGAAAATAATTCATTGGCATACATTACCTATATTGCAGATAATATTGCATCTGGTGCGGACCGGAGAGAAAAGGGAAATGCAGTAAACGGATTTAAAAAGGGTATGGCATTGGAAAGTATCTTTAATATTTTGAATAACAATCATGGAGAATTGGTATATCAGCCGCAAACACTGGACAATGATGGAATAATGAATCTCCCGATAGAAGGGGATATGGAATATCATGCAGAATTTTATCACAAAATTATATTGCATATTCAGGATATGTTAAAAGGGATAGAGTTCAGAGATGATTATATCCATTCATTATTAGAAGTTTTAGAAGCAGATTTGTCTTTTGTGCCTTCTTCTACCTCAAAAAGAGAAGTGGCAGATATTTCCTTATATGATCATTTAAAAATGACGGCAGCTATTGGAAGCTGTATTTTAGAGTATTTGGAAGAAAATCATATAACAGATTGGAAGGAAGAGTTATTTAAGAAAGATCAATTTTTTTATGAAAAAGAAGTATTTTTAATTTATTCCATTGATATATCAGGCATACAGGATTTTATCTATACCATTACAAGTGAAAAAGCATTGAAATCATTAAGGTCACGTTCTTTTTATTTGGAGATATTGATGGAACATCTGGTAGATGAAATACTAGAAGATATCGGATTATCCAGGGTTAATTTAATTTATACCGGAGGTGGTCATGCCTATATGCTTCTGCCTAATACAAAAAAGGTGAAAGAAAAGATAGAAGCAAAAGAAAGGAACACGAACTATGAGTGGATAAAGAAGTATCAAAATGCATTATTTCTGGCTGGTGGTTATAAGGCATGCAGTGCAAATGCATTAAAAAATGAACCAAAAGGAAGTTATCGTGAAATTTTTAGAGAGGTGTCTAACCGTATATCAGAGAAAAAGATGCATAGATATGATGCGAATGAAATCAGGTTATTGCAAAAAAGCGGTATACCATCAGGAGATAGGGAATGTAGGATTTGCCATCGGACAGATGAACTTTCAGAAGAAGGAAAGTGTAAGTTTTGTACACAAGTGGAAAATATGTCAAATGCTGTATTTTGGGGGGATTTTTTCACTGTAGTAGAGGGTGAGCCAAAAGAGAATCATATTGCATTAACCAACCACAGATATTTAATTGCAGATAGCAAAGAAAAATTAAAGCACAGAATGAAATATGATAACTTCTATATTCGTACCTATGGAAAAAATAAAATGTATACCGGCTTGCATGTGGCAACAAAATTATGGGTAGGAGAGTATCACACACAAGAAACATTAGAAGAACTTGCAAAAAAATCATTAGGTATAGAAAGGATAGCCGTATTAAGGGCGGATGTGGATAATTTAGGACAAGCTTTTGTAAGAGGTTTTGAAAGTGAAGAGATGGGAGATCATTATGTAACTATTTCCAGAACTGCTACTTTTTCTAGAAAGCTGTCTATGTTTTTTAAATATCATATAAATGGAATATTGAAAAATGGAGAGTATTTTTTAGAAGATAGAAAGGAAAAGAAGAGAAATATTGCGATTGTATATTCTGGTGGAGATGATGTGTTTTTTATGGGAAGTTGGGATGATGTCCTTGGAGCAGCCATAGATTTGAATCATAATCTGGGAAAATACACACAAAATACATTACATATTTCTGCCGGATATGGAATTTATCCTTCCAAATACCCAGTCTCTAATATGGCAGAAGAGACTGGAAAACTAGAGGAGTTATCCAAAAAGTGTCCAGAAAAAAATTCCATTACCCTATTTGAAAAAGGAAATACATACCATTGGGATGTATTAGTAGAAAAGGTGCTGGGAGAAAAATTCCAGTTAATCAGAAAATTTTTTAGCAGTAGGGAAGACAAGGGAAAAAGTACATTATACCATATGTTGGAATTGATTAGGCATCAGGAGGAGAAAATCAATCTGGCAAGATATGCCTATTTTCTGGCAAGGTTACAGCCATCAGAAAAAGCAGATACAGCAGTAAAAGAACTTTATACAGAGTTTTCTAAAAAAATGTATCAGTGGAGAAAAAAGGAAGAGGATAGAAGACAACTGCTAACTGCAATTTATATCTATGCATATACCATTCGGGAAAAATAGGAGGAGAAACATGGAGCTGAATAAACTTAATTATGTAGAAGAAGCAGAAAAAGTAATAAAAAGTATGATTCGGAAAGATAGAAATGGAAAAGACGTAATTGATTTGACAACATCTAAAATTAGAAATTTGT
Organism: uncultured Lachnospiraceae bacterium; assembly: GCA_964422365.1. Taxonomy (GTDB): domain Bacteria; phylum Bacillota; class Clostridia; order Lachnospirales; family Lachnospiraceae; genus CAYRAV01. Next base: position 4,830 of record CAYRAV010000031.1, on the reverse strand, counting down.
TGAGTATGATTTCGCAGATATATAATGTGGCAAGTCATGAAACAGGAAAAACAATTAGCGAGGATCTCCAAAGCCAGATACAGTATTTCAAAATGCGTTTTGCTTATGAGGCAGGACGAGAGAGAACCGTCAAAGATTTTCAAGAAAAAGCAGAAATATTTTCTAATGTTGATAAGATTGGAGACAGCAGGGAAAAGTTAATTTGCTTTTGTCATTATATGGAAGCATTAGTAGCCTATCATAAATTTTATGGTGGAAGAGATTAAGGGGAGGATAAAAGATGTTTGCAAAGATTGAAATTACAGGAAAAATTATTGTAGATACAGGAATGCATATAGGAGGGTCGAGTGAATTTGCAGCAATTGGTGCAATTGATTCACCAGTAATTAGAGATGCTTTTCATAACCTTCCGATTATTCCAGGAAGCAGTTTGAAAGGAAAGATGAGAAGTTTGCTGGCAAAAAGATACAACAATAAGATAGTATCTGAGCCAAATGAGGATGCGGAAATTTTGTTAAGATTATTTGGAAGTTCGAAAAAAAATCAGATTCAAGCAAGCAGATTAATTTTCTCAGATGCAGTAATGGAAAATAAGGAAGAATTAAAAGAAAAAGGAATTATCTCAGAAACAGAAGCAAAGTTTGAAAATACAATTAACCGGTTATCTGCTGCAGCCAACCCAAGGCAGATAGAAAGAGTTATTAGAGGGGCTGTATTTCCACTGCAGATCATTTATGATATTTATTGGGTAGAAGAGAATAAAGACACAGAAATAGAAGAAGATTTTCAAGTAATAAAAGAGGGATTGCAGTTGTTGGAGTATGATTATCTCGGAGGACATGGTTCAAGAGGATATGGCAAAATTCATTTTGAAGATATTGATATAGAAGTAGTTGTAGGGGAATTAGATGAAGGAATTCTAGATACTTGTAAAAAAATACTAAAGGAAGTGTAGGAATGAATTATAAAATATATAAAATGCAATTCTCTGCCCCTGTTCATTTTGGAAATGGTAAGTTAACAAGTACGAATTTTATTGTACATGCAGATACTATTTTTTCGGCTCTTTGCATTGAGGCAGTAAAATGTGGTGGAAATGCCTGTTTAAATGAATTGGTGGAAATGGTAAAAGGTAATCAGATTAGACTCTCTGATGCATTGCCATTTATAGAAGATACACTCTATATGCCAAAACCTATGTTGCCAGTAGCAAAAGAGGAAAGTGGAGATTCTGTTATCAAAAAGGCATATAAAAAATTAAAATATATTCCCATCGAAAAATTAGATACATATTTAGCAGGAAATCTTATGCCAAAAGAAGAAAATGATAAGTTTGAAGAACTTGGCAGTAAACAATTGGTAACAAAAGCTGTATTGTGGAAGAAACAAGAAGCAGAACCTTACAGAGTGGAAGTGTTTCAGTTTAAAGAAAATTGTGGGCTTTATCTGATTGTTGGATATGAGAAAGAAGAACAACTATTCAAGATAGAAGAGTTATTAGAATGTTTATCCTATAAAGGAATTGGCGGAAAAGTATCTGCTGGTTATGGGAAATTTTCTCTATGTTTTATGTCTGAAAAGAAAATTCCGAAAGAATTATTGAAACGATTGAATCAGGAGGACATGGCTTATCAAATTACATTAGGTGTTTCCATGGCAAAAGATGAGGAATTGGAAAAGGCACTTTGTGGGGCAAAATATATGTTATTGAAACGAAGTGGATTTGTTCAATCAAAAACCTATGCAAAAAAACAGATAAAAAAGAAAGACTTTTTTGCATTTGAACCAGGCTCTTGTTTTTCTAGTCTATTTGAAGGGGATGTATTTGATGTGGCCTATAATGGGGGACATTCTGTTTATTGTTATGGGAAACCAATGTTTATAGGGGTGAATGGCAAATGAAAAATTTTTTAAGAAAATATACATTAATTATGGAAACATCATCTCCTGTGTTTATAGGTTCTGGGGAAAAAATAAGTAAAAAAGAATATATTTTTAATGTGAAAGAAAATAAAGTGTATATTCCTGAAATGGGAAAAATGTATCAGTTTTTAAAAGAAAGAGATTTGTTAAAATCTTATCAGGCATATTTATTAAATGATAATAGAGATTTTGCATACTGGCTGCAGTCGCAGGGAATAAAAAAGAGTGATTATGTGTCTTGGATTGCGTATAGTTTAGATAGTGGGGATGCAGTTTTTGAGCAAAGAGGTAAAAAGGAGATTCTTGCATTTCTTAAAGATGCCTATGGGCAGCCTTATATTCCGGGCAGCTCTATAAAAGGGTTTTTTAGAACTGCCCTGCTTCATCATGGTATACAGCAATGGGAAGAAAGTGAACTTCGTCAAATGAGTTTTGCCATCAAGAAGGCAGAACGAAAAGGAAGAAACAGCTATCTTTCAAGAGAAAGTAAAGATATGGAAATAAAACATTTTTACAGATTGGATAAGGAACAGAAGCGGAAAAACAGTGCTGTAAATGACTGTATGTCAGGACTAAGGATTTCAGACAGCAGACCACTTTCCATAAATGATTTGGTATTATGCCAGAAAATAGATGTGAATATAGAAGGCAGCGAACATAGAATGCCATTGATTCGGGAATGTATTAAACCCAATTGTATGATTACAGCGAATATTACCATAGATACGACAGAATTTCCTTTTTCCATTGAGGAAATAGAGAGTAAGGTACAATCTTTTATGAATATGTATCAGAAAATATTTGCTGGAAAATATCCAGGAAAAAGAATGGGACATTCTGGAGATAATATAATGCTGCTTGGTGGTGGAGTTGGTTATGTAAGTAAAACGAATACCTATTCTGTTCTTGGAGAGAATGGTGTTGATGCAGTAAGTAAAATTATTGATAATACTTTGAATAATAATCAAAAAAGGGAACATAAGCATCAAAGAGATAAGAGTTTAGGAGTTTCTCCTCATATTTTAAAATGTACAAAATATAATGAGCAGTTGTATGAAATGGGTTATTGTAGTTGGAAAATACAATAGTTTATTGTGATAGTGAATGTTTTGTAAAATGAAAATCAAATTTTCCCCCGATGCTTGATTTTAACGGAAAAGTAAAGGATTTTTTGTTAGAGAGAATAAAATTAGAATACATAAAGTCTTTCAGCCGCAAAGTGGTAATTTAAGCCACAGTTTATCAGGGATGTCGGGGGCAGGGAATAAGAAATAGGAACTCCGAGAGGAGACGGAAACTTTTCTGTATAATAATCCTGATAAAAAATTGTAATGAATAAGAAATAGGAACTCCGAGAGGAGACGGAAACTGATATTTTGCTTTGCATTAATTATCTTTTTTTCTGAATAAGAAATAGGAACTCCGAGAGGAGACGGAAACTATCATGGACAATTCCAAACATTTGTTCTTATACGAATAAGAAATAGGAACTCCGAGAGGAGACGGAAACTTAATTCCTCGATTGCTTTGATTGTAATGTTTTTCGAATAAGAAATAGGAACTCCGAGAGGAGACGGAAACTACATCTACTATTACTATTACATTTCAACTACCTGGAATAAGAAATAGGAACTCCGAGAGGAGACGGAAACTACTATTGTACCATCCATGTCAAAGATTAACGCTTTAGAATAAGAAATAGGAACTCCGAGAGGAGACGGAAACTACATTCAGGTTTACTCTGTATCCCTGAGCCTCTAAGAATAAGAAATAGGAACTCCGAGAGGAGACGGAAACTCATTCAAGAACACGATAGGCATAGGATTTAAGAAGAATAAGAAATAGGAACTCCGAGAGGAGACGGAAACCTCTTGCCGGACTTCTTATCCAACAGCTCTACCTCAGAATAAGAAATAGGAACTCCGAGAGGAGACGGAAACTTTCAACAAATGTGGCAATACTTTGAACATCATTCATCGAATAAGAAATAGGAACTCCGAGAGGAGACGGAAACTCCCTAGTTAGCTTATACTCGCGGTCACGATCGAAGAATAAGAAATAGGAACTCCGAGAGGAGACGGAAACTGTGTTACTATCAAACATATGATAGATGAGAATATAGAATAAGAAATAGGAACTCCGAGAGGAGACGGAAACTTGTAGTCATATCTTCATATTCTGCAAGATATTCTTTAAGAATAAGAAATAGGAACTCCGAGAGGAGACGGAAACTACCCAAGTTCAATAATTTGATTATGAAATCAAATAGAATAAGAAATAGGAACTCCGAGAGGAGACGGAAACCATTTTGTTTACCTCTCTTTCATTTGATATATTTAGAATAAGAAATAGGAACTCCGAGAGGAGACGGAAACTAACTTGCTTCGCTAAGATTGTTAATGCTTTAAGCTCGAATAAGAAATAGGAACTCCGAGAGGAGACGGAAACACAGATGCGTGTAATTGATATTACTCGGATTAATAAAGAATAAGAAATAGGAACTCCGAGAGGAGACGGAAACATAAGGGCTTGTTTGCGTTGAGGCTACGGCTGTACCGGAATAAGAAATAGGAACTCCGAGAGGAGACGGAAACATTTAGGTTTTAGTTGCCTAAGCTAAGAAGTTGAATGAGAATAAGAAATAGGAACTCCGAGAGGAGACAGAAACTAGGTACATAGCCCATGTAACCATAGGCTGTATAATAGAATAAGAAATAGAAACTCCGAGAGGAGACGGAAACTTGTTTCAAGGACTTCTACTGTAATATCATACTCTATTGAATAAGAAATAGGAACTCCGAGAGGAGACGGAAACTGGCTCCATCGATTTTATTAAACAAACTTTTCATTTTGAATAAGAAATAGGAACTCCGAGAGGAGACGGAAACAGTATAATAACCCTTCATG
>CAYRAV010000030.1:0-35075 GCA_964422365.1 uncultured Lachnospiraceae bacterium | reverse complement strand
TCTAAAAGAAAAAGAAAATACAGAAGACAACGATTCTATGCAGATTTTTTCTAATCAGGTTTTAAAAAATATTGATTTAACACAAAATTTAACAAAAGATGTTTACAAGGATAAATTAAAAAAATTACAGGAGAAATTATTCTATCTTCATAATGCCATGTATAAAAAACGCATTCCTGTTATTCTGGCATTTGAGGGATGGGATGCTGCTGGAAAGGGTGGATCAATTAAGCGTGTGACAGAAGCTTTGGATCCTAGAGGCTATGAAGTTGTTCCTGTAGCGGCACCAAATGATGAGGAGCGTGCACACCACTATTTATGGAGATTTTGGAGAAATATACCTAAAAACGGACATATGACGATTTTTGACCGTACATGGTATGGAAGAGTGCTGGTTGAACGAATAGAAAATTTGTGTACAGAATCAGAATGGAATAGGGCATATCATGAAATCAATGATTTTGAGGATTATCTGACACGTACAGGATGTATTGTTCTAAAATTCTGGCTTCATATTGATAAGGAGGAACAAGAGAAACGTTTTAAGGAACGACAGGAAACACCAGAAAAACAGTGGAAAATTACAGATGAGGATTGGAGAAATCGTGCAAAATGGGATGAATATGAAATTGCAATTAACGAAATGATTACAAAGACTTCTACACAATCTGCACCTTGGAATATTATTGAGGCAAACTCAAAATATTATGCCCGTATCAAAGTATTAGAAACAATAGTAGCAGCATTAGAAGAACACTTATAACATTATTTATGGAGCGTGTTTGAAAAACATATTTAAAAATTCACACGCTCCATTATAGTACACTTTAATTTTGTTTTGTTCTTTTCATAGACTTCAATACTATTTTATCTTCTTTCTTTACCCTGGAAGATTCACAGATTTTTTGTATAGACTTGTTATAAGTAAAATCATCTAGTTGGTTATTCTTCAAAAATAATTTTGTTTTCTCGGGAAATTTTACATAACACACAGAAACAGCCCAGGCAACGGCCATCTGTGCATAATAATCTTCTAAATATAGTTTATTGAACACAGATAAAACCTGATTAATATATTCAGGAATAATATAGTAATCCAATAGTATAACAACACCAAATCTGATATGAAATTCTTCTTTTGAATATAAATATTTCTGTATGTATTCCCACATAATTTCTAAGTTTTTTTGAATAAATTTATAAGTCATGCAGCAGCTATCACATACAGACCAGTTATCAATTTTGGGTACAAACGTATCTAGATAAGAGAAACGTATATCTGGATCCATTTTTGCATATCCAATCACCATACCATGCAGCATAACTTCTTCAAAACTCTCACTTCCCACTTCTGATAAAAATAATGTAAAGTTTTCTTTTGCAATTCTTTTTGCCAGGATTCTTAATTGTGGAATACGTATTCCATACATATTCGTAACATTGGGTATGAGGGAAGAAGAAAATTTTTTATAGTCTTCTTCAGCAAGTGTAATCAATTTTTTTCTGATATCTTCTATCATTTTATTCTCCTTAGTCAGGCAATGTTCAAACACACTTTAGTATTCATTTTGCCATTTATCCCTTATTTTTCAATTTGAAACATATCATAATGTGACCCCTTCAGGTTAGCGAGCCTTATCCGATAAAGTATACTCATATAATAGAAAGCATACTTTCTATTGTCAAGTATAATTTGGTTTTTTCTGAACCTTATGTTACAGTTCAGTCACGCAGAAATAATGGTGCAATATGCATGTAGGAGCTTACTTACTAAGAGCATATTGTATAATTGTTTCTATAGGGAAGACACCTGACTGAATATATTTATGTCAGGTGTCTTCCTTTAAAGTGTGGCATTTTATCGCCATTCTTGAAATTATTATCTTTTTTTGTTATGATAAAAGTAAGATATCATTGACTTGATTAATTATAAGTGGAAAGGTGTGGTGAACACACAAATGACAGCAGATGCACAGCAAATCAAACAGCTTAGAGCTTTAGAAGCAGTCGTTTTTGATATGGATGGACTTATGTTCGATAGTGAGAGGATTGTACAAATGTCATGGAACAAAGCAGGGGAAGTCTTAGGATATGGACAGCTTGGGGAAAATATTTATCATACATTAGGCTTTAATTTACAAAAGAGGGCAGCTTATTTTAAAAATAAGTATGGAAAAGAGTTTCCGTTTGAAAAATTTTTAAAAGAATATAGAAAATTTTATTGGAATTATGTAAAAAGACATGGATTACCAATCAAAATGGGATTGCATGAGCTTCTTTCTTTTTTAAAAAATAAAAATATAAAAATGGCAATTGCCACTTCTTCTAGTGATACCTCAGCTAAAAATAACATATCCCAGGCAGAAATTGCACATTATTTTGACGCAATTATCAGTGGAAATATGGTTAAAAAATCAAAACCTTTTCCTGAAATTTATCAGATTGCTTGTAAACAATTAAATGTATTACCAGAACATGCAATGGCACTAGAGGATGCCCCGAATGGTTTGCGTGCTGCTCATGCGGCAGGAATGATGGCAGTTATGATTCCTGATTTGTTGGAGGATAGCAGCACTATAGATAACATTTTGTTTGCCAAGAAAAAAAATCTTTTAGAAGTACGCAATTGGTTAGAAGAATCACTTTTTTAATGCTGTATGATTTTTCCCGCAGACAGCGAGTCATGTGAAGTGGGAACCATATGAGAACTGTTTGTGGCATAATACGTGCATTTTTGCTTGTATATTAAGGAAAAGAGTAAATTAGCCGAAATAATGGTATATATCTGTTTACTATATTTTATTATAAAAGAAAGGATGTGAGCTTATGAGAATGACAAATCTTTTTCTATCAACAGGTTTTTTCAACAATAGGACGACAACAGGCAACAGCTTGTATGATTTATCTTCATTGTTTAAGGACTATTATAGTATCCAGTCAGGCAGTTATAAGAAGCTGTTAAAGGCATATTACGGTTCCCAAAAGGATACAACAGAAAGCAGTAAGAAAAAATCAACAACACTTTCTAATGTAATAGATTCTAATACAACAAAAGATACCACATTAACATCTGTAAATAGTAAAGCCGATGAACTTGCTGCTTCTGCTAAAGCATTGACAGCAACAGATAGTAAATCATTATTTAAACAGAAATCTGTAACTACAAAAGATGAAACTACTGGAGAAACAACAACTACATTAAAATATGATACAGATGCTATTGTAAAAGCAGTTAATAACTTTACTTCAGACTACAATGCTTTATTAGATAGTACAAGTAAAACTACAAATGCTACTGTGTTACAGAGAACGACTAGTATAATAAACAATACAAAATTCTATAAAAATAGTTTAGCTGATATCGGTATAACAGTGGGAACAGACAACAAATTAACAGTTGATGAGGAAAAATTAAAAAATGCAGATATGGATTCTGTTAAAAAATTATTTCAGGGTGTAAGTTCATTTGCAGCTACAACTTCAACAAAAGCATCCATGGTGAGCAGTGCTGCAAAAAGAGCGGCTACAATACCAGGAACTTATGGAACAACAGGAACCTATAATGCATACAATTATAATTCCTTCAGCACGTATTTTTAATTAAATTTAACATGATTTTATAGTTATTGTAAAAGTTATGGTAAAGCAGATATATATATAGCGGTTTAGCTTGATATTTATCTAAGTTAAACCGCTTTCTATATCATCCGTTTTATCATAGTTAAAGTTCAAATAGCCCGTAGCAGACTGACGGGCATAAACTTATCTATGCAGAAGCTGTGGGGAATTTACTTCTCGCAGCAGTTGCTAAATGGAAAAGCATACTTTCTATTTTACCGAAAGCATACAGAGCAGGCTTGATGTTCACGATAATGAAAAGGAGGCAATAGAAGTGAAATTTCATTTTTTATATAAAAAAGGGTTACCTGTATTTATGGCAGGTATATTAGCAATATTATCTTTCAATATTCCAGTAAATGTCCTATCTGCTGAAACAGCTCCTATCGAAACAGAATCTGTAACCTTATCATCAGAAGAAGGAGATATGGCAAATAGTTTTCGATATACAAATGGTATACCTGCTGTATCTGCCAATATCTATAGTAAAGCAAGTACCTCAAGTAATGCATGGTCTAAGGTAGGTGATTCTTTTGTAAATGATAAAGGTGCAATTATTCCAGGAGCTGTTGAGAAAGGAGTAGATGTCAGCCATCACCAAGGTGAAATAAATTGGAAAAAGGTAAAGGCATCGGATGTCGATTTTGCAATTGTACGTTGTGGATATGGGCAGGATATGGAAAGTCAAGATGATAAATATTGGACTGCAAATGCGGATGCCTGCACCAAAAATAATATACCATTTGGTACATATCTCTATTCTTATGCAACTACAAAGGAAAAAGCAATTGGGGAAGCAAATCATGTATTGCGTTTAGTGAAGGGATATGATTTACAGTATCCGATCTATTATGATTTAGAAGATATTTCTATGGAAGGGTTATCTGCAAAACAGCTGGCAACCATTGCAAAAGCATTTTGTGATACCATTGAGGCGGCAGGATATAAGGCGGCAATTTATGCCAATAAATATTGGTTTACAAGCAAACTTACAGATTCTGTATTTGATAACTATGACCGTTGGGTTGCAGAATATAATAGTACTTGCAGTTATACAAAACCATATACAATCTGGCAATCTACCAGTACAGGAAGTGTACCAGGGATTACTGGTAATGCAGATTTAAATTTTGTTGTTCAAAAAGAGCCGTTGGTACCTGTAACAAAGCTAAAAACGGATAACACAGCTATTACAATAAACAATACAGACACTACAAAAATGAATGTGCAGGTAATGCCCCTAAATGCATATGAAAAACGTATCAAATATACTTCTAATAACGAAGATGTTGCCAGTGTAGATGAAAATGGAAGCATCACAGCTCATAAAGAAGGTAATGCAGTTATTACGGCATATTCTATTGAAGATGCCTCTATTACGGTTTCCTGTACAGTTACGGTAGTAAATTCTTCTCTGGAGATACCAACAACTCCAACAACAGAACCTGCCGTAACAGCGCCTGTTACAGAAGCTCCAACAGCAACGCCAGCTATAACAGCACCTGTTACGGAAATTCCGGCAGCATCGCCAGCTATAACAGCACCTGCTACAGAAATTCCGGCAGCAACGCCAGCTATAACAGCACCTGCTACGGAAACTCCAACAGCAACGCCAGCTATAACAGCACCTGTTACGGAAACTCCAACAGCAACGCCAGCTATAACAGCACCTGCTGCAGAAATTCCGATAGCATCACCAGCTATAACAGCATCTGTTATAGAAACACCTACTGCACTGCCTGTCATAACAGCACCTGCTGCGGAAGTTCCAACAGCACCCGTTGTTACAGAAGTTCCGACAGCAGCGCCGTCTATAACAGAGCAGCCAATTGATAAGTTTATTTTGAATAAAGATACTATTGAACTGGTAACTGGAAAAACTTCTAGTTTAACAATAGATACAGAATCATTTGAAACAGTTACATGGACATCTTCTAATAAGTCCATTGCAACAGTGTCCTCAAAAGGGAAAGTAACCGCAGTTTCACCTGGAAAAGCAGTAATAACTGCAAAACTTAATAGTACAATATCCGCATCCTGTACTATTTATGTAAAACCATCTTCTGTAGAACAGGCGGATTTTTCTTCATCAGCTTCGAATAAACTTACACTTACATGGAAAAAAGTAACTGGTGCAAGCGGATATGCAATTTATAGATATGATAGCAATACAAAACAAGATATACAAATTAAAACAGTATCATCTTCTAAAACAAGTTATGCATTTAGCAAAATAAATGGCAGTTCAGGAACAGCATTAACTGCTGGAAGGAAATATACCTATAAAATTGCAGCCTATAAAACAATAGATAATAAAAAATATTATGGCAGTAAAATTACTATTAAGACAGCGACAAAACCGAAAAAAACGACAGTAAACTCTTTGAAAAAGAATAGCAATGGAACAGTAAAAGTAACATGGAGTAAAATTAGTGCTTCAGATGGATATATTATATATATTTCAAATAATAAGATATCAAATTTTCAAGCCCTGCTTACAATTGATAGCGCTAAAACGAAGTCCTACAGTACTTCTCGATTAACCAAAGGAAAAACTTATTATGTAAAAATGTGCACCTATCGAAAAATAAACGGAAAAATTATTTACTCTAATTATTCTAATACAAAGAAGATAAAATTATAAAAAAACAGACATGTTTGTGTACTATGTCAAGGAAGAATTTTAAGTTTGGTAAGAAAACGTAACAGTTCAGCCCTAATGGGCATGAATTGCGGTATGCCCATTAAGGTATACCTGAATTCAGTTTTTTGCTAAAGCAAAAAAGGGTACTTTCATAGAAAATATAGTTAGACTGACATATTTTTATTGTTATACACATATAATGTAGTATTTATGATGGAATATGGAGGATGAAAGAAAATGGATACATATAAAGTATACGAAGACTTAGCAGCGAGAACCGGGAACTTTTTCCATTTGGGAATCGTGGGACCTCAGAGAAGTGGAAAAAGTACCTTTGTTCGTCGCTTTGCAGAGTTAATGGTATTACCGGAATTGGAGGAATATGATAAAAAACAAGCATTGGATGAAATGCCCATTAGTGGAAGCGGAAGAGCCATTACTACTATGGAACCAAAATTTATTCCAAAGGAGCCAGTTGAAATTTCACTATTTGGAGATACCAAAGTAAATGTACGTTTAATTGATTGTGTAGGGTATATGGTTGATGGTGCAATTTCCCAATTAGAAGATGGCAGTGAGCGTATGGTAAAGACACCTTGGCTGGAAGAAGAGATACCATTTTCACAGGCCGCAGAAATGGGAACCCAAAAGGTGATTGTAGAACATGCAAGCATTGGAATTGTCATTACAACAGATGGAAGTTTTGGAGAGATTCCAAGAAGTGGTTATGAAAATGCAGAAGCACGTACGATAAAGGAATTAAAAGCACTTGGTAAACCTTTTGTAGTAATTTTAAATTCCAGTAAACCTCATTCCAACGAAACGCAGGAGCTTGCAGAAAAAATTTCAGAAGATAATCAAGTATCAGTTCTTCCTTTAAACTGCCAGCAGCTTAGGAAAGAGGATGTCATCAAAATGATGGAAGTAATACTATCTTCTTTTCCTATTTCCAAGATACAATTTTATCTCCCAAAATGGGTAGAAATGCTTTCCATAACCCATGAACTGAAGCAGGATTTGTTAAAGAATTTAAAAAATATACTTAAAAACCTTACCTTAATCAAGGATGCTGTTGCAGGAAATCTATCTTTTGAAAGTTCCTATATGAAAAAGATAAAATTAGACCAGATTGATATGCGTACAGGAAATGTAGACATTACAGTAGAATTTCAGCCGAATTTTTATTATGAAATCTTATCTGAAATTACAGGTGTCCCTATTCAGGGAGAATATCAGCTGATTGCAACATTAAAGGATTTGTCTTCCAGAAAAACAGAATATGAGAAAGTTGGTGATGCATGTAATCAAGTACGTATGAATGGATATGGTGTCGTAACACCAGATATGGATGATGTATCTATTGATGAGCCGGAGTTAATGAAGCATGGCAGTAAATTTGGAGTAAAAATCAAAGCGACTGCACCATCCATTCATATGATCAAAGCAGATATCGAAACAGAGATTGCTCCAATTGTAGGCAGTCAGGCACAAGCAGAAGATTTGATTAATTACATACAAGAAAATGCTAAGAATGGTAAAGAAGGGATATGGAATACAAATATTTTTGGAAAATCCATTCAACAACTAGTAGAGGATGGTATTCGTAATAAAGCAAATAATATGACTGATGAAAGTCAGGAAAAGCTGCAGGAAACGATTCATAAGGTAATGAATGATAATAATGGTGGGTTAGTCTGTATTATTATTTAATAAGGGATATTTGGTATAGAGGGCATTGGAGTAATCCGATGTCTTTTTAATATACAAAAAAATCATTATTTTGCACAGCTCAACTGATGTATCAAATGTCCATATTTGGCAATTAAAGTGATAGAGATATAGGGTAACATAATACAACAGTTAAAGAACTAGAATCTATAGAGATGCAGATACTATGAATAATAATGTTAGAGAATAAAAATAGGAAGGCTGCAAAGTGTGAAACAATTTTGGTAAAAATTAGTGACTATAGTATTGAAAAATGAAAATAATAAATGTATAATTTAATTCTAAAGATATACAAAATAGCAGAATACATATATTACGGTGTATAGAAATATTTGTATGAAGGATTTGACTATTATGAAGAAAATTTTTAAAGATTATTGTAAAATATATAAACAATATCCCAAGGATATGCCATTAAACAAGAAACAGAAAAAAAAGAAACATCAAATGATAGTAGAATGGAAAAAGATAGAATATGAGGATAAACCAGATTTTATGGAAACAATAAATTTTATGAATCAATATACTAATATTCCTTATGTTATGCCATTTTTGCAAAAGGTATTGATTCCGCCATTGGCCAAAGATGTTTTGAATCATCAAGTTTTAGGATTAAAATTATATTTTGAATTAATGGAAGATAACTATTTTAACATAAACCGAGATCCAATTTTACTACTTGAGGAAGAATTAGATTTTAAAGTAACTTCATTTCAAATTGCAAATATGGTTTTATCCCTTTTCCCCAATCACTTGCCAACACTTCTTTATAAATATAAATTATATGCATGGGTTTTAGATTACTCTGTTCATGAAGTTCCCACTGGTATTTTGGTAGGACTAAATGGTGCTGATTTAGACAGCTTGTTTGGACTTAATATGGATTTACAAGCATTTGAAAAATTGTCAAAACAATTAGGGAAATATCAGGAAGATAAAAATTTTATTACATATTGTACACATATGTATCAGGCTTATGAATATTATTTAAAAAATATCGAAATGTATTGTAATTTTGAAGAATGTTTAGAAAAACTTCAGATAAAATACTAAAGTGTATGAAAGGAGAAACAGTATGTATGGTGCTGTATTTGGAGATATTATTGGTTCGACTTATGAATTACACAATGTAAAAACAGAAAATTTTGAATTGTTTCCATCAGGAAGTCAATTTACAGATGATACGGTTTTGTCAATTGCAGTAGCTGAGAAAATTCTGAATGAACATAATTTATGTGTAAATGATAGAAAAAGTTATGCATTATGGTATAAGCAATATTACAGACGTTATCCTTATGCTGGATTTGGTCAATTTTTTTCTTCATGGGCACAATCAGAAGAGTTATTTATTCAAAGAAGTTTTGGAAATGGAGGTGCAATGCGTGTAAGTGCAATTGGGTATGCATATGATTCTATTGATGAAATAAAAAAACAGGTAAAAAATTGCTGTTATTATACACATCATCATCATGAGGCAATCAAAGGTGCACAAGCTATTGCAACGGCTGTTTTTATGGCAAGAAAAGAATGTGATCAGGATGAGATAAGAAAATTTATCATGAAAAATTTTCGATATAAAATGAATAGTACTCTCGATGAAATACGGGATACCTATGTATTTGACAGTAGAACTTCTTATTCTGTACCGCCTGCCATAGAAGCCTTTCTGGAATCGAATTCATACGAAGATGCCATAAGAAAAGCAATATCCATTGGCGGGGACAGCGATACGATTGCCTGTATGACTGGCGGCATTGCTCATGCATATTATAAAAAAATTCCAAATGAAATATATGACCGTGGAATAATGTATTTGGATGGTGGAATAAAGAAAGTATTAAGAGAATTTTCAGAAAAATATCAAATATCCAGATAAAATTATATATTGAGAAATTGTTAAGAAATAACATTTAAGAAGATGAAAAATATAAGAAGGTGAAAAATGAAAGTATATATTCAATCAACAGATAAAAATCTTCCACGTAATTATAATTTTTATAATGCTTATCAAGGCTTCTATGAGATGGGATTTGAAATTATTATGTTTCACACACCTAAAAAATTAGAAACAAGTGCTAAAAATGATATTATAATAGGATATGTTAGTACAGTTAGAAACAGATTGTCTGACTTTAGAATCCAAACACCTGATATTGATTATCCAGAAGAATTAAGAAAATATATGAACAGAAAAATATGGTATTCTAAAATAAATACAATTAATTCCCACCCAGAATTATGGCCGCTGTTTGTAAAACCCGTGGAGGACAAAAAATTCACAGGAATTGTTGTGAATTCACCAAAAGATTTGATTGGTTGTGGAAGCTGTTATGAAAATACAGATGTCATATGCAGTGAAGTTATCCCCATTCAAACAGAATGGCGTGTATTTGTTCGATATGGAAAAATACTTGATGTCCGCCCATATAAAGGTGATTGGCGAAAACATTTTAATGCAGATATTATTGAAGCTGCTGTAAAAGATTATGTTTCTGCACCTGCAGGATATGCAATTGATTTTGGTGTTACTGATAAGGGGGAAACCGTTTTAATTGAAGTAAATGATGGTTACTCTCTTGGATGTTATGGGCTGTTTTATATTGATTATGCAAAATTATTATCAGCAAGGTGGGCTGAATTGACAAATACAGAAGATGATTGTAAGTTTTAATGCTGCATTGAAATAAAAAGTACTAATAAACATTGATTATGATATCAAGGAAGTAAAAGGAATGATTTAATAAAAAATACAATAAAATGGAGATAGTGGAAACAAAAAGCATACAGTCACAATACTATTAGCAGGTTATATAGAGAAATCTGGAAAGCTGAAAAAATTTTGTCATGACGTTTCTTCTAGAATTCAACTAAATTCTTTCTTTGATTAGACCGATATAAAAACCGTAATAGTATCAATCAAATAGAACTGCAAGTATTTCTACATTGCTGAAGGCATGCAGAACAGGTTTGCTGCTGGCAGGAATATGTTATAGAAAGAGAGTGTGAAAGTATGACAACAATACAGAATGATATAACCTATCAAAATACAGGTAACCCTTATGCATCAAAAGAAATAGAGCAGGAAGAAACACAGGATGGAAAAAACATACAAAATGAATCAGGAAAAAGTGACACAAGTGAAAAAATCAGTAAGTTCCAGCTACAGCAATTTGTAGAAGATTGGGAAGATGTAACTTATGGCAGAAAATCCATAGATGAGGTAGATGAGAATAGTCAGCAGTTTATGGATGGATTGTTAACCTCTGTCAATCATATGGAACCATTTAAGAGCGAATTAGCCCCTGGAGAGATTTATGCCTTTAGTTTTTATGATGGTAAAGTTCATGTAACTGGTGGAGAAGGATATGAGGATAAAGCAGCAACTTATGAAAAATTACTTAATGCTTCTCTAAAGTGTACTTTTCAATGGTCATGGAATGGCAGAGTAGTTCCTGAGGAACAAGTGTTGAATAAGCTGCACGATATGCTTCAATATTATATGGATATAGATAATGAAATTTATAAGGCAGATAGTAAAGATTCTATTGTTAACCATGCTGGAGAAGCGTTTGCGCAATGGAGCAATGACAACCGTCCTAAGAATCTGCATTTTGAAAGCAGAATATAAATAGAGAATAATTGCGGTATAGTGATTGGAAGATACTATACCGCAATTGTTATTATGCTATTTTGCTTTTAAGTTCTGAAACCTCTTTTTTAAGTTTATCTACTTCCTCGGTAAGGTAGTTCACTTTTACTTCATAAGCAAGATTTTTATCAGCTACCGGAATAGCTTGATTCAATTTTTTAGTTAACTCAATAAAATTCTCGGCTATTAACTGGATATTTTTATCCGTTCCATTTTCAAGATGTAGTTCAATGCCTGTCACCTTATGTTTTAACTCATGTATATCAGCTTTCATACCTTGCATATCAGCCTTCATACCTTGCATATCAGCTAAGATTAAATCAATTTTTTCACTATCCGTCATATTAACACACGCTCCTTTATGTAATTTTTTCTAAATTAGTATAGCACACCTAATATGTAAAGTCTATTAAAAAATTTTTCTAAAATTGCAACAGTAAAAGTATTATGATTAGCCATGCCATTCGTCATTTGCCAGAATGTACAATATCATAAAAAAACTGTAACCTAGCTGGGAAATTATTTATATCAGCATCTGCTCTGTAGAAATGTTGAACTGTTACTTATATCATCACTTTGTTGCTTGAAAAGCAAAAATATAGTATAATATTCGATATGTATCATTTTATTCCTATTAGCAATAAGCTTGCTCTGCATGTCCTTGAAAAAGTGAAAATGTTCCCCTTTTTATTTTGGGCTGCCCTGAAGAGTCAATCCCCTTCAGATTGCTGGAGAGTGCTGAAAAATGTTTTAGTGATTTTTATCCCCATTTTATGGTTAAAAATGGTAATAAAATAGTATTATCTTCCTCGATTTACTATTGTTTTTTACATATATTTGGAGTTTAAATAATATTAAAATATAAAAAAGGCTTTTTCGGTATGATCAATTGTCGTGGGATTATTGTGCTTTATGGCATTTATGCTGCTAAATGAAATGATGCCAATATTATTTAACATGAAGGAGTTTAATCACATGAATCAATTGACTATGATTATATTTATTGGGATACAAGCCAGCGGAAAAACAACATTTTATCACAACTTTTTCAAAGATACATATGAACATGTCAACTTGGATATTTTAAACACAAGAAACAAGGAACGTCTTGCAATTGAAAAATGTATGGAGCAGAAGAAAAATTTAGTAATTGATAATACAAATCCCACTAAGGAAGATAGAAAAAAATATATCACTATGGCAAAGATACATCATTATCAGATCATAGGTTATTATTTTGAATCCAGCATTGGAAAATGTATTGAAAGAAATGAAAAACGCATCGGAAAAGCAAAAGTTCCAAAATGTGCAGTAATAAGCACTTCAAAAAAATTGGAACTACCTGATTTTAGTGAAGGATTCGATCAATTATATTATGTACATATGGAAGATTCAGAAATGAAAGTAGAAGATTGGAGAAATGAAGATGAAATTTGATGAATTTGATGCAAAGATGAGAAAATATGAGCAGTCATTAGACCAGATTATATTACCGGAGATGTATATTGTTGCAAGATTGGATGGAAGATCATTTACAAGGTTAACAAAAGAAATCTGCCAGTTTGAAGCTCCCTTCGATATCCGTTTTAGAGATTATATGGTAAATACTGTCTGGCATTTAATGAATTGTGGTTTCCGTATCGTATATGGTTTTACAGAAAGTGATGAAATTTCTTTATTATTTCATTTAGAAGATCATGCATTCGGGCGTAAAGTAAGAAAAATAAATACAACTTTAGCTGGTGAGGCAAGTGCTGCATTTTCTATGGCATTAGGAAAAACAGCTACATTTGACTGCCGTGTCATTCCATTGCCTAATATTGAGAGAGTACAAGATTATTTTATGTGGCGTCAGGAAGATGCACATAGAAATTCACTTAATGCTCATTGTTATTGGACACTTCGGAAAGAAGGTTTGGGAAAAGAAGAAGCTACAATGTTATTAGAAGGAAAATCTGTTGCTTATAAAAATGAAATGTTATTTAATAGAGGAATTAATTACAATGAACTTCCAAATTGGCAGAAACGTGGAATTGGAGTCTATTATCAAACCATTATAAAAGAGGGATATAATCCAGTCAATAAAGAAACTGTAAAGACCAAACGCAGAGAATTACATACAGATTATGATTTGAAACTGGGAGAGGAGTATGCTAGCTGGGTATGTCGATTTCTGGATGATAATTCAAAGGAATAGTAGATTTTATTATTGTGAACAAAACTATACCTGAAAGTATCATAATTAATTTTGATACTTTTTATAAAATCTATATAACTGCAATTTAGTTACCAGTCATAGAACATGAAAAACAAAAAGAAGGGAAGAAACACAATGAAAATAACATTCATACATCACAGTAGTTTTCTTGTTGAAATGGAAGAGAATATTTTTTTGTTTGACTATTTTCAGGGAGGTATTGTGAAAGACCATCATTTTATGGGAGTACTTCCAAAACTTTCCCATGAAAAAAATATTTATATATTTGCCAGTCACAAACATAAGGATCATTTTGATATGAATATTTTAAAATTGGCACAACTTTATAATAACATTCATTTTGTGTTTTCTAAAGATTGCAAAATGACCACAAACTTTTTAAAGAAACATGGCTTTGATACATCTGTCACAGAACTTATCACATATGTATCACCTGATAGAGATTACACAATTGCAAATATTGATATCCATACCCTTAAATCTACAGATATTGGTGTTGCATTTTGTATAAAAGCTGAAGGCAGGCATATTTATCACGCAGGGGACCTAAATTGGTGGCATTGGGAGGGTTCTGAAGATGCAGAAAATATCAGAAGAGAAACTATTTTTAAATTGGAAATGGAAAAAATAAAAAATGAACATTTTAGTTTGGCATTTGTACCATTAGATTCAAGACAGAAGGAAAATGCTTTCAAAGGATTTGGTTATTTTATGGAAAATATTCATGCAGATTATGTCTTTCCAATGCATATGTGGCAAGATTATTCTTTGATTCAACAATATAAAGATTTAAAAAATAATTCTGATTTTACTAGACGAATTATGAATATTACAAAAGAAAATCAAATATTTGAATTTACAGAATAAAAAGACAAGACAATTAAGGAAAGGTTGAAAATTGTATAATAAGAATGATACTGAAGCCAAAACTATTTCAAAATGACAAAAATCTTTTGACTTCAGTATGTTGAGAATATGAATAAGTTACAATAAACAGTAGCTGAAAGCATTTAAGGGGTTAAGTATTTCGTTGAAAATATCAATCTTCGCACAAAACCTGTATTTCACGCATAGATTAATTATTCTTAGAATCCGCTTTCTTTGGCATTACTACCACCCACACTTCCCCCTATTTGGCATTTCAGCTTATTAATATCTATTACAAAGCCACATAGAATAAAAATTTCAATAGTCTATGTGGCTTATAATAAATTTTTTTGTTCTAAATTTACTACTGAAATAAAGGTGTAGAGAAATAACGTTCCGCAGTATCCGGTAAAATAGTTACTACAGTTTTTCCTTTACCAAGCTTTTTGGCAAGTTTTAAAGCAGCCGCCACATTAGTTCCACTTGAAATACCACACATAAGACCTTCTAAACGTGCTAAATCTTTTGCAGTTTGAATGGCTTCTTCATCTGTTACAATATAAATATCATCATATATAGCCTGATTTAAATTGGGCGGAATAATGCCATCGCCAATTCCCATTTGCAAATGGGTTCCGACTGTTCCGCCTGCCAATATGGCTGCATGTTTAGGTTCAACAGCCCAAATTGTAATATCAGGATTTTGTGCTTTTAACACTTCACCTACACCGCTTATGGTTCCACCAGTTCCTATACCAGAACAAAATCCATCAATTGGACCAGCAACCTGCTCTAAAATTTCCAGACCTGTATGATGGTGATGTACAGCAGGATTAGCAGGATTAGAAAATTGCTCTGGTATGTAAACTCTTGTATCTTTTTGTGCCATTTTTAAAGCGGTATTTAGGCATCCCTCAATACACTTGCCAATATTTCCATCATCATGTACCAATATTACATCAGCACCATAATGTTGTACTAATTTGCGGCGTTCCTCGCTTACAGAATCCGGCATAATAATGATAGTTTTATAACCACGTATTGCTCCAACCAAAGCAAGGCCAATTCCCTGATTACCGCTTGTTGGCTCTACAATAATAGTATCTGGTTTGATTTTTCCTTCTCGTTCTGCTGTTTCAATCATATTCAATGCGGTTCGTGTTTTTATGGAACCTCCAATGTTTAGACCCTCATATTTTACTAAAATCTGTGCATTTTCGGGACTATTCATGCGGTTTAAACGGAACATAGGAGTATGTCCTACTGCTTCTAGTACATTATCGTAAATCATTTTGAAACCTCTTTCTGCTTTTATTAAGATAACAAATTCGCTGCTTTATTTTTTTAAATTTTCATTTTGTATGAATTCATCATACTGGTTATACATTTTTTGTACACCATTTTCTAAAATATAGTAATGGCGAATATATGGAATTAGGAGAACTAATAATAAAATTGCCAATACCAGCACCATAATTGAAAAATGAAATACAATTATCATCAAAGTAAGCATTTCTAATAGAGCAAATACTATGGTTACAATTAAATGAATTAGACGCTCATGTTGAAAAAAAGAGATTTGAATCAAATGTTCCTCTCTTCTGCGTTTCCATTCTTCTGACAAAACATGCTTTTCTTTTAACAATTCATCTGTGCATTTAAGATAATTTTTTAATCTCTGTTCCATAAAAATCCCCTCTTTTGTTTATAGATTGCTTTCCACAAATAACCAATATAAGTTAAACTATCTTAAACTCTGCACTCTCACAAGAAACATCTGCACCTCTATTTATTGTGCTACAAGTTTGATTCTTAGTAAGCTTGCATGGCGTTTTTAACTAATTTGATCAAATGATATATTTATTGGTGGAATAATAATTCCAGTAAATTATAAATGACAGTTTGCCGAAAGTGATACTATTTTTATTTTAACACAGTAATGAGAAAAAATATAGAACATTTATTGAAGTTTTTTCCTTATCAATAAAAGTATCATTTTTAATTATGATACTTTTAAAATCGTTTCTAAAAGAATTCCCATATACAGTAAATATCAGAATCGATACATGTCTAACAAATTTTTGTGTACTGTGTTGTTCATGCGTTTGCCACACTCTCGTTCGAAAATTCCTTGCTAATGAAACAAAAAATGGTATAATAATAAAAGATAAAAAAGAAAGGACTGTTACTATGGCTGCATTAACTTATCATGAACAAAAAAAAATTGAACAGACAAAACGTCTTCGCTCTGTATTAAAAAGCCTTCCAGTTTTTGTGAAAGATTTTTTTCAATACATTGATCAAAGTACTTCTATTAATACACAAGTGGCATATGCATATAATATTCAACTATTTTTTGAATACTTGCGGGGGAACAATCCAATTTTCCATAACCATCAGTTGACAGATTTTAAAATTTCGGATATTGAAAATCTAGAGCCTTCCGATATTGAAGAATTCAAAGAATACTTAAAAGTTTATGATTACCATGACAAAGAATTTACTAATGCAGAAAAGGGAATCGCAAGAAAATTATCTGCATTGAGAAGTTTTTACCGTTTCTATTATAAAAGACAATATATTACTAAGAATCCAATGGATTTTGTGGATATGCCTAAATTACATAAAAAAGAAATCATACGTCTTGATATTGATGAAATAGCTATTTTATTAGATTATATTGAACAATGTGGTGAAGAACTGACAGGGCAGAAAAAGGTTTTTTATGAAAAAACAAAAATTAGGGATCTGGCCATTTTCACTCTATTTTTAGGGACAGGTATTCGTGTATCGGAATGTGTTGGATTAGATATTTCAGATGTGGATTTTAAAAATAATAGAATTAAAGTGTTTCGAAAAGGCGGCAATGAAATGTTTGTTTATTTTGGTGGTGAAGTTGAGGAAGCACTTCAGGATTATATCAATACAGAACGTGCAAAGGTAACACCTTTACCAGGACATGAAAACGCACTCTTCTATTCTATTCAAAATAAACGAATTAGTGTGCGGGCAGTTCAGGATCTAGTGAAAAAATATACAGAGCATGTTACCACAAAACATATTACTCCGCATAAATTTAGAAGTACATATGGTACAAATCTTTATAAAGAGACTGGTGATATCTATTTGGTTGCCGATGTTTTGGGACATAGTGATGTAAATACAACACGTAAACACTATGCTGCACAAGATGATGATCATAGAAGAAAAGCTGCTACGGCGGTACAATTGAGAGAAAAATAAAAATATACAATCTATAATAATTATCCCTTGTAATATAAAATTATTATAGATTGTATATTTTTATATACTCATGTAAAGATTTTTAAATTAAAAAATCATAAACCATCTCTGCTCAAACTTCTGATCTGCCAAGCTGCATGCTTCACTTTGCATACTATTTACCATCTTTTGTGACAACAATTTTCCAACATATTCTTTTAAATTTTGAACTAAAACAAAATATTAATGATTCCAATTACAAAACCGATAATAGCGCCTAAATTGACAATAGTATCCAATTCATTTTTCATAACAGAAAGAACCAATGATTCTAACTCTTTTACATCCATTTCATTGATTTTATCTTCGATTATTTTGCTGATATTAAAATGGTCAAATAATTTTCCTACATTTTCTGTTACCGTTTTTTCATAAGCAGATAGAATCATATGTTCTATAGTATTTTGTTCAGCACCCATACTTTCCAATAAATCTAATGTGTTTGACTGTTCTAACTGAGTAATCTTATCATAGAGAAATGGCTGGATATATGATGTTCCATTTTCTTCAATATACTGTTGAATTTTCTCTCCCATTGGTGCAGTAATAGAGTTAATCAAGTCATCTGAAACCATCATAGATAACAAACTGCCTTTTACCTTTTCTTTGATTGTTTTCCCACCCTCTTCTGCGATAATTGCACCAATCTGGAGTTCCGATAATGATGTAACAATCTGGTCACCGATAAAAGATACCATTTTTTCTTTTTGTTCTTCATAAATATCTTCATTCACACTTGTAATATCTGTTAATTCTTTTTTTATATCTTGAGATAAAAATTCTATAATCTGCTTAGACAACATGTCTTCTATGTTATCAGACAATAGACTATTTGTAATGTCTTCTTTTGTTAATAGCGTATCACCTACCACACCACCAATTGCTTTTGCCAGTCTTGGCTTTCCCTTCGGAATTACACCAGGTGTAAATGGCAATGTGTGTCCAAGTATCTTAATTTCCTGTCTGGGATGAAATAACATCTTTACTGCTATGTAATTGGTAAAATACCCAATTACAGCCCCTACTAAGGGGCCTGCTAAAAATCCAAAATTCATAATGTACCTCCATTTTCTCTTTTAGTGTATCTTGAATTATGAAACGTTTTATCCTATATTATGTTAAAGATTTTCTATTACATATAGTTTTATCATGGATTGTCAGCAGTGTCAAGTGTTGAGTGCTAATGAATTTGCAAAAAATTTGCTTATCTGACACTTATGCGGTTTCACAAATTTTATTGTTATTACATTACAATATTCTATTTCCTCTAAAAACTATAATTCTTTCCTTAACAATACATACTCATACTCATAATCCACTAGTTTAGAAAAATAATCTTTGTTGATATTCCCTCTTCGAATTAATGCTCCCACAGAAGTTGTTCCTTCCTGTTGCAATTCCTTTTTGATTGCCTCTGTTATGGCCTTTCCCAATCCTTTATGGGATGCATCTATGCCCATATAGAGCATAACATATTCCTTTGGATGTTTTCTGATATGCAGCAGTTTAATATAATCCCATAAAGACCTTTTTCCATAGACAAGATTTCCATAATTAGGAATACTAATAAAAAATCCTACTGCTTTTCCATTATAATATGCCATCTTTACCATATTGTAACGAATAATCCATTTCAAATAACGATATAAAGAACAAAATTCTTCTTTTGTAATGTAAGAATATGCCGGAAAACTTTGATACAATTCTATCAAAAGATTATAAACTTCGGAGAGTGTTTCATCAAAATTTTCTTTGGAAGGGCTTTCAATAATATATCCCTCTTTCTGTTTTTGATAAAGACGTTCTTCAAATTTATGCTCATGATATTCAGGCTCTACACGCATAAAATGATTAGAATAATACTGCTCCACTATCTCATACCCTTTTTCTTCCCACAGCCGGCAATAATAATTCTTATTATATGGTTCCCCTGTATAAGAATGTTCAAACTGGTTTACTTTAAACCTGTATCTAAGCCAAAAGGAAGCATCTATTGGACCTGTGATACTCTTGCAGCCCTCTTTTGCTGCAAGTTCTTCTGCCTTATGGAATAATACTTCTACAGCTGCTGTATTATCTTCACTTTCAAAAAATCCAAGATAAGCTGTTTCCTGATTAGGATAAATTGTAAGAACAGCGCGGCTGACAGCCTGGCACTTTTCATTCAGTACCAGCAGCCCTATGGCAGAAAAGTAATGGCTCAGTAAATGGGTTCCAGTCAGAATGGCGCGCTCCTCCTGTTCATTTTGTATTCTGTCTTTTTTGTTATACAGCCTCTTTGGTAAGTTTAAAAATGCTGTTATGTATTGTTCTTCGTTTTGGAATACAATAATCTTATAACTCATTTTATTCTGCCTCCCAAAACATCCTTCTTCACATGGATTGTGCGTATTTCTTTAAAAGAAGGTAACTTTTTATTCATTTCACTTACATATGACTGAGCCTCCTCTAATGTAAGATTCCCTATTATTTCTACTGCTACATGATAATGTTCCTCATATGCCTTCACCTTCTTTATCTTTGGATTCTCCAAAAGGAGATTCTCTATCTCATCCATATAGACATTTTTTCCATTCGCTGTAACCATCATTCGTTTTTTTCTTCCTTTCAAATAGAGATGTCCAGACTCATCTATCCTGCCTAAATCACCAGTATGATAATAGCCATTTTTATCAAATTCAGAATAATGGTCATTTCTACTAATATATCCTTTTGAAACACTGCCTCCTTTTACAATCACTTCACCAATGCCATCTTTATCAGGATTCCATATTTTGACATCCAAATTTTCAAGAATAACACCATTTGATTCTATATTATGATCTCCTAAAACATCTAATGCAATAACAGAGGATGTTTCTGTGGTTCCATATGCCTCTAATAATTGGACATCTTTTTCTAAAAAATAACGCTTTAATTCTATCTCTGTAAAGCTGCCGCCACAGTAAAGGAAACGAATTCCCCTTAACATATCCAGTATGTCTTCTGTGATTACAGCATAGATTCTCTTTAAAATTAATGGAACCATACATACTACGGTAGGTCTTACCACCATCATTTCTTCTATCAGATTAGACAAGTCATGACAAAGATAAATCTGCATACCGGATATAATTGAATAAAGAAAATTTGCCACTCCTGAATACACATGATTCATCGGCAGAAACAAATAAGAGATATCTTTTTCTGTCATAGGTGTTCTTTGAAACAGAGTATCCCAGTTATGAAAAAGATTAGACTGGGTAAGAGGTATGGCTTTTGGGATATTAGTGGTACCAGAAGTAAATAAAATCATAACGGTCTGCTTCATATCAAGTTGTCCTGCCAGAGTTCCAGATATCTTGGCTCCATGCTCTGTCATCTGTAAAAATACTTCCTCAATACACAAATATACAACTTCTGGATATTTTTCCTGTAATTTAGATATTCTCTCCTCTTTTGCTTTAGCATAAAATATCACTGTCACATTGATTGCTGCTAATGCATGGGAGATATCATATTCTGTCCATTCCTTATCTACCGGAATACAAACCCCCACATATCCCATAATACTTAGATATAACACCATCCACTCATAGGAATTTTCAGAATAAATCATAATATTCTTTCCCTGGTATCTTTTTTGTAATAATTCTTTTGCCATATTGTGCACATCATCAATAGTAGTCTTGAAACTCTTTGACACATATGCTCCATTTTTATAAAAACTAATATAGGGATTGTTTCCCCATTTTTGATAATCTTCTTCTAAATATTCGCTAATACTCTTCATATTATCCCTCCAGTACACATTTACTGTGTCATAAATTTAGTAATGGAACTGTCACTTTCTTTTTAATATTGTCACTTTTCCATTTTCTCCATCTACGCGAATCATATCTTCATTTTTTAAGATCTGTGTAATATTAGGAACACCAACTACTGCTGTTTTCCTAAGTTCTCTGGAAATAATTGCTGTATGGGATAACAAAGATCCCTTTTCTGCAACAATCCCCTTTGCATCAGCAATCAGAAATACCCATCCGGGATCTGTCATTTTGGTTACCAATATTTTATCCTTTGTATTCAACTGAATATCCGGTTTTTCTACAACTAACACTTCCCCTTCTACAATACCTCCAGAACAGGCAACCCCGTTATAACTTCCGTTTCCCTGTTCATATTCCATCTCCTTCATCCGCACAGGATTTTTATGAAACACGTGATCTGAGAAAATCAATCTGGAATATGCTGGCAGCATCTCAAATTTTTTATATTGCAATTTTCGTTCCTTCAGTTGTATATAAAGTGCTGTTTTTTTCTCTGCTATTGACACTTTCCCCATAGCAGATGTTAATGACAATTGTTGTATTTCCTCATAAAACAGCCAGAATATATCTCTTGCCTCTTCTAATATCCCCTTTTGTGCCAGATTCTGTCCTACACGAAACATGAGTAGACGCATCATACCATAAAGTCTGCTGCGATTCATTCTGGAGCGTTCTCTGTTTCCAATTCCAATTGCCGCTTTACGGGCAAAAAATCCAATTATTCCTTTAGGTGACGGCAATGAGTTCTCTTTTCTATCCTGTTCTGTATCTTCCTCTGCATATTGAACAATCCGTTGTATCAATAGCAGCGGGTCTGTACGAAAGGTTCTACTCTCTAATTTTAATTCCTCTATATTTCTATCACCATAAAGATTGATATACTCTTTGATATGCATGCAGAAAGGAGTATCTTTCTGCAGGTAATATTCTACTTCATCATTATTTGAAAGCAGTTTTAATGGTTCTAGCTGCTGTTCTGTCTTTGCTTCTTTTGAAAGTGCAATCAGGCTGCGGATTGGTTTCAGACTTTCTATATTTGCAATATCAGAAATATACTGTTTTGTCATAATTTCATACTCTTTGGGATATTTCTTCTTAAGTCTTCCTTTTAACAATCCCGTAAAAAGAAAAGCATACATATCATTCACAAGGGTAAGATCCCATTGTTCTGTTACCATCATTTCCAATTCTTTATAATATCCAAGCAGCACTTCACTATCTGCATCTTTTATATCTAATTGTTCAAAATGTGTTAAAATCTCTATAAAATACTGGTCTAACCATCTCATTTTTTTAGGAATCGTAATAAGAAGGGAAAAAAATGAAACTGATGTTTTGAACTTTGCCCAGAAGGATACATGATTTTTTTTGACGGAACTCACACTCTTATTCTGTACCCCCATCATTTCCTGCCAAATAGGAATAATAGCATTACTAAATGGCAAAAGAAGAAGTACATCATACCAATTGCTAATCCGGTAATACACTCTTCCATTTGCAACATCTACCATATTCCTCAAAATTTCATCCATATTTCCTACACTTTTCTCATCTTTTGTCAGACGGAGAAGCAGCCTGCGAAAAACCTTATAATATGCTTCCCTGATAAAACTTTGTGTCAGAGGTAATGTAATCCCTGGGTAACTTTCTACAATATTGCTGTTGTCTAATACAATTGGGGATTCCTCTTTATGAAGTGTAGTGATAGGGCGAGCCTGTAACAGATAGATAGTATTTTCTTTTATGGCAAACTCCATATCACACTCCATTCCAAAAAGAGCCTTAACTTTCTGTGCCGCATTTAAGAGTTTCTGTAGAAGTTCTTTGGAAAGCGTTGGTGCCTGTTCCTCCTGTTCATAATAATAAATATCATCTGTTACATTATAATAATATGTGGTAGTTTCCGTCTTGTCCTCCACTACGTTATCACCGGTTCCCTTACCAATTACTATCACTGTTTCATTTAAAAGGCCTTGTGGGTTGGCAGTAAACAAAACACCAGAGTAATCCGCCTCTACCATTTCCTGAATGATTGCCGTCATCTGAATCTGGACATTACTCTGTCCATGCTCCCTGCAATATATTTCATGTTTATTGTCAAAAGAGAAATCTAATACTTTTTTAACAATATCATATACTTCTTCCCGCTTTACTCTTAAAAAAGTGGGAAACTGTCCGGCAAAAGAAGCATCCATTCCGTCTTCCACCAAAGAGGAAGAACGAACAGAAAACAATTTTGTTTCAGAAAAATGCTGTTCCAGATACTGTTCCAATTCCTCTTTTGTATAACCTTCCATTTCATTCACACAGCAAAAAGGTGGAACATGGTACCATCCTTTTATTAAATAGAATAGATTCCGTGCTTTTGTTCCAATTTTCAAATCCTCATAATTATGATTGTCAATTATCATCTCACAATATTCCTCGATTTCATCATATTTTTCCAAATGCCAAATATGCTGCTACGGTAAGAAGCATCATAGTTTCCTGAATATATGTATACTGTTCCACCTTCTCTACCAATTTAAAACAGGAAGGATTTTTCATATACTGTACAAATTTCCAAGTCATCCATGCTACATTCATTAACAATGCTGCAACTGAGATCTTATTTAAATTCCACACCAAAATCACGTTTGTTACGATATCCACCAGTGTCAGAATCATGACAAAAGCAGTTGCTTTTTGGTAACCAAACAATTTAGAATATGTTACATACTCTGTTTCATCCTCAGGTGCCCTGATTTTTCGTGACACCTCCCATATCAAAGCTGGAAAATATAAGGTCCATGCTGCAAAAAATGTAATGAATGTCAAGCCATTTAATTGATATTTGATGCAGGTAAAAGAAATAATATAAACATTCATAATCATCTGTACCGGATTATGTGTCACCAATGCCAGCGGAAGACTTTTCTGTATTTTTTTCTTGCTGAAGAACCACAAAGACATTAATGTACCATAAATGTACAAAAACAGAAAAAACACAAAGTTATTCATAAAACATAGATTTAACAACACTGTAACAATAATTAAAAGTGTAACAAAAACAGCCAAATCCTTTTTATGTACACGGCCGGAAGGCAGTGGACGTTCTGCAAACAAACGACAATCTAGTTCATAATCTTTAAAATCATCTGCTATGCGCAGCCACAGCAAAAAACTAAATACTGTAAAACCACCAATCAATTCCTGACATCCAATTTGGAAATTTTTAATTCCATAATTTAATAATACAATAAAATAAATTTCCCCAAAAACAATACATCCAAGCAGTAATCTTGGAATAATCGGATACATTTCCTTAAAATAAATGTGCAACCTTTTTAACATTTTTCTTCTCCTTTGTATGTGATTCCAATGCGTTCGCCAATAGACACTTTAACTTCTATTCCTTTTTCATTCATTTTTAAGATATCTTTGTCTATCTGCACAATATCTTTTTGAAACAGTTGTATGATCGTAGAGCCTCCATAGCTAAAATACCCTCTTTCTTGCAGCTTTTCAAATATTTTTGTTTTGTGATTATGTATCTTTCCCACCAAAAGAGCACCCACTTCAATCTGTATCATGTCCGAAAAATGGCTGGTATGCAGGTAACTGCATATTCGATGATTATGGCTGAATACGCGATATTTCTCAGAAATTGGCCTTACCGTATGTAAGACTCCTGGAATGTTTTTTGTTCGCATTATATAACCATCATCAGGATAGACATATCTGTGATAATCCTCTACTGCAAGACGATAGACTAGACAAATGCCATTTTCATACTTTCCGGGCAGCTCTTTTTCAGCAATCAGTTCCTGTAAAGAATATATGCTATTTTTAATATGCAGCCTGACATTCTCATCAATGGAACACACTGTCAACCGTGCATCTGCCACAGCAGGCAGTTCATCTGAAGATGTCTCTGTCATATAGTTCCGCTTTCTTGTAAAGAAATCTTCGAAACTGTCAAATTTTCTTTTCTCACACTCAGACAAATGAATATGATATTTTTTCACAAATGGAGATATCCGTCGGATAGAATACTTTGTTTTCTGTCTTTCTGCCATGATTTTAGAAAACCAACGCTGTGATATAATATATTTTAGTAAAAGCCGTCCAGGAAACGTATAATAGAGAAATTCAAGTTGTTTCTTTCCAAATTCCTTTTCTTCTATATAACTGCTCCGTTTTCGATCCCATATTCTCATTCATTTCTCCTTTATTCCCATAAATCATGAACCTTCCCGCATGCATTTGTAATGCAGAAATATTTGCATTTTCATTTGGTAGCTGTTGTAAGGGTCAATTTAAATTCCCCCACAGCTTTCACTCAATATTTGTTGTACTTAGTATATAAAAGTATAATAACAATCAATGCCAATATAGCAAATATGCCATACCAGATTCCACTTGGTTTTTTAATCTTTATTTTTAATATAAATAGTATTGATACTATTACATATACAACCATTGCCATTACTGAAAAACATTTATCTGTCATCAATGCTTTTCCAAGATAACAGATTGGCAGAATCAATGCAGCATATGTTACCGGCAGTCCATCATAATAATGATGCGGTGCATCACTATCTGCCTGAATATTAAACCATGCCAAACGAATGATACCACATACAGTATAGAGTGCCAACACCAGATACATTATTATCCCTGTTTGCCGCATCCAGAATATTCCTATAACACAAGGAAATGCAATAAATGAAATCATATCTGTTAAAGAATCAATCTGTACACCAAACGCTTTCTCTTTTTCTGTCCTTTGGCATTTTCTTGCAATCACTCCGTCAAACAAGTCACAAATTCCTGCTAGGATCAGACATATCATTGCAATAGACAGTCTGCCATAAACTGCTATTCCCATTCCTATAATGGACAAACAGGCTCCAATGTAAGTTAAAATAACAGACTTGTTATATATTCCAATCATACAATTTCCTCCAAAGCTATGACTATTTTTTCTGTGTAGACAAGTTTGTTTCCTGCCGGATTACTGCAGGGTATTTACTTCATCTCACAAATTCTTCCTGATTTTAAAATGATATAAAATAAAATTTACTTCGATATGTGTTACCGCACCCAATAAAATATAGAGAACATACTGCCAAACCGGCATAGGATAAAGACATGCCAAAACAAATCCTACACCAAACAAAGAATCTATCTGATCAATGAGAAAAAATACTACACCTTTGGCACCGGACACCGTTTTCCCCGCCGGAATATCCAACCGGCGTTTTAGAAAACTGTTAGGTAATTCAAATAAAACATATGCCAGTCCCAATAATGTGCCAAATAACAAATTTTGAGGCAGTGCGTTGGGCTGATAATCATAAATATAGTTCCATCCCTGCAGCCACTTTTTGCAGACAGCACCCCAGACAGTCTGAGAAATCATAGCAAACACAATCATCCCCAGGAAACCAACCCATGTTTTATTATCTCCTAGTAAGCGTTTTCCATCTTTCCCGGTTTTCCCGTTATCCATTGGCATCTTCCACTTTTGATACAAACTTGTTTTTACAAAACACATATTTAAAACACCAGCCAAAATCACTGGCATCATTGTGACATACATTTTTCCAATCATATTATCATCCTGCTCTCTATATCACATAATATATGGCAATAAAAGAATTCCCTCCACAATAAAGAAGGCAATTCCACTGACCAAAACGGCACCTGCCGCAACATCTTTGATAAATCGATAATCTTCTTTGATTTCTTTTCCTATTGTGTCCACGATTCGTTCTATTGAGGTATTGATATATTCTGTTAAAAACACCATTGCAGTTAAAATGATAAACAGACAATACTCATATCTGCTAACCTTTAATGCTATATTTCCAATGAAAAATAATGTTGCAATGACACAATAGATTTTAAAATTACGTTCTGACTGAAATCCATCATATATTCCTCTTACAGCACATCGTATGCTTTGTAAAAAATTCTTATTTTTTCTCATATCTTCTACCAAATCTTTCGTCTTACATAACACAAGCAATTGGGAAACTACATATACTTTGTGAATAATTGTGCAAATTGCCATCCCATATACCATTATTTTGTGTTACAGGATGGTCTTAAAAAAGTAAAGCATACTTGGCAATATCTCAATTACCAAGTATGCTTCATCAACTTATACTTCTATAATATATCATGTTTTCTTTGCTATATTTTATAAAACAGATGAGCAATAATACCTTAATTTACTCTGCTGTTTCTGTTGTTTTAGAAGCATAATAATTATCAAACAATTTGTTAGTTGCATCTAAAGTATCTTTACAAATGCTTGGTAATTCTCTGCCCCATGATTTTGTTGCCTGTTTGTAGCCTTTTTCAATTGCTGCCTGCATTTTTTTCATCTGATCTACATCATCACCTGCCAATGCACTTGCAAAATCAAAAAGACGCTGTGATGTCTGTTTTACTCCATAATAACCATTTTCTGAAATATCTTCCTGTGCCTGTGCTTTTGTTGCTGCATCTACAGTAAAATTACCACTTGCAAGGAATTTCCAAATGCTGTCTTCATCATTATTGGCTATACCAAATGACTTTGCCTGGCCAGACATCATTTTATGTACAAGGCTTACTAACTGCTGTTGTCTTGATTCCTGATCTGCTTTTAATTTGTCCACCAAAGCACTTCTATCTTTTGCGCTCATTTTGTTTACAGAATATGTTGCCTTCTTATCATCTTCTGAAGTTTTCTCATAAACTGCAGCTTCTGTTGTGGTAGTTTTATTTGCTGATGAACTGTTTTCTGTTGCAGTATTGTCATTTTTAGTTACGTTTTCTGTTGTTGCAGCATTAGCATTATAAGAAGCATAAGTTTCTGTTGTAGTTGTAGTTGCATTTACACTCATTCTTTATTCCTCCTTTTTTTATCAATATGCAGCAGAAATCCAGATTTGCCATCTTGCATCTTCCCTGCATATGATATACCATTGAGTATTCATTGTTATAGTTTCAATTCTTATAATCTTAATCAGATTATAACTTATATATAATATCGGTTAGTTTTATAAAAAAGTAAATAGATTATAAAAATTTTATGGAAAATATTTCATACATTCACTTATGATATGTCCTTTCTTCCAAATAATAAACTACAACCTCATATCCTGCCAAAATAACACATCCAACTGCATAACACACTATGTCCTTCACATCAAAAACGGTACCAATTAAGACACGCATAAACACATTATTCTCAAGCCCCAATAATGTTACAATTTCAAAATATTGCAATAGTTCCATCCCTGATGCAAATAAAAATACATATAATGGCAGCAATCGGACTTTTTTGGGAAACCATATTCTGATAAACATATAAATTACAATAACAACTAATACATCTCCCACATAAGGTCTGATAAAATCATCATGAATATAAAGTGCAATCAAAACTTCAATAATAATCAATGCTATACTGAACAAAATATATAAAATTCTGAAAAAAAACTTGTTGTTAATTCCCGGCACTTTCATAAGCTCTGATTCCTCTATGAAAAACAGTATATGCTATCATCCAAAACACCATTGCAATGCCACATTCAATGGCAATCAGATATCCTTCTCCATGTCCGAGAAAATAACCGGCAGGCAGGTAAGCTACAAATGCGAAAGGAATAATCCATGTAATAATAAAACGAATTACCTTTGCATAAATTTCTGTAGGATACTTTGCAAAATCTGCCATTTCATAGGCTACCTGTAAGATAGGACCACTCTGTTTGACCCAGAAAGAAAACGAAGCAAAAAACAATTTAATGGATGTATATATAACTGCACCTGCAATAACAGATATAAAAAACAATAACATATGAACAGCATCCACAATCACTACTCCTTTTGTCAAGGAACGTATTATTAAAATAGTGCCTACCAACAGTTCTCCAACTGCATCAGGCTGCAGTTTTTCACTAATTACCTGAAAAAATATATTCATAGGCCGCAACATATACCTGTCAAAATCTCCAGAAATGACCAATCTCCATGCTATCATCCAAACATTATCTGTAAACAGATGATCAATTCCTCTTGGAATCTGTGCAAATCCATAAATAAAAATCAACTGGTCAAAAGTCCAGCCATTTAATGATGGAATTTGCTGAAATACCAGATATAAAAATGCAATTCCTAAAATTTGTGTAAAGAAAAATCCCAACAGCCCCATCAAAAAATCTACCTTAGACTGCATAATCATTTTAAAAAACTGTATAACCAGAACTTTATATAATCTTATATATCTTTTTATTGTTTTCAACACCATTTTTAACCTCCTAATACAACAAGGCGTTTTGTAACCTGTTTCCAGATCAAACTTCCAAGTATATATAATATTGCTACCCATGCCACCTGCTTTGCCAGAACAAGTATAAGTGTAGTACCTGTATATTTGCCAAGGTAAATCATAACAGGAGTATATACCATAGAAGAAAACGGAAGAAAATCAAATATTTTCTGTACCGGACCTGGGAAAAAGCTAAGCGGTATCAATTGTCCTGTCAAAAAACTTAATAATGCCCCTTTTGCCATAAGCATACCAAAAATATAGGTGGTAAAAAATGCAACCATGCCAAAACAAAAATCAAATAATACATAAATTAGAAAACTCATCATACAACTTATTATGTATAACAAAATATTCTGCCATGGTGTAATTGACATGCCAAGCACATTGACTTTGTATATTTCCAGACCAATCCATATGAATACACCTGGTAATAAGAAACGGTATATCATATCTCCCATTGCACGTACAACCAAACTCATTCTATAATCTATCGGTTTAATCAGGTTCATGGCAACTGTTCCTTTTACCACATCTTCACTAACCCAGTCAGAAATCGATATGCTGACAATAGAAGATGTTACATATACCATAAAGATATATACTACCATTTCATTTTTTGTCAATCCACCTAAAGTTACTGCATCTGCATTTCCATAAATCGCCATCCATAAATAATAGCTGATAAACGAGCCAAAAAGACTGATAAAAATAAAAAGATAAAATGCTCCTTTATATGCCATTTGCCTTTTTAATTCATTCACTGCAAATGGAAAATAAATTTTAAATTCTTTTTTCATATGTCTCCTCTTTTCACACATTTTAAATTTGGGCTGTGTAATGCCATATTAAGATAACATATCTACAATCTTCAAAATCCATATAAATTGAAAGGATATCTCAAGCACCCTCTGCACCATAACGATAGATTTCTTTTACAATTTCTGCTAATTCTGTTTCTCTAATATTTATATCCCTGACCTCTGTCTGTTCCATAGTACAAGAAATAATATCAGACACATTCACAAAATGTTTATCAAACGTAAAACTAACTATATTCTCTGATTCATCTGCTTCTACTATAAATTTATCTGCTGGTATATTTAATTTTTTTGTAAAATCCGCCTCCATTACTGTTTTTATATCATAAACAGATAATGAGACAGTACGTTTTTTACCATAAGTATCTTTCAGATTTGATAATGAACCATCATAGATTAACTTGCCGCTATCAATAATAATAATCCGGTTACATAGTTCTTCAATATCACCGATATCATGCGTCGTTAATACTACTGTAGTCTGATATTTCTCATTAATCTCTTTAATTGCCTGACGAATGTTATCTTTCACTACAAGATCAAGACCAATTGTTGGTTCGTCTAAATACAGAACCTTAGGATTATGTAATAATGCTGCACCCAGATCAGCACGCATCCGCTGTCCCAAAGACAGTGTACGGACAGATTTTGTAAAAAAATCTTCTAAACTTAATACTCTATTTAAAAACTGCATTCGTTCTTTATATTGTTCATCTGAAACACTATAGATCTCTTTTAATATTGTAAAAGATTCACTTAAAGGCAAATCCCACCACAACTGTGTTCTCTGTCCAAATACAACACCGATATTTGCAGCATTTTCCTTTCGCTGCCTGCTAGGATCAATTCCATTTACTCTACATTGTCCTTCTGTAGGAATCAAAATACCAGTCATCATCTTTATTGTAGTTGATTTTCCTGCCCCATTACTTCCAATATATCCTACAATTTCACCTTCTGCAATCGAAAAACTAATATCATCCACTGCTGTTTTAACATCTTTTTCTGTTGAAAATAACCCTTTTACAGCCCCTTTTAATCCAGGATATTTTTTATTGGATATAAATTGTTTGGATACATGTTTTACTTCTATCATTGATTTCATCTTTCATGTTTTCCTTTCTTATATTGCTGCTAATTTTTTCCTGTTCTCAATATATAATCTTTTAAAGCTGCATAATCCTTTTGAACAATCCCCATTCCATTAGATTATAATTTAATTGTTTATATGGAAACAATTTAGCAGTTTTTCAAAATAATCTGGTAATGGTGCCTCAAATTCAACATATTTTTTTGTAGTTGGATGAATGAAACCCAGCACTCTGGCATGTAATGCCTGCCCTTCTAAATGAAATGGATTTTTAGAGGGTCCATATACATCATCTCCTACCAATGGATGGTGTATACTAGCCATATGAACTCTAATCTGATGTGTTCTTCCTGTTTCTAACTGGCATTCCACATGACAATATTTTCCACCCAGATTTTCAAGAACAGTATAATGTGTGACAGCAGGCTTACCATTTTGATAATTTACTGCCATTTTTTTTCGCTCTATAGGATGCCGGCCAATAGGAGCATTTACCGTTCCTTCTATTTCATTGATACAATTGTACACAATTGCATTATATTTTCGTGTAATGCTATGCTCTTTTAATTGTTCTGCGATACATCTATGCGCAATATCATTTTTGCAGACTACAATGACACCTGTTGTATTTCTATCAATGCGATGGACGATTCCGGGACGTAATATGCCATTAATGCCAGACAACTTCCCTTTGCAATGATAAAGCAGACCATTTACAATTGTACCACTATAATGGCCAGCAGCAGGATGTACCACCATATTTTTTCCTTTATTAATAATAATAATATCAGAATCTTCATATAGAATATTTAATGGGATATTTTCAGGTTCTATATTTAGCTCCTGAGGTTCCGGGATATTGAAAATAATTTCATCATTTAAAGCTATTTTATAGTTAGATTTTACTTTTTTTCCATTTACAGTTACTTTATCATCTTTAATCAGTTTTTGTACATAAGAACGTGAAAATTCCGGATATTTACTGGCAATAAACTGATCAATGCGTTGTCCACTTCCCATTTCTGAAGAAAGGATTGTTGTTTGCATTTTCTCCATTTTGGTTGT
Organism: uncultured Lachnospiraceae bacterium; assembly: GCA_964422365.1. Taxonomy (GTDB): domain Bacteria; phylum Bacillota; class Clostridia; order Lachnospirales; family Lachnospiraceae; genus CAYRAV01. The sequence goes on along the minus strand of CAYRAV010000030.1, from coordinate 1,976 downwards.
CCTCCATATGTAATCATTCAGCCATGCCATTCATACCTTATTTTCAGTGCAAAGCACATCGATTGTGGGATACCCGAATGGATACTCATCCCAGAATGTACTAGTATTATCATAAAATTTACAGCCTGACTGGAAATACAATAGAAAGCAAGCGTTCTATTGTATTCATTTAAAATTGCATTTTTATTGCTGCCCGCAAAAATAAATATAAAGAGTGAAAGCTGAAGTTCCTTCACTCTTGTGTTAAGAACTATTTAAAATGATGAATAGTGTTACAAACTAAACAATCAGCCAATACAACAATACAAATATTTTAATAAATATATAGATATTTTGTAAGTGGCACTTTCTAAATAGTTATATTGCGATAGTTAAGTTTTAATTTGTTTATTTTACCTTTGCAAAGTCCTCATCTTTATAATAAAATAAGAATAATAAACACAAAACAACTGCTGAAACTGTGACATAGCAGTCAGCTACATTAAAAATCGGAAAGTCAATTGCCTGAAAATAAATAAAATCAATGACATATTTACGAAACATACGATCAATTAAATTTCCAATTGCACCTGCACCTAAAAATACAAGTGATAAATTCAGCGGAATAAAATATCTCTTTTTTGGCAATTTAATCACACATACAACAATCACAACTGCCAATATCAGTGAAATAATAGCAAGTATCCATGTCTGATTATGAAATAAGCCAAACGCAGCTCCAGTGTTACCACCTTCTAAGTATTGAAAACAAAATATATCTTTTATAATGTGAAATGCCTGTTTCCCCTCTAATAACTGTTTTGCAATTATTTTCGTAATCTGATCAATCACTACTAAAACTGCTAATAAAAAGGCTGATTTCCAGATTTTCATACTTTTGCTGCTCCTTTTATAATATATTCTATTCCTTGTAATAATTCATCCTCGGTTATACTGCTATCAATCACTGCATGACCAATGCTCTCCAGTATAATAAATTTAATTTTCCCTGCATCCATTTTTTTATCATTTTTTGTAATATCCAATACTGTGTTTTTATCCAAATTAACATCCACAAAAATCGGAAGATGAAAGCTTTGTATGACAGATTTTATTTCTTCTAATTCTGTTTCTGTAATATGTTTTCGCAAATAGGAAATATATGCGGCCCCAACCATTCCAATAGATACACACTCTCCATGTAATAATTGAAAATTCATTAATTTCTCTATTGCATGTCCGATGGTATGTCCAAAGTTTAATAATGCTCTTTCTCCTTTTTCATTAGGATCACGCTCTACAATATACTGTTTATTTTCGCAGCTACGAAAAATCATATATTCTAAGGCAGCAGATTCTTTAGAAAGTAACGAAGCCGTATTTTCTTTCAGCCAATTATAAAATTCCAAATCACGAATATATCCATATTTAATCACTTCTCCAAAACCGCTGATATACTGTTCTTCGGTTAATGTATTTAAAACAGAAGAATTAATATATACTGCCTTAGGCTGTTTAAAAGCACCAATCATATTTTTATAAGCAAGATAATCTACACCTGTTTTTCCACCGATACTGCTATCTACCATAGATAATAATGTAGTTGGCATTTGGACAAACGAAATACCTCTTAAATAGGTTGCAGCAACAAATCCTGTTAAATCTCCAACAACTCCTCCACCTAATGCAATTAAGTAATCTTTTCTATCAAACTTAGATTTAATCAAATGTTCATATAATTCACTTACAGAATCCAAATTTTTGTAAGCCTCACCTGGATGAAGCGTAAAAGTTTCCACTATTACAGCATAGTCCTTTACAATTTCTAATACTTCATCCATATAATGCTGGCTAATTGTTGTATCTGAAACAATACAGATTCTATGAGATTTTGTTTTCAAATTTTCTAGTAGTTTGTGTAATCTGCTGTAATCATTTTCAATATATATATCGTAAATTGGTGTATTATTTTCTTTTACCGTCAACCTTTTACTCAT
>CAYRAV010000029.1:0-35286 GCA_964422365.1 uncultured Lachnospiraceae bacterium | reverse complement strand
GGGTATCCCGTAACTCATGCCCTTTCGGGCTGGCGGACTTCGTCCGATATGGTATACCCATCCGGGTATCCCGTAACTCATGCCCTTTCGGGCTGGCGGACTTCGTCCGATATGGTATGGATATTTGCCTAAATTCATTTGGTGCAGCCTGCTGCAGCTCATAAATTTGGAACGAATCCCCCGCAAATTGTCATACATATCTTGTAACAAGCAATTTTCAAATACACGCTAGCAACTATTTCTATGAAAGGAATGTAGATAATATGACATATCAGGAGGCAATGAATATCATCGAGGATTCAAAACAATATGGAAGTGTATTGGGTTTGAATAATATCAGAACATTATTAGAAAAATTGGGAAATCCACAAAATCAACTGCAGATTATTCATATTGGAGGAACGAATGGAAAGGGTTCTACAGCTGCCTATATTAGTTCTATACTAGCAGTGGCAGGATATAAGATTGGAAGATATAGTTCACCGGTTGTTTTTGAATATAGAGAATGTATTCAAATTATGAAACAAAGACAGGAAACGATTATAACAGAGTATATAGAAGAAGAAGCAGTTGCAAGGCAGATGGAGAGAATCAGTGCTGCTATCAAAGAGATGCTGGAAAATGGACTGCAGCATCCTACTACATTTGAGATAGAGACAGCGATGTCTTTTCTATATTTTCTGGAACAACAGTGCAGTGTGGTGGTATTAGAGGTAGGTATGGGGGGAGCATTGGATGCTACTAATGTGATAGATCAGAGTTTATGCAGTGTAGTTACCTCTATCAGTATGGATCATATGCAGTTTTTGGGCAATGATATAGAAACAATCACAAAAGAAAAAGCTGCTATATTGAAGAACAATGGACTGGCGGTCTGCTATGATTATGAAAACGATAGAATAGAAGAAGCAGAAAGAGGAAAGAGGATTGCCAGTATTATTCAAATGACAGCAAAAGAAAAAAATGTAATAGTGGCTTGGGCAGATTTTAAAGAAATAAAATCAGAAGAACATTCTTTACAAGGGATTGTTTTTTCTTATAAAAACAATGAAAATCTAAAACTAAACCTGTTAGGAGAGAATCAGGTAAAAAACGCTGTTCTTGCAATTGAGGTAGTAAACTGTCTGAATAAAAGCGGAAAATTGAAAAGTAAAATTGAGAAGGCACACATTTATAAAGGTTTGGAAATGACAAAATGGAGAGGGAGATTTTCAGTTATTTCTAAAAGACCACTAATTATAGCAGATGGTGCACATAATGAGGGAGCAGCGAAATCTTTGGCAAAATCTTTAGAGTTATATCTGCATAAGAAAAAATGCATTTTTGTAGTTGGTATGTTTGCAGACAAAGAATATAATAAGGTATTGAAAGTAACAGCACCTTATGCGGAGGTTATTATCACTATTACACCTAATAATGTGAGAGCATTGCCATCAGAGCAGCTGGCAGAATGTGCGGAAACATATTGTACGAATGTCATAGATGGAAAAACGATTGAAGAAGGACTGGAAAAAGCTTATGAATTATCAAAATGTAAGATACCAATTATTACATTTGGTTCTTTATCCTTTATAAAGGAGGTTTATGCATTTACAGAAAGGATAAAAAGGTAGAAAGGGTAAGTAAAAATGTAAAGATAGCATAAAAATATTTAAAAAGTATAGACTGGAAATGCAAAACGTAGTATGATGTAGTAGATATTTTGTAATTATCCACAGGCAGATGCCCTGCATGAATAATTCTTGATAATAGAAAGGCTGCTTTCTATTGTATTCCCAGCCAAGCTGTAAATTTGGGGATAATAATAGTAGTACATTCTGGGGAATGATACCCATTCGGCATACCGCAATAGATGTGTTTTGCACTGGAAATAAGGTATGAATGGCATGCTGAACTATTACGAAAATTTGGATAATTATAGAAAAATTTAGAAAAGAGGAGATTTTATTAATGAAAAAAAAGATTTGGAAGAGAGCAACAGCAACAATTCTTGCGGCAATACTAACATTTTCAGGAACTGGGACGACTGTATTTGCAGATAGTTCAGAAGTGGTAACTTTAGGAGCAGATTTGACAGAGGACCAGAAGAAAAAAATGTTTGAATATTTTGGTGTGTCTGAAGATGAAGTTTATGTAATTGAGGTAAATAACAAAGAGGAACGGGAATATTTAGAGGGGATTGCCACAGCAGCAGAGATTGGAACACGTACATATAGCTGCTCTTATATTATGCCTACAGATGCAGATGTAATCAATGTAAAGACAGCTAATCTTACATGGGTATCTACAAGCATGATTGCGAATACGCTCGTTACGGCAGGTATCAAAAGTTGTGATGTGGTAGCAGCATCTCCAATTAAAGTTTCGGGTACCGGTGCATTGACAGGCATTATTAAATCATATGAAAGTGTAACAGATGAAACATTAGATGAAGAAAAGAAAGAGCTGGCAATGGAGGAACTTTATGAAACAGGACAGTTGGCTGATGAAATTGGTAAAGATGAAGCGGCAGCTGTTATGAACGAAATCAAAAGTCAGGTAATTGAAAGTAAAGAGATAGATGAGAATAAAATTAAGGAAATTTTAAATGAGGTTTCTGAGTATTATGATGTTACCATTCCAGAAGAAAATGCAAATCAAGTTACTGCATTAATGAGTAAAATTGGTGGAGAAGATTATGACTATAGTGCAATAGAAGGTACAATGGATCATTTACAGGATAAAATTGTAGAGGAGTTAGGCACTGTATCAAAAAGTTTGAAAGATAAAATTGCAAAGGATAAAGAAGGAATTTTAGATAAGATTGGAAATTTCTTTGTCAGCATTTTTAAAGCAATCGCAAATTTCTTTAAAGGATTGTTTGGTGGAAATAAAGAAGTACCAGAAATAGAGCCGGATAGTATCTTAAATAATGTCAATGATGAGGTATTAGGTGGAGATACTTCTGATGAAAGTAAAAAAGAGGAAGATAAAAAAACAGATGACCCTGTTAAAGAAAAGGATAATGCAGATAATAAGGATGAAGAGCAGGCAGAAGAAACTAAAAAGCCGGAGGAAACTGAAAAACCAGAAGTGGTTCTGACAGAAACACCAGAGGAACAGATAGAAAAGCCTTCCTCAAATGATAATGTATTAGGAGCAGAAGAAACAGAGGAAAGTATTGATACTACAGAATAAAAGAAAGGAAAGAACTTTCTTGGAAAGAGTAAACAGTATTTTTAAGCATAAGATATATCAGCAGGAAATGAAAAAAATCAATTATTATGAAAGAAACAGAATTTACTGCAAGCATGGTGTGGAGCATCAATTAGAAGTGGCAAGAATAGCATATATTGCAGCATTAGAACAAAATAGCAGTATAGAAAAAGAATTAATCTATGCTGCTGCTCTGTTACATGATATTGGACGAGGCATACAGTATGAAACAAAACAAGATCATGAAAAGGCAAGTGTTTCATTAGCAGAGAGTATTTTACCAGAATGTGGATTTACAGAAAACGAAATAAAAGAGATTTTATGTGCCATCCGTTCCCATCGTGATAAAGAAACAAAAAAGCAATCTAAATTATCAAATTTAATTTGTGAAGCAGATAAAAGAGCTAGAAATTGTTTTTTGTGTGAAAGTTCGGATACCTGTTATTGGCCAGCAGATAAGAAAAATGATAGGTTAGAGATATAATGCAGAGTGTTCTGGCAAAAGATTACTTATCTAGAATGTGTTTGAAGATTGAACTTCGCATTGAAAAATTAGGTATGAATGATATGACATACCATAGTATAAATCAATTGAGAAAGAGAGGAACACATAATGATAGGAAAAATGAAAATTGGAAATAGAGAGTTTAAATTTAATCGGCATACTTATGTAATGGGAATTTTAAATGTAACACCCGATTCTTTTTCAGATGGTGGGAACTATAACCAAATGGAAAGAGCAGTGGAACATGCCAGACAAATGATAGAAGAAGGAGCAGATATCATTGATGTGGGTGGAGAATCTACTCGTCCTAATTATACACAGATATCTGATGAAGAAGAAATTGCAAGGGTAGTTCCAGTGATTAAGGCTCTCAGAAAAAAGTTTGATGTTCCAATTTCTATTGATACTTATAAAAGTAAAGTTGCAGAAGCAGGAATTTTAGCTGGTGCAGATCTGGTCAATGACATTTGGGGATTAAAATATGACAGGGAAATGGCAGGGATTGTAAAAAAATATGATGTTGCAGTATGCATGATGCACAATCGGGAAAATCAGAATTATAAAGATTTTAGAAGAGATATAATAGCAGATTTGCAGGAATGTATGGAAATTGCAAAAGATGCAGGAATAGATAAGAACAAAATTATTTTAGATCCTGGAGTGGGATTTGCAAAAACATATGAAATGAATCTGCAAGTAATCAAATATCTAGAGGATTTATATCAGTTTGATGTGCCGGTACTCCTTGGTACTTCGAGAAAATCTGTTGTTGGCCTTACTCTGGATCTGCCCGTTACAGAGCGTGAAGAGGGAACGATTGCAACTACTGTGCTGGCGGTACAGAAAGGCTGCCAGTTTGTCAGGGTACATAATGTAAAGGGAAATGTAAGAGCAATTAAGATGGCAGAGGCGGTCTTACAGTCATAGGGGGGAGGATTTTGGATAAGATAAAAATAAAGAATTTAGAAGTATTTGCACATCATGGTGTATTAAAAGAAGAAAATATATTAGGTCAAAAGTTTATCATATCTGTTACAATGTATATAAATATACAAAAAGCAGGAAAAAGTGATGAATTGCAATATTCCATAAACTATGCAGAGGCGGCACAGTTTATTACAGAATATATGCAGAAAAATACCCATCGGTTATTAGAGACTGTGGCGGAAAATTTATCAAAAGAGTTATTAGTTCACTTTACAGGTAAACAAGTGGAATTAAAACAAGTAAAATTAAAAATAAAGAAGCCATGGGCACCAGTTTTGCTGCCCTTAGAAACAGTGGCAGTTGAGGTAAAGAGAAAATGGCATACAGTTTATCTTAGTATTGGTTCTAACTTAGGCGATAAAGAAGAAAATCTGAAAAATGCCATTGCATTGTTAAGGCAGGACAGATACTGCCATGTTACAAAGGTGTCAGAATTTATTGTAACAGCACCAGTGGGAAAGGTGGAGCAAGATGATTTTCTAAATGGTGCATTAGAAATCAAAACATTATATGATCCAGAAGAAGTATTGATATTGATAGGAAAGATTGAAAAACAGTTGAAAAGAGTAAGAGTGGTACATTGGGGGCCAAGAACCATAGATTTGGATATTTTATTGTATGATGATAAATGTTATCATTCTAAAGATTTGATTATTCCACATAAGGAAATGCATAAAAGAAGATTTGTACTAGAGCCTATGGTGGAGATTGCACCACTAAAAGTACATCCTGTCATACAAAAAACAATGGAGCAATTGTTAAAAGAATTAGAGTGTATTTGAAAATTCATTATAGTAATCCATATATTCTATTTTATTCCTGTCAGCAACAAGCCTGATTGTTATGCCTTCAGCAAAGAGGAAATGCTTACAGTTCTATTTGGCTTGTTAGTATCGTTTTTATATTTTAAAGAGTTGTCCTTTTTGTCTATTGTTTTATGGCAGATATGGAAATACAAAAAGGCTGTCAAATACAGAATATCTGTACTTGACAGCTTTATTAGTAATAGTTTAGTTAAGTAATAAATGTTACCCGTTTTATTTTCTAGCAAAATATACATATGCAGATATACCGCAACGGATGTGTTTCGTTCTAGAGTGTGTTTGGATAGCATGGCTGACCTGTTTTTTTCTATAAAATATGGAAAGGAAAAGCCTAATTATCATAAGCCGGGGTAAATTCAATAATGGCAGTATCATTGGTTGTAGGAAGCATAAACCAAGTATCATCCTTTATATTGGAGAAAAATACATAATTACTTGTAGTATGAATATTATGATAATTTCCTTCTTTCAAAAGAATATCTGTCGATGTTTCTAAATCCAGACGATACAGACCATTTTTGTCACTGTTTTTTTGATCATCCACCTGATAATACAAGTAGCGTCCATCGAGACTTAAATTGTATGTAAAACAGCGTTTGCTTACAAGATTTTCAGGATTGGAACCATCTAAAGCCATACGCCCAATACTGTATTTTTGGGAAAGATCTGTATAGTATAGGTAATCATTATTAATAATTAAATTGCTGTAATTGCCTTCTACAAGGATATCACTAGTATCTGTATTTAAATCTAAAGTGTGGATGTTATGCTCACTATTAGTACCAACATAATACAGAATATTATTAAAGATTGCATTTGGAATAGTTTCTTCTGTACTAAGCCTTGTTTCACCACTGCCATCAATGTTTACTTTATAGAACTGAAGACCAGTGGCTTCGTCATAATTTTGAAAGTAAACATAATTGCCGGCAAGAACAGAAACACCATTTGGATTAGTAGATAAATGAGAGATATTCTTTCCGTTTTTGTTCACGCGGTAAATACCAATGCTGTTAAAATTTAGGAAATTACCAGAATTGCCTTTCTTTGTATTGTTTCTTCTTGAATAGACAATATATTTTCCGGCAACATTAATGTGGCTGACAGCATCTGAAGATATCTTTTTAAAATTACTGCAATTTGAATCCATGGAATATAGACTTCCTTCATCTTTATAATTGCTAAAGTAAATTTTATTTTCATATTCACAAAACAGACCACCATTTAAAATATTTCCGGAGCTATTGCCAATTGCGTCAGGCGAATTGTAGACTGTTCTTTTTTCCCACTGAAAGAAAGCAATTGCACCTAAGAGAAGAATTACAAGGACTCCTGTAAAGATTTTTGGTTTCATAAGAAATCCCTCCCTATTATAATGTTGTGTAAATTTACATATTAAATATTATAAAAGGTTGTCTTGTAATATGCAACCCAAAAATGAAAAACTTTGCATGAGAAACGCATGAAATAATAATTTAGATAAACCCCCAAATTTTATAGACAATAACAGATGATAGTTCTATCTATTTATATACAATCATCTATAAAGTCTAATCTGAATTAAATACTGATAAAATAGTGTCTATGGCAAAAGAGGCATTTGATTCAAGAGAGGTGTATATAACTCCTGGAAAACAAATGTATATGAATGGAATTTCAAAGAATGAGGTGAAATTTGAAGGATGGATTAATTCAGTAACTAATGAATTAGATTTGTTTTATCCAGTAATGGAATGGCAATTTGATTATTAGGGAGGTAAGTTATGAAAGAAAAATTTGAAGAATTGTTTTTCGAAGATAAAGAAAAATATGCTATAGTTATTGCTTTTTTTGATTGGATGATAAGAAGTGATTTTAAAGGAATATTAAATACGTTAGCTCAAGATATGAGTTATGGAAGTGAAGTATTAGGATGCAATTTGCCATCGCTTTTTGAAAGCGAGGAAGAAGAGGGATATTTTGATGATGGAGTAGAATTTTATATGATTGATAAGGATATAAAAATTGACTTTCAAATGTATATAAAATGTTTGGAGTTAGCATATAGGATTTATATAAAAGAAAATGGTGAAAATGAAGATATTAAGAATAATTTGATTAATATTAAAAAGAGGTATTTATAAGATTTAATTAGTGTTTGGTAAATAATAGGAGAAAATATGGGTGAATATTAATTTGTTGTCAAATAATCAGAAAATGCAATTTTTAGTTTCTATCGCAAAAAGAGCTATGAGTTATATGGAGGGAAGCATCTATTATGATTTAATAAAAAAATGCCATCGCATATGTTTCAAGAAAAGCATATGAAAAAGAAGGAATTAATTATTTTCCAGAACCCATATTACTTGTAAATGATGAAATTTTTAAAGATTCTATAGAGTGTTTGATACAATATAATTGTGAAGAAAGAAAATTTATAGATAGAATTTATCAAGATTATGTTATAAGGGGAGAAATCGAGAGTTTGAAAAAATCTCTGTAAATTTGATATAGCTGAACAACAAGGGTGTCCATCGTGAGGTGGAATCTGAAAGAAGTTGTAGGCAAATCTCTGGTCTGACGGACAAAAATCACATTAACGAGAACTCAAAATATTTCGTGCAATCATTCAGCATATGTGTTATACTAACCTTGTTTGACAATGATAATAATATTTTAATCTATAAATGTGAGGTCTTGATATGGCAGTATCTTATAAACCATTATTTAAACTGATGATTGACAGGGATATCAAAAGAGGGGATATCGTGCGGATGTCAGGAGTTGCCTATAGTACACTTGGCAAGATGGCAAACGGAGAAAATGTGAATATGTCTGTTGTGGAGAAAATATGCCTTGCTCTGGACTGCAGGATTGAGGAAGTAGTGGAAATTCTGCCGGAAAGACCAGAGGAAAATGTGAGTAGAGCTACTAAGATTTCAACAACGAAAACTAAGTAGTTCCACGTCGGCAAAACCACCTATTCACACAGGAAGAATCCGCAGAGTGGATTTTTCGTTGCTAATTCACGAGAAGAATGTTAGATTGATGGAGGTAACGGTATGCAGATTCTTGATAATGTGAGTGCAACTGTCAGGGATGATTTAAAGAAAACCCTGAAAAAAGGGAGTAAGGTTTCCATAGCAGCCGCCTGTTTCTCCATCTATGCGTATCAGGAATTGAAAAATGAGTTGGAAAGTGTAGATAAGCTCTGCTTTATTTTCACTTCTCCCACTTTTGTTCAGGAGAAAACACCGAAAGCAAGCAGGGAATTTTATATCCCAAGGCTGAACAGGGAAAAAAGCCTTTATGGCACAGAGTTTGAGGTGAAGCTCAGGAATGAACTGACACAGAAGGCGATTGCGAGGGAATGTGCCGACTGGATTAGCAGGAAGGCAGTGTTTCAGTCAAATGTTACCCATGAGCAGATGATGGGATTTATGACTGTGGATGAAAGCACCTATATGCCTATCAATGGCTTTACCACAGTGGATTTAGGCTGTGAGAGAGGCAATAATGCTTATTATCCCGTACAGAAGACGGAAGGGTATGAAAACGGGCAATATTTTCTCCATCTGTTTGAGGAAATTTGGAATGATAAAAAGAAACTGCAAGATGTTACGGATATTGTGATGGAGAGCATTTCTGCTGCCTATCAGGAAAATTCACCAGACTTTATCTATTTCTATACCCTATATAATATTTTCAATGAATTTTTGGACGATATATCCGAGGATGTGCTGCCAAATGAGGCAACCGGATTCAAAGAAAGCAAAATCTGGGGGATGCTTTACAACTTCCAAAAAGATGCCGTCCTTGCCATTATCAATAAACTGGAGCAGTACAATGGCTGCATCCTCGCTGACAGTGTAGGGCTTGGAAAAACTTTCTCGGCTTTGGCTGTTATCAAATATTATGAAAACAGGAACCGTTCTGTTCTTGTGTTATGCCCTAAGAAATTGTCAGAGAACTGGAATACATATAAAGGGAATTATATCAATAATCCCATCGCCGAGGACAGACTTCGGTACGATATTCTTTATCATACAGACCTTTCCAGGGAACATGGGAAATCAAATGGTGTTGATTTGGGAAGGCTGAACTGGGGAAATTATGATTTGGTGGTCATTGATGAATCCCATAATTTCCGTAACGGCGGTGAAGTTAGAGGAGAAGATGGCAGGGAGAACCGTTATCTCCGTCTGATGAATAAAGTGATTCGTTCGGGTGTTAAAACCAAAGTATTAATGCTCTCTGCCACTCCGGTCAATAACCGTTTTAATGATTTAAAGAACCAGTTGCAGCTTGCCTATGAGGGGGATGCCTCACAGATTAATGACAAACTGGATACGAACAAATCCATTGAGGAGATTTTCAGGAATGCACAACGGGCTTTTAATGCATGGAATAAGCTGGATGTAGACAGAAGAACTACAGAAACCTTGCTGTCCATGCTTGATTTTGATTTTTTTGAAGTGCTTGACAGTGTAACGATTGCTCGTTCACGGAAGCATATTGAGAAATATTACAGCACTACGGAAATCGGGAAATTCCCAGAGAGGTTAAAGCCCATCTCTAAAAGACCGAACCTCACGGATTTAAAGGATACCATTAATTATAACCAGATCTATGAACTTTTGATGGCTTTAAACTTGACAATATATACACCCTCCAACTATATCATGCCATCCCGGATGTCAAAATATATGGACATAACCCACAATAAGGGAAACAGTCTTACCCAGCAGGGACGGGAAGAGGGAATCAGGAGATTGATGAGCATCAATCTTTTGAAAAGGCTGGAGAGTTCCGTCTATTCTTTTCGACTGACAGTGGACCGTATACGACAGCTTATTGATGAAACCATTCAAACCATTCAAAGTTATCAGTCAGGGGAACAGCTTCTGAATCTTTTGGATGTCACAGAAGTTTCTGATTTTGATGAGGACGACCAGAATACTGACTTCTTCTCCGTGGGCAGGAAAATAAAGATTGACCTTGCAGATATGGATTATGTGACATGGCAGCATGAGTTGAAGCAGGATGCGGAGAATCTGGAACTGCTTTCCTTGATGATTGCAGATATCACACCAGAACACGATACAAAGTTACAGACTCTTTTTGAACTAATCCGGGAGAAAATAAAATCACCCATTAATGCAGATAATAAGAAAGTTATGATTTTCACTGCATTTTCAGATACGGCAGATTATCTGTATAAAAATGTAAGCAGATTCGTGAAAGATGAATTTTGGCTGGATACGGCAGAGATTACTGGTTCCGTGGATGGAAAGACCACGATACCAAAACTTCGTTCTGACTTGAATACCGTACTTACCTGTTTCTCGCCAATTTCCAAGGGAAAAAATGTGCTGATGCCTGATGACGATGCCGAGATTGACATACTGATTGCCACAGACTGTATTTCAGAGGGACAGAATCTGCAGGACTGCGATTATCTGGTAAACTATGATATCCACTGGAATCCGGTCAGAATCATACAAAGGTTTGGAAGAATTGACCGAATCGGAAGCAGAAACGAGTATATCCAGCTTGTCAATTTCTGGCCGGATATGGATTTGGACGAGTATATCAATCTAAAGAACAGGGTTGAGACAAGGATGAAAATATCCGTCATGACATCCACAGGCGATGATAACTTATTGAATGCGGAAGAAAAAGGAGACTTGGAATATCGGAGGGCACAGTTAAAAAGACTGCAGGAAGAGGTAGTGGATATTGAGGAAACGTCTTCCGGGATATCCATTATGGATCTGGGACTGAATGAATTCAGGTTGGATTTATTGGAATACATAAAGCACCACAGTGATGTAGAGTCAGCTCCGAATGGTCTCCATGCCGTTGTTCCTGCAACGGAAGACTGTCCGCCAGGGGTGGTTTTCGTGCTGAAAAATATCAATAACAGTGTGAACATTGATAATCAGAACCGGATTCATCCATTTTATATGGTTTATATTGGTGTGGACGGAGAGATTGTATGTGATTATCTGAACCCCAAGAAGATGCTGGATAATCTGAGGCTGCTTTGCCGAGGCAAAAGCGAGCCGGTTATGGAACTGTGTAAGAGGTTCAATGAGGCAACAGATGATGGCAGGAATATGGGCGAAATATCAGAACTGTTAAGTGATGTCATCAATTCCATTATTGACATTAAAGAGGAAAGCGATATAAACAGCTTGTTTTCGGCAGGAGGGACTTCAGCACTGTTGAATACCGTTTCGGGACTGGATGACTTTGAACTGATATGTTTTCTTGTGATACAAGGCATATAGGAAGGGGAATGAAATTGGAGCGAAATGTAGAAGTTGTCTATAATCCTAATGAAAAAGGGATTGTAATGATAAAAGAAATTTTATTTACAGGGCGACAAAAAATTCGATGGGATAAGGTAGAAACATATGCAAAGCAGTATGTAGGAAGATATATCGAAATTGATGAAACTGGAGATATTATTTATCTAGGTTCAGATTTACCGGATGAGTATTCGAATTCTAAATATACTGTTCGTTTAAAAGGAACTATGGCTAAGCAAAGGCAAATGCTGTACAGGGAATACCAGAAATGATTAAGATGGCAACAAATAGACGATTTCAAAAGAATCAAAATGAAAAACATGCTATTAATGCAAAAAGAGGATGGTATCGTTATGATTCAAGGTTTGCATTGCCGGTGTATGCTGACAATGGAGAAGTACTAAGATATAATATCTTTCAGGGGGAATTAGTTGTAAGACATTCAGCAAATGGGAAGATGTATTTATATGACATTATAAATATAAAAAAAGAAACGGGTACCCCGCTTTAGCACAAGGCTGTACGGTAAAAAACTCGCTTCTTTTAATAAGATTATATAGGAGGATTAAGTATTTGTCAATAAAATTTTTTTGACAGCACATAGAAAGGGATAACGATGTTTGGATTGCCACAGAGTACGGAATATGGGAAAAGAATACCAAAACAGAAATTTTATGATAACCTGAATGTTTCCCCGGCACTGAAACGGGTGTTTGTGGAACAAATCAGGGTGATTTACTGGAGAAATAAAATTGCACCTTCAACCCTTAATGTTGCAGATGGGGAAGATGTCAGTGAGCTGGAGGTATTTGAGATAGCCTTGAGCCAGAAGAATCTGGATCAGGCGGTGCTTTTGCAGATAGATCGGGAAATTCCCTACCACATTCTCTTTATCCTGTCCTTTGAGGGGCGGTATCAGGCATGGATTGGATATAAAGAGGAGACATCTGCTGGTGGGAATGTTTTTAAGGTAAGCAGTTATTATCATACGGAGTGGATGCCGGAAGATGGACTGCAGTTAAATCTGGAGGGACTTTCCTTGGATACGATGTATGAAAACCTTGTCAGGCAGATTGCAGGCGATGCCCTGCAGGGTGGACAGGATGAGAGTTTGAAATCTTCCGTGGAAAAAGATAAGAAGAGGAAGGAACTGGAAAAGCAGATCGCTGTATTGCAGGGGAAGGTTCGTAAGGAGAAGCAGTTGAACCGGCAGATGGAGTTGAATGGGGAAGTGAAGAAGTTGCGGAGAGAATTGGAGGAGTTGGGATGAATAATTTTGAAAATAGGGGTGATAAATTATGTTAGATATTGCTATAGCAAAAAAGGATTATGATGCTATATGTTATAAGGTAAAGGGCAGAGAAGTAAAAAACAGCATTGATATTTATAATAAAATTTTTATGGCAGAGATTGATGATGCTGCAAACATGAAATTTTTTGTATATTCCAATTATGATTCCTTAGATTTAATTGAGGAAAAAAAGGAGAGAATACATCATATATTAGGATTGTTTTGCGATAGACAGATACTTTCATTTGGAGATAATGTTAAATATATCTACATGGTTGATTTGGTAGATGAAGAAGTATACCAACAAAATAATCAGTCAGGTAATTTGATAGGACCAGTCAAAGAGTTAAAAAGATTTAGTCTTAACTTTGAATATAATGATTACTGCAAAAAAAGAAGAACACCTTTTTGGATTTATTAGATGAAATAGATGCTAAGATGACTGGAAATTGGGCAGAAAGATATGCATTAACAAGATTTAATGTAAAACTATTTAATAATATATACAAATACAGGGGACTGTTATTTACAGATTATGATAATGAATTTCCTAATTTTTTAGAGACAGTTAAGAAACATGTTAAACCTAATAATGCATACAGGGATGAATTGTATACAGGGCTTGAATCAATTCAAAATATAAGTGAATTATATGATTTTATAAAGAGTAATCGAAGTAAATTTTTAGACACAAGTGAAAAACTTTATAAAAGAAATGATAATGTAAAAAACTCATACCCTGTTAATATGGCAGGGAGGAATGTGTCATTATGTATATATGATGGCTTATTATTTAATTCTGCCATGCCGTTTTATTATCAATATAGAAATTATAAACATGCGACTCAATTATTACTTGATGAGTTTTATAAAAATATTACTGAAGCAGAGAATCATAGGTTTTCCAATGAACTGGAGAAAGCGAAGGCCGTAAACCAAGCAAATATGCTTTTAAGACAAACAGAAGTTAATACAACATTATACGGACTATACTTTCCGCTTCTTATGACCTTCAGACAAAGTATAGAGTTGGCATATAAATTAATTTTTGTGAATGAAGATATTAAAAAAAGGGATTTGGATAATGAAGAAATTCAAGTACATACTAAAAAATTGAATTCACATGATTTGATTGAATTATTAGAACTCATCAAAGAGTATATTGATGTGTCAGAATTTGATTATTTATGGAAATTAACATCATTTGTTTATTATAATGAAGGAAGGGATGCTTCTTTTTCCAGATATATAGTAGATAGAAATTTTGATTTAGATGATTTTAAAAAAGTTTATATTTACTATGTTGATATGTATAATTATATAAATGAATTTTTTCCTGTCATGGATAATATTTTATCCAAAATGGAATTGGGATTTAATCCTAATAATATATTTTGAATATCCATATGACCAATAATTTGATGCCAGTAAAGGGAGGAACAAGACAATGGATAAAATGAAAATGGAAACACTTGATTTAACAAAACAAAATGTTGAGAGAATTGGTACTTTATTTCCAAATTGTATCACAGAAACAGTAGATAAGGATGGGAAACCGAAAAAAGCAATCAATTTTGAACTGCTCAAGCAAATGTTATCAGAGGATGTAGTAAATGGTGATGAAGCATATGAGTTTACTTGGGTTGGGAAAAAGGCTTCTATTGTTGAGGCGAATAAACCAATTCGTAAAACCCTCCGTCCTTGTAAGGAAGAAAGCAAAGATTGGGATAGTACTGAAAATCTATATATAGAGGGCGATAATTTAGAGGTGTTGAAACTGCTTCAGGAAAGTTATCTTGGAAAGGTTAAGATGATTTATATTGATCCGCCCTATAATACAGGGAACGACTTTATTTATCGTGATAATTTTACTCAAACCAATAAGGAGTATGAGGAAAAAACAGAGGTGTTAGATGATGAAGATAATCGGCTTTATAAAAATTCAGACTCAAATGGTAGATTTCACTCAGATTGGTGTTCCATGATATACTCTAGGTTAATGCTTGCGAGAAATCTTCTTACAGATGATGGTGCAGTTTTTATTTCTATTGATGATAATGAAGTAACAAATTTAACAAAAATATGTGATGAGTTATTTGGATGTATGAATCGTGTGGCATTGATTTGCCATAAGTCAAGAGCATCCATATCAAATGATAAAATCATTTCTCCGAATCATAATACAATATTGTTTTATGCTAAAAATATTCTAAAATTGGAGGAATGTCGTAAAATGATAGGATTAGATCCCAAATTGGAGGGGTTTGATTTGGATGATAATGATGGAAAGGGGGCATACCGATTAGTGCCAGTTGATGGTCCGGGTGGTTCTAAAAAGGGAAATCCATATTTTGAATTTTTAGGTGTTGAGGGATATTGGAGATTTTCTAAAGAAACGATGCAGGAAAAATATGAACAAGGTCTTGTTGTTAAAAGAGGGAATAGTTTGTATCAGAAGTATTATAGAAATATAGCAGAAAAAACTCGTAGAACGACTACTACATGGTGGGATGATGCAGGATTAATGTCTACGGCGACTTCCAGATTAAAATCATTAATGGGAGAAACAACGTTTGATACTCCAAAACCATTGAAACTTATCGACAGAATGCTTCGTATGATGACTTTTGAAGATAAATCTGCAACAGTATTAGATTTTTTTGGTGGATCGTCAACAACAGCACATGCCGTGATGGAATTTAATGCTGAAAATAATGGGAAACGGAAGTTTATTTTGGTACAACTTCCTGAACTCTGTGCAGAAAAAAGCAGTGCAAAACAAAATGGATGGGAGAACATCTGCGAAATCGGCAAGGAGCGAATCCGTCGTGCCGGAGATAAAATCAAAGCAGAAAATCCGGATACCACAGAAAACCTTGATATCGGTTTCCGTGTGTTGAAACTGGATGATTCCAACATGAAAGATGTATATTATAGTGCAGATGAATACAATCAGAATATTCTTGATGCCTTAGAGTCTAACATCAAGGAAGACCGTACCGATTTAGACTTGCTCTTTGGCTGTCTTTTGGAATGGGGAATTCCACTGTCACTTCCGTATTCTTCAGAAATAATAGATGGCTGCATGGTACATAATTATAATGATGGGGATTTGATTGCCTGCTTTGATGAGGCAATTCCGGATTCGGTTATTAAAACAATTGCAAGAAAACAGCCTCTCCGTGCCGTGTTCAGGGATTCCGGATTTGTGAACAGTCCATCTAAAATAAATGTGGGTGAGGTGTTCAAGATGTTATCGCCGGATACCAGAGTAAAGGTATTATAGAACAAAGCAAATACGAACGCAGTGCGTTCGCAACAAGCAGAGATGGCTAAAATATTAAAATGGAATATAGGCAAAGTAAAATACTATAGTAATAAATTAAAACGAAAGAGAATTATTGAAAGAGTCGGATCCAGTCAAAAAGGTTATTGGAACATATTGATTGATAAAAAATCATTATTGTAAGACTTAATTGTGCAACAGCTTGTTGCACAATTGCCATGGGAAACAAATCCTGTATTGTTAATGGATAAAAATTCAGATAAGAAAGGCAGTGGTACGGACGAATGAAACTACAATTCAAACACCAGAAATTCCAGGCAGATGCAGCAAAGGCAGTGGTGGATGTATTTGCCGGACAGCCATACCTGACACCATCCTATATGATGGACAGAGGAACCGGATATTACCAGCACTCCATGACGGAGGAGGAAGACTTCACAGGTTGGAGCAACCAGAAGATTGTTCCAGAGCTTTCCGATGCTGCGATACTGGAGCATATTCAGAAGATACAGCGGGCAAACCAGATTGAGCTCTCTAATAAACTGGAGGGTAGGTACAATCTGACGATAGAGATGGAAACAGGTGTCGGCAAGACCTATACATACTGCAAGACCATGTATGAGTTAAATAAACATTATGGATGGAGTAAGTTTATCATTGTTGTGCCGAGCATTGCCATTCGGGAAGGTGTTTACAAATCCCTTCAGGTGACACAGGAGCATTTTGCAGAGGAATATGGAAAAAAGATTCGGTTCTTTATCTACAAATCCACACAGCTTACGGAGATTGACCGTTTTGCCTCAGACAGCTCCATCAATGTGATGATTATCAATTCACAGGCATTCAATGCCAGGGGCAAGGATGCCCGCAGGATTTATATGAAGCTGGATGAGTTCCGTTCCCGCAGACCGATTGACATTATCGCTAAGACGAATCCTATTCTGATTATTGATGAACCCCAGAGTGTGGAGGGCAAAAAAACGAAAGAGAGATTACAGGAATTTAATCCTCTGCTTACCCTTCGGTATTCAGCCACCCACAAATCGGACAGCATTTACAACATGGTTTACCGTTTGGATGCGATGGAGGCATACAATAAAAGGCTGGTAAAGAAAATCACCGTCAAGGGAATTACGGAGTCTGGAAGTACAGCCACAGAGAGCTATGTCTATTTGCAGGGGATTAATCTTTCCAAATCAGCACCTACAGCAACGATTCAGTTTGACTGCAAGACAAAATCAGGAGCACCAAAGAAGGTGACAAGGATTGTGGGGGAACATTACAATCTTTATGACCATTCCGGTGAATTGGAAGAATATAAAAACGGATTTGTTGTCAAGCATATTGATGGCAGGGATGATTCGGTGGAATTTTTAAATGGCATCAAGATTTATGCCGGTGATGTGATTGGCAAAATCAGTGAAGAGCAGTTTCGCAGGCTGCAGATCAGAGAAACCATCCTTTCCCATATTGAGAGGGAACGGCAGCTATTCCATAAGGGAATCAAGGTATTATCACTGTTTTTCATTGATGAGGTCGAGCACTACAAAAAATATGATGAGGCAGGACAGGTACTAAATGGCATCTTTGCTGACATGTTTGAGGAGGAATACAAGGATATTGTTGAAAACTTGCAGCTTGCTGTTGGTGACGGTGAATATATCAAATATCTGGAAGAGATAGAGGCATCCTCCACCCATGCCGGATATTTTTCCATTGACAAGAAAGGCCGCATTACCAACAGTAAATTGTCAGATAAGAAAGAAAAAACATCGGATGACATGGATGCCTATGACCTGATTATGAAGAATAAAGAACTGCTTTTGGACAGGAATCCAAAGAAATCTCCGGTTCGCTTTATCTTCTCCCATTCGGCACTGAGGGAGGGATGGGATAATCCAAATGTATTCCAAATCTGCACTTTGAAACAGAGCAGCAGTGAAGTCCGTAAGCGGCAGGAAGTGGGAAGAGGACTCAGGCTTTGTGTGAATCAGGATGGCGAGAGAATGGATTCTGCCATCCTTGGAAAAGATGTACATAATATCAATGTTCTGACAGTTATCGCAAGCGAAAGTTATGATTCTTTTGTGAAAGGATTGCAGACAGAGATAGCCGAGACTGTCTCAGACAGACCTCATGCTGTTACGGTGGACTTGTTTGAGGGACAGGTCATTATGGATGATAAGGGAAATGAGATGACGATTGATATGGAAACAGCGAGAGCCATCCATACCGATATGCTCATTAACGGATACATCGACAAGAAATATGCCCTGACAGATAAATACTATGAGGCAAAGGCAAATGGTACTTTGCAGGTGGCAGAGGAAGTGGCTGACTGTAAACAGGCAGTGGTGGACATACTGGACTCCATTTACAATCCGGCAGCGATGAAGCCGGAAAATGCCAGAAGCAGCAATGTGGAGCTGTCTCTGGATGAAGATAAACTGGCGATGCCGGAATTTAAGGCATTATGGGAGAAAATTAGTCCGAAATCAGTATATATTGTTGACTTTGATACCGATGAGCTGATTCGCAAATCTATTGATACCTTGAACAGCAAATTGCTGGTGTCCAAACTGTATTTCAAGGTGGAAAGCGGCAGCATGAACGATATTACATCCAAAGAGGCACTGCTTTCCGGCAATTCCTTTGTGCGGGAGTCTGCAGCGGCTTATAATGCAGATACTAAGATATCTGCCAACCGTGGTGTGAAGTATGATTTGGTGGGGAAATTGGTGGATGAGACAGGGCTGACGAGGAAAGCAGTTGTTGGCATACTGAAAGGGATTAGCCCTTTTACATTCAATCAGTTTAAGGATAATCCGGAAGAGTTTATCATCAAGGCGGCAAGGCTGATCAATGAAGAAAAAGCTACGGCAATTATCCAGCATATCACTTATGATGTGTTGGATGACCGTTATGACGAAACAGAGATATTTACCGAGCCAGCCATTAGGGGCAAGCTGGGTGTAAATGCGATGAAAGCAAAGAAACACTTATATGACCATATTGTATATGATTCCACTGGTGAAAGGGATTTCGCAGAGCTGCTTGACACGGATACTTCCGTTGCTGTCTATGTGAAACTGCCGGATGGCTTTTACATTTCCACTCCGGTCGGCCGCTATAACCCTGACTGGGCGATTGCTTTTTACGAGGGGACTGTTAAGCACATTTATTTTGTTGCGGAGACGAAAGGATCCATGTCCTCCATGCAGCTCAGAATGATAGAAGAGTCCAAAATCCATTGTGCAAAGGAACATTTTAAAGCTATCAGCAATGGGGACGTGGTTTATGATGTTGTAGACAGTTACCAGTCACTGCTAGATTTGATAAGAAAGTAAGCACAAGTGCCAGAAATATTATGGGACAAGGAGATATCAGCTAATATATTGAGGATAGGGGTATTTTAATTTATGATTCAATAGAATAAATTTCCAGTCATGCGTCATGCAGTATAGTAGAACATGTGACCATTGACACAAGTACTCTTTGGGAAAATCTGGTAGATATTGCCTTAGGTGCGTATGTAGAGGACTATGAAGCATTGGCAGTAAGAGACGCCACCGTATCACTGGACCTAAATTATAGCTCTATGTTTACCGATACCGTAGGGGAAATGGGAAAAGGATGGAGCAACAACTTCCAGACCTATTTGGAAGAGGCCGCAGGAACTGTAAATTTACATTAGACTCTGGATAGTATATCCACATTTGTTCGTAAGGATGCCCACTAACCCTAAACCAATCAGTCTTTAAATTAATCGAAATGGATCTCGCCAAAGGCGGCTTATGGAAATTAGTTAAAGACCTTAGGGCGAAATTGGTCATCTGGATGCATATAAGGACATCCGAAATCAAAACTGAATAGTAAGCATTAGAGCCAGCTGTGTATTGATAACATCAGCTGGCTCTTGCACTATGTAATATTCTCATCCATATCCGCTCACTGGAACTAGAGTGTGTTTGAAAATTGTTTGTTACAACATGTGCGTCACAATTTGTGGTATATTTGTTCTAAATTTAGTCAACGCAGCCTAAATTAAAACAAATTTCTCACAAAGTGGGGCATACATCTTACAGAACGTATTTTTCAGATACGCTCCAGAGATGTAGACGCTAAAATGGGACTATTACATAGGATAGAACTGTACCTCGTGCAAAAAATCTGTACCTCGCGTAAGTAAAGTTTAAATTTGGAAGGAAATGAGCGATAATAATGAATATACAATTTGCATTAGGGAAGATATTGTATTAAAACAGTTACAAATAGTTTTCATTTAATAACAAAAACAAAGTTATTTCATGTAACCAAAAGTGTGGATTCTGCCTGTGTACTTTGGAAATATCAGCCTAAGTTTATTCATAAGCTAAGGAAAAAGAAAGAAAATGTAATCGTGTCATTATATTAGAGATGGTTGTTAAAATAAGCGAAAAGGTGTCAGCTGGATATAATATATAGAATCGGCAGTGAACAAAAATAATGTAAAAGATAAAACAAGGCATGTTTCCTGAATTCATAGGTTTCATGCCTTTTGGGATTATTACGGAATTAGGTTGAATCAGAAGCAGAAAAACTTCTTTGTGGTAACAGTTATCATGAGAAAGAGAGGAGGAAGGGATAAAATGAAATATCATACTTCTTATGCGACCAATATAGGAACAAGAAAAGAAATAAATCAAGATGCCCTTTTGTTAAAAGCTGCAAATACAATAACCGGGCAGGTTGTATTTGCAGCCGTTTGTGATGGAATGGGAGGATTAGAGAAAGGGGAACTTGCAAGCAAGGAAGCAGTCACCGCACTTAATGAATGGTTTTTACAAAAATTTCCAATATTTTTAAAGCAGGGATTTGAAGTGGAGGGTTTAAGGAAACAATGGGAGCAGATATTATATCAGTTGAATGAGGATTTCATTTGTTATGGAGAAGAACATAGTTGTCATATTGGGACAACACTGACAGCTATGTTGCTTATAGAGGAAAAATATTATATTTTTCATGTTGGTGATACTGCAATATATGCGGTCAATGATAACATAACAAAATTGACAAAAGATCATACGCTGGCTCAGAAAAAGGTTGAAACAGGAGAATTAACACAAGAACAGGCAAAGTCAGACCCTGGAAAAAATATTTTACTACAGGCAGTTGGTACAGGTAAGACAATTTTACCTGACTTTATTATAGGGGATATTGAACACAATACTACATATCTGCTGTGTTCAGACGGTTTCCGTAACCAGCTTGCAGAGCAGGAAATATTGGAAAATATAAGAGAAACAGATATGCAGGTGGAAGATAAAATTACAGAAACCTTAACACATATGCAGCAGACTGTTATGGACAGAAGAGAAAAGGATAATATAACAGCAGTTGCAATATATTGCATTTAGGAGATTGTAAAGATGACAAAAATCGGAACAGTTTTAGATGGAAAATATGAAATATTAAAACAAATTGGACGGGGGGGAATGTCTATTGTATATTTGGCAATCGACAACCGGTTAAAAAAGCAATGGGCAGTGAAAGAACTCCGCTCAAATATGGAAGATATTGAAGGTGTATTACACAGCATTGAAAACGAAGCAGATATCCTGAAACGAATTGATCATCCTGTTATTCCAAGAATTGTGGATATTTTACATGAAAATGGTGTAATCTATGTTGTTATGGATTATGTGGAAGGCAGAACTCTAGCAGAGATAGTAAAGGAGGAGGGAGCTAAGGAACAGGAAACGGTAATTGAATGGGGAATACAGTTAGCAGATGCATTAAAATACTTACATTCCATGAATCCACCAATTATATACAGGGACATGAAACCATCCAATGTAATGTTAAAACCAGATGGAAGCATTAAGCTGATAGACTTTGGAACAGCCAAAGAATTTAAGGTAGAAAAAACTGCTGATACAACTGCATTAGGTACCAGGGGATATGCGGCACCAGAACAATTTGGCGATTCAAATGGAAAAGGCAGATATAATACGGATGAAAAGACAGATATCTATTCATTGGGGGCCACCTTGTATCATATGGTAACAGGAAAAAGTCCATCTGAACCCCCATATGAGATTTTGCCAATACGTGAATGGGATTCAAATTTGTCACAAGGTTTGGAGGTGATTATAAAGAAGTGCACAGAACTCAATCCGGAGAACCGCTATAATAATTGTGCGGAATTAATCTATGCTTTTGAACATTATGATATGATGGATAAAAGTTACCGGAAAAGGGAAATGAAAAAGATGTGTCTTTTTCTTTTCTCCCTTTGCCTGACAGTTTTTTTCTTTCTACTAGCGGGATATGGAAAGAGAGGAAAAGAAGAATTGCAGATGCAGGAGTATAAGACAGTAATCAATAAGGCACAAAGTCTTGAAATGAAAAACCAATATGATGAAGCAGTTGAAAATCTGAAAACTGCTATTGAAAAAATAGATTCTTCCAAGGCAGAAGCATATGAAGAACTGCTCAACATTTACATATTACAGGATAATCTGGAACTGGGATTAAATGACATCTGCTGGTACATCG
Organism: uncultured Lachnospiraceae bacterium; assembly: GCA_964422365.1. GTDB lineage: Bacteria > Bacillota > Clostridia > Lachnospirales > Lachnospiraceae > CAYRAV01. The sequence goes on along the minus strand of CAYRAV010000029.1, from coordinate 12,368 downwards.
ATCATTATACTTCCAAAAAACGTCCGCCTTCTGAAGTGATTTATGACATAGCAAAATTGTATTTTAATGAACAGGAATATAAGAAATGTTATCAATATGTTACCATGATAGATGATATTGAGGAAGCAGAATATTATGAGGCATTGTCGCAAATTATGAGTTCACTTTATGCAAATGCAGATGAGTACAGCCAAGAGTTAGAAAACTTTGAACTATATAATGAAGCATTACAGGATTCACAAAATAAGTTAGATAATTATCGGGCATTGGCTATGGTATATACAATAAAATATTCAGATAACAATGAATATCAGGATAAAATTATTCATCTTTGTAAAGCCGCATTGGTTATGTTGGAGAAAGAGGGCGAATACGCAGAAACTTACAGAAATAAAGAAAAATATATTGTAACATTTTGTGAATATGCTTATCGGGCTTATGAAAACAAAATAGCACTTTCAGATGACACATTGCAGAATGAATCATACTATAACAATATTATTATGTATTGTCAGCAGGCGATGGAATATTTAGATGAGAACAATGAAGAAGACAGAAAAACCAAAGCAGCCATGATGTTAAAAATATGCAAGGCATATAGCGGTATGCAGGAGTATGATAAGGCAGATGAAGAATATCAGGAAATGGAACATATTTTCTGCCAATCTGCCGATGACCTGGAAAGTATTTATGTCGGTCATTTAAAATTGTTGTGTGAAATAGAGAAACAGAAAAACAACGATGTAACAAAATGGAATCTGGAAAAAATAAGGCAATTATACCAGACGGCAACGGAGGTGGTACCAGAGATAAAAGATAATAGTAATTGGAGAAAGCTGATATCTAATATAGATGAAGAAGAGTTAAAAAAAGAGAACAAGTAGAAAATAGATGCAAACAGGAAAGGAAGACTTATTGTGAAGTATGAAATGCTGATATATATAGGTTTTATAGGCGGGATTATTACACTACTGGTTAATATATATCTTTTTATAAAATTAAATATAAAAAAAGTGTTTATGGATTTAACCGGTCTGACAGTACAAAAGGAGATGAAAGAGATAATTTCTAAGAATAAATATCCTTCAAGAACAGCCAGATACAGGGAAAAACATGCAGGGAATAAGAATGATACAGCATTAATGGTAAAGGATTTGGCAAGAAGGCGGACCGCTGATATTAGTACACAGGATACACAAATATTAAGCGAGGATACTATAGAAGAAACTACCATATTAACAGAAGAGTGTTTCCTTGATGAAAAAGCAGCACAGGAAGATTTTGTTATATTAAAAGATATTACAGTTGTGCACACACAGGAAAGTATAGCAGATATGCACAATTTAGAACATGTTTGAAAATTAAAAGTTGTGGTTCATAAAAAGAAGAGAAACGGAGTGGATAAAATGAATATTTCGAAAAATATAGCGGTATTAACAACAATGGCATTGGTAGCAGGCAGCATACCTTTTATGGGAAGTACATCTGCTTATAATAACAAACAAGAAACAACACATAAAATTATGAAAATGGATTCAGAAAAACATATAGAAGGAATTGGTTCATTACAATATTTACAGGGAAATACATGGACTGATATTAAGGAAAATGCATATTATAGCAAATCAGTACAATTTCGTTTTACAGTAAATACAGAAAAGATAAAGCTGCAGAATATAACCGCATATGTTTTTGCAGATGATAAAGCGATTAGCATTATAGATTTTTCCGGTACAGACAATAATACGAAAGTTTTAGAAAAAGGAAATTACAGAGAATATTATTTTCAATTAGATCAGGACAGGCTGACTGCTGTTCATAAACTTGAGGTCAGTCTGAATATCAATGAATCTGTATTAACAGAGGAAGTGGAGGAAGACAGCAGCAAAACAGAACAAACAGATGAAGGTTCAGAAACGGAGATAGAAGAGACTCCTTATATTCATATTTCATTTCCTAAGATATATATAGAAGCAAGGATTCCTGAATTGGTACTGGCAAGTGATTATGTTTCTGATACATGGACATCAGAAGATGTTGTGGTAAATTTAAGTAACATGCAGGAAAATCAGAAAGCACAGACCATATTCTATGTGAAAAAAATAGGAGAAAGCAATTATAAGGAAATAGAAGATACAGATCTGGAAACCATTGTAGATTCAAATGGCAGCAAACAATATTTATATCATATACGGGATAGTGTAAAAGGAAGCTATTATTTTAAGGCAGGATATGTTCTGACAGATTCCAGACAATCTAATTTGTCGAAAGAACAGAAAATAGATGTACAAATAGATAAGGCACTTCCTCAAGTTAAGGTTAGCCAGAGCATGCAAGAATGGACAAATAAGGAGGTTGTATTTACTTTAAGTAATCTTGGAAAAAATATTTCAGATATTACATATTATGTCAAACATAATAATGAAGAATGGGAACAGATCAAGACTAGTCAATACACTGTTTTAGAAGAAGAAAATGGAGGCCGTTATCAGTTTAAGGCTGTTTCAGCAGTTGGGGAAGAAGGCAGCATTTATAAAAATGTCCAACAAAAAAGCTGGATATCAGAGGAATATAAGGTATATATCGATAAGCAGAAGCCAAAGGAAAACAAAGTAAATATTGAAAGAAAGGCAAAAGACACAGGAACTGGGGAATGGTATAGCAAAGTTCCAAGCATTACATTGGATGTGACACAGGATGAGGGAAGTAAGGTATCCGGGTATTACAGGCTGTATGCAGAGGAGGAAGAACGAAACTATAACTTATATGAGGAAGGAAAAGATCTTGCCATTAAGGAAGATGGCAGATATATTTTAGAAACCTATGCAGAAGATGAAGCTGGCAATCAGTCAGATGTTATATACAAAAAAATCAATGTGGACACAACAAAACCAGAAATAACAAATATTCAGTTTACTGACCTGAATGGAAAACAGTTAGAGCCAAAGGACATTATCGGTTATCCATATATGACCAATCAGAATGTTCTTGTCACAATAGAGGCAGAGGATGCCCTGTCAGGAGTAGACAGAATTGTATATAAAAGTGTTGAAAGCGATCAGATAAAGGAAAAAACAATACAGGGAAATAAAGTGCAGTTTACCATTTCTCCACGATTTGTGGGAAAAATCAGTGCCTATGCAGTTGATAAAATGGGAAATATAAGCAGCGTAAGGGTATCAGATGGACTGATTGAAGAGATAAAAAAACCAATCATTACCATTGACAGCAATACAGAACTGTCAAAGTGGCAGAATACGGATATTGTCTGCAATATTGGTGTACAGGATTCAGACTCTGGAATTGAGAAAATTATTTATGAAGTCAATAACAGTGTAATCAAAACAATAGATTACAGCAAGGAAAGAACATTAAAGAAATCGAACCAGCAGACTATTACATTTTCGGAAGAAAGCAAAGACAGCAATGGCGATACTTTAAAAGTGACAGCAATAGACAGGACAGGCAATCAGCGTGTCATAACAAAAAAGGTATATCTGGATAAAACAAAACCAGAAGTAATAATAAAAGGAATAAAGGAAAAAGGATATTTTAATAAAAACCAGCAGTTAGATATTACGATAGAAGAAGCAATTTATCAATATGCCACAGTTGACATTGATGTAGAGCGGTATGTAGATGGAAATAAATTGCCATATTCTGTTCCGGAACTGGTAATGAGCGGCAATATCACATCTAGAAGTCTTAAGTTTGAACAGGACGGAACTTATATTGTAACCGTAAAGGCAGCGGACAAAGCAGGCAATCGTTCGGAAACGGTCACAAAAGAATTTATTATAGACAAGACAGCTCCTGTGATACAGTTGTCCGGTGCTGAACATACATATTATGCAAATGATGTAGAGTTAAATATAGCGGTGCAGGAGAGTAATTATGAAAACAATAATGTTGATATTCAGGTGGTGCGTGAGCATAATGGTCAGGTTGCAAAAGAAAAAATAAAAGGTTGGACATCCACTGGAAAAAATACTTTATCCCAAGAAAAATTTACACTTGATGGAAACTATACAGTAAAAGTTTCTTCCGTAGACAGAGCAGGCAATAAGGCAAAGGAGCAGACAGTAAAATTTGTGATAGATCAGACTGCACCTGCTGTTGCAGTAGAAGGCATTACTCCTTATGAAGTTACCAGCAAAGAGGTGAACCTAAAAAGCCTGATTACAGAAAATAATATCATGCAAAACGGAACGAAGTTAGAAATCAGGAGAGAAGATATTAATGGAAAAACAGAGATCATTACATCACAATATCTAGAAACACCAGAGAAAGAGAGCAGCCACGAAACAAGCATAAAAGAAGAAGGAAAATATGATGTGGTAATATCATCCACAGATAAGGCAAGGAATACAACAAAGAAAGAAGTACATTTTATCATTGACAGAACTGCACCACAAATTGCCAATTTGGATGAATACAACGGAAAATATCTGAAATCTTTTTTATGGAACAAGGACAAAAATGCTGTGATTCGGGATCTGACAACAGTAGAGAGCCATATTTTCTTAAATGGTATCGAATATGATGGAAACTTCTTAGCAGAAGAAGACGGAAAGTATGTATTGGAGATTACTGCAGAAGATGAACTTCACCATAAATCCAAAAGAACCGCAGAATTTATTGTAGATAGTACAGCACCTGTCATCCGGGCTGTTATGAGAAGTGAGGATAATGAAATCATTACTTTAAATGACACGAATACAGTTTATCAAACAGGAAGGGTAGAGATTGATCTGGCAGATAAAGAGGATCAGATTACAGGGCTGTTTGTAAATGGAGAGGCACTCTCATTAGAGGAAGAAATCAACCAGTATCAGGTACCGATTGAAGAAAAGGGTATCTATAACATACAGGTGCAGGCAGTTGATCTGGCAGGAAATGAAAGTAGTTTTACAGCAAAAATTGAATGTACAACCAAAACAGAGAAAGCATTAAAGACAGCAAGTGCGGCAGGCGGTGCAATTGTCCTGTCAGCAGTGGTGATAGCAGCAGGGGTAGTTGTGTATAAAAAGAAGAGAAAAAACAGCAGATAAAAAATTGTCATAGAGCGTGTTTGAAAATTGTTTGTTACAAGATGTACGTCACAATTTGTGGGAGATTTATTTCAAATTTAGGAGCGCAGCGGGCTGTGCCTCCTAAATTTGGAGCAAATATATTGCAAAGCGGGGCATGCAGATTGCGGGAATGAATTTTCAAACATGCTCTAAATTAAAGCATATTGTAATGATTATGGAAAGGGAGGGTAGACAGAATGAAATACTTTGTTATGTATCCGGATAACAGATTGAAAAATGCCATAAAGATAAAATTAACAGAGAGCCAGTTAGAAAAGGATCATGCACAGGTAATACCAGTTGATTTAGAGCCGAATAAGGATTTTCCGGACTTTATCCAGATACGGAATCTAACAAAAAGTGCATTTATTGTTTCAGATTTATTAAAGAATATGTTAGATAGCTATGCAGATGCAATGAGTGCAGAACCATTTATTTTAGCAGACCAGGATAGGAGAGTACAGAAAAATTACTGGAAGGTTCATTTGGAAAAAATTGACTGTATACGACAAGATGATAACGAAATGTTTTTTAAGAAAAAAGAAATTGTCATAGATGAAAGTAAAACAATGGAAAAACTTGTATTTTCTGTGCACAAAGGGTATACAGAGCACTGGATTGCATCTCTGCCATTTGCGGAAAATTTTCTTCGGAAAAATATGTTTGGTGTGGAGTGGATTCCACTGCACACCATCAATGAAGGAGGGTGTATAACAGATGAATAAATATGTAGTAAAAAATGGAGCACAATTAACATGTACTTTCGGCAGTATGGAGAGCGAACTTAAGGTTCTAAACAATAATGGTGCTATTGTGAAAAAGGAATATGAAGCCGTAATTACTGATTATATATCAGAGATAAACATACAATCTTTTGGCATTTGTACATGTCCACTTACTGGGGAGACACCATGTATACCAGTTACAGTTATGCCATGGATTCAGGGGAAAATGGATTATCTGATAGGAGAAGTGCCGGCATTGATGAATGACAGTATTTTGCCATGTCTAAAAGGCGGAATTATTTCTATAACAAAACATGGACAGTAACAAGAAATGATTAAATGGCAGATTGTAAAACAGGAAAACAAGAAGGAGAAAAATCATGTCAGATTATACATACAAGGAATTAAAAACAAATGTGGAATGTGTGCAGTCAATCGAAGAGTTTCATATGGTTCAGGAAATTAACCAACATGTACATATGAAAATGACAGCTATAGTAAAGGAAGCCTATAAAGATAAATATGTCAAATCAGCCACGAAAGAAGAACAAATAAAAGTGACTGTGGACAAGGATGTACTTTTTCAGGGCATGATAGAAATGGTGGAGGTAAAACAGGAGGGAGAGCTGTATTATCTGGTATTAAAGGGGATATCCAACTCTTATGAAACAGACCTTGTGAAAAAAAGAAGGTCTTTTCAGGACAAGAGCCTAAGTTATCATGATATGGTAAAATCTATCTTAAGTGAATATTCACATGGTGCTGTAATTGACACTGCTTCACAAGGGACAGCAATTGGGACGATGCAGTTACAATATTATGAAACAGATTGGAATTATATAAAGAGGATGGCATCTCATTTTAATGAAGGAATTGTGCCGAATTGTACCATGAATGGAGCAAAAATCTATTTTGGTGTACCAACAGGTATTAATATAGGAAAAATAGAAGACCACAAGTACCATATTACAAAAAACCTAGCAGAATACAGAAAAGCATCTAATAATACCAACAAAAAAGTGACAGAAAAAGATAGTACTGTGATACACATAACAACAGGTCAGAATTATCAAATCGGAGACAAGGGAACATTTAACGGTGCCAGGCTTTATATACGCAGAAAGGAGGTAAACATGAGCAGGGGCATATTGCGTTTTCAGTATGAATTTTCTACAAAAAATGGCATGAGTTGTCCTACAATCTTCAATGAAAAAATGACAGGAGTATCTGTTAAGGGAAAAGTGCTAGAACGTGTCCGCGATCATCTGAAAATACATTTGGAAATAGACAAAAAACAGGACAGAGAAACCGCATGGCTGTTTCCTTATGCTACCATGTATGCTTCAGAAGGAAACAGTGGCTGGTACTGTATGCCAGAAGAAAATGACACAGTGCTGGTATATTTTCCGGATACAGATGCAGGGAATGCTGTGGGAACTAGCTCAGTGCGTGTACAAGGAAGTCCAAATGATAAGATTGACAACCCACAAGTAAAATATTTCCGTACAGCAGACGGAAAGGAAGTTATGTTCAGCCCGGAAGAAATCGTCATCACATGCAGCGACAATGCCATTTTTATCAATATGGACCAAAACAGTGGTATTACCATATCCAGTTCAGAAAATATAACAATCAGCTCAGATAAGGAGATAAGAATCGAGGCAGAAGAAGAAATCACTATATCTGCAGAGGAGCAGATAGATATAACCTGTAAATCCAGTGAAATAAAGATAGATGGAGACATAAACATACGTGGAGATGAAGTAAGAATCAATTAAGAGAGGGGAACAATATATGGAATACAACAAAGTAAATAATGAAGGTGTTGTACTATATCTTCCTATCAAAATGGCACAGATTACAAAAATTGAGGCAGAGCAGAAAGTGAATGAGCACGCATCCATTGAAATACAGGGTATCCTAGACAAAAGGGAAGAGATGGAAAAAGTCTGCTCCATAGGCATGCAGGATAGAATTCTTTTGAAGAAAAACGATACCTTTCTGTTCTCAGGAATTCTGACATATATAGATGCAGAACAGGAAGGGGACGTGGTGAATATTCATATAAAAGGAAGCAGCAGAAGCATTTTGTTAGATGACAGGAAAAAGAAAAGAAGTTTTCAGAAAATGGGTACCTACAAAGAGATGATGGAGAAAGTAATAGGAACCCGTGCCATGCTGGTATTCCGGAAAGGATTAGAGAACATAGAGAAGAAACAGTTGTATGTGCAGTATGAGGAAACAGACTGGGAATTCCTAAAAAGAATGGCATCCCAGATTCATGCACCGATATGCCCGGATATAACTGCAGAAAAGACCAGTTTATTCATAGGAATTCCAGATGGAGAAAACCAGAAGAATGAGTTTTCTTCTTACCAAATAAGAAAAGACATAAAGGAATATTTAAAGTTCCATGAACAGAATCCTTCTGCTGCAGACAAACAGTTTATTTCTATAACAACACACTCTTTTGCAGATTTAAAAATGGGGGACATTATTATACATGAAGGATATCAGATGATGGTAGCAGAAGTAAAAATGAAATGTACAGATTCCATGGTGGAATATACCTATGGTTTCAGAAACCAGAAAGGAATAAAACAAAGAAAAAAATACAATCCATACCTAAGCGGAATTTCTATTAATGGAACGATCATAAAAGTAAACAGAGACCATGTAAAACTCCATCTTGAAACGGACAAAAGTCAGCTGGAGTCAGAAGCATTGTACTTTCAGGTGGCGGTGGGATACACAGCGGAAGGGAGCACAGGTGTCTATATACCGATGGAAGAGGGGGAAGGAGTAAAACTTTATTTTCCAACAGCAGATGAGAAAGATGCGTATGTCCGTTGTGTTAACAAAAAAGACAGCAATACCAGCCATCATTTTGAAGAACCAATAGTAAAATCCTTTGGAACATCTTACGGAAGCAGCATATCTGCCACGAAAAAAGGATTTTTGCTATCAGCAGCAAAGGATAAAATTTATATCAAGATGGATGAGAACGATGGAATAGAGATACACAGCAGTGAAAAGATAGAGATATGGGCAGGAAAGAAGTTGAATATGAAATGCAGGAAGCTGGGCATGGAATCGCAGGATAAAATTATATTAAAAACAGCTTCCGGAAATATTATTGTGGATGAAACGATGCACTTTAAGGCAGATTAGTCAAATAGAAGTGTAAGCATTGCTGCTTTACTGCAGGCAGGCTCGCTGCTTGTGGATATAATGCAAAACATAAGGTACAGGGAGGAAAAGATATGAACAAAAAGGCAATAGAGGAATTTTATATCAATGACTGTATTCCGATATTTTCAGAACTGTATAGAGAAATAAAAATTGACATAAAAAACAGGGAAACAGGCATAAAGAAGCAGTGGATAGAAACTTTTGACCAAATATTCAGGAAAATGGCACAATGCCAGAAAGAAAAGAGCGTAGAAGCAATTTCCCATATACATATTGTATATCTTCGTACAAGATTATTGCAGAAAGACTATCGGTATGCCATATATGCATATGGAAAGGAATGGTATATGGGAAGGGAAATGATCATAGGGAATTTGGATGTTTCCATGTTCTTTCTTCCTTTTGATACAGCGTGGAGGAGGCTTGAGAAAGAAACACTGAAATACATACAGAAGGTAACCCCAATAGATGTGGAACGGCTGATGCTGGAGGAATCGGGAAGAATGATTTTATTTGCTGTGAGCCTGCTAAGAAAATGGAGAAGGGAACTGCGACAGACAGAAGGTTTTAGAATGTTAAAAAAGGAATCATTTTTCCATATACAGGTAGGAGAATATTATGAACCGGGATATGTGCTCTTCACACAGATAAAGGAGAAAGAGGAAAGAAAAATCAAAAAGGCACTTTGGAAGAAGAAAAACCACTGTGGGTATGATTTAAGAAATATGCAGTTAGACGGAATGGAATATGCCGGTATGGAATTTATGGATGCCGATTTTACAGGAAGCAGTATGAGGAACTGTATCTTTCATGCCTGTATCCTGCAAGGCGCAGTCATGGAACAATGCACGCTGACAGAAGCTGTGTTTATTGACAGTGCTATGGAAGAGAGCGAATGGAAAGACAGTGATTTAAGGGATGCTAGGTTTGAAGAATGTCTATTCTATGAGGGAGAGATACCAAACAAGGGTGTTTTCATGCCGGATTATGGAAACATATCATTCCAAAACTGCAGGCTGGAAGGAACGAAATTTATTCATTGTGCAATGAACGGTGCAGATTTTACAGAAACAGATGTAAGTGGATGTGATTTTACAGATTCCCTCCTTGCAGGCTGTCGGTTTCGTAAAGGACAGACAATACAGTTGAATTTAAGCGAGATACAACGGAGGCAGATAATTGAGATAGAGTAGGAAACAGATCGTATAGTATTTATGAGGAAGTGGAAAATATGCTGAAAGAAAGGAAAAGCTGTGCAGAAGAACTGGTTAGGAAGTTGAAGAAGGCAAAGGCAGGAGAAAACATTGATTATGTTAATCCGGACAATAACATAAAAAAAGGCTTTGTAATTATCAATTACAGAAAACGGGAACTGGAAGAGAAAATATGGATGGGGGGAAAATTGTGTATGCCAGCGCCTGTTACATGGCAGTTTCAGGGAAAAACAGAAGGGGGAAAATATTGGTATGGGGATTCCGGTGAATCAGAGAGGCTGGAATTAGAACTGTTGGCTGCCAGCCAGAGAGAGATACTTTCATTGGAGCAGGAATTCAAAAGGTTAAAGGAGATGTTCCCGGATGCAGGATTGGAGCTTATGCAGCATGCCGGACAGGGCGGCAGGATGATTTATCTTGCCAGGCATGCAGATGGAAGGGACGGCTGTTATTACCTTTTTATGATGAAGTTTGGACTGGGAATCCTGTTTGGAAACTTTCGCTGTCACAGGTACAGAAAGAAGGTATGGAACTGTATTCTGCCTCAGCTGGCGGGGGAAATCAGGGAAAGGTAAAAAAACTTGCACTCATAGATGCACCAGAGTACAATGAAAAGGAAGTGAACAGGTGGAGAAGAAGGGAAAAGAGGAACAAGAAGAGAAAGAAAACACACCACAAAAAGAAACCGTACTGCCGGAGCCGGCACCGCCGCCGGATGCAAAACTAAGTGACCCTGTGCCATTGGGGCAATACCTGGCGGGTGCAGTAAGGAAGAATCTGGCAGAGCCGTTGGCAGGCGCAGGGAAGGAATTTGCCGACGGCTTCCAGGGGAAAAGTGAGGAAACAACCATTCCCAGTATATTGGGAAATACAGCAGGAGGGTTTGTTGTTGATGGTGCATTAAAAACAGCGAAGGATCTGGCAGAAGTCATTACCCATCCGGTGGAAACCGCAGAAGGATTGGCAGCTGCAGTTGGCAGTGCAGTTTCCAACCCGGCGGGAACTGCAGCTGGTGTAGGAGATGCCGTAGATAAATATCTGCAGGATAACTGGATTCATGCCAATATGAATGAAAGGGCACGTGCGTCAGGAAGCTTGGCATTTGAGGTGGTGCTGACGGCGGCCACAAGCGGTGCCGGCAAAGGAGTGGAAACCGGAGCCCGGGGTACAACTGCCATAGTGAAAGAAGGTTTGGGCGAAGCCGCTAAAACAAGTCTGAAAAAGACAGCCCGGAAGGAAGGCGGGGAACTTTTGGAAAAGGCGGCAAAGGCAGGGACCGGGGAGATTGTAAAGGAAACTGTAAAAGAGGCAGCCAAAGAAAGTTTGGAAAGTCTGGCTGAAAATGTTATTGGGCAGATAATGGAGCAGCAGTCCGGGCAGACCGAAAAAAACGGAAAAGTTAAAATAAATATAAATGAACCAACATATTTAGAGAAGATAGATGCAATCGTGGCATTAATGGAGAAAGACGGTGTACCAAAGGACAGCGAATTTGAAATTTTATATAATAAATATGGTCAAAAAGGCGGGCAGTACAAGTATAAAAGAGAAGAGATCGTAGCTGCCTATTATAAGTATACGGGAAAAATGGACGATAATTATTTGAATGAAATCAATTATCAAAGAATATTGAAAGATGACGGCCGTCCGGTAATACAGAATAATGACCCGGAAAGGGAAGTAAGAAACCATGCCCACCATATTTGTTATAAAAGCGGAAAGGGAAGAGAACAGAAAGAATGGGTAAAGCAGGGGCATGGAATATTGCGGAAGAACGGCATCGATCCCGTTCTTGACCCGCATAACCTTGTGCCGGCACCAAATATAGGACATAGTGCAGAAGAGATTGAGAAAGTTGTTAAGGATTTGGAGAAGGCAGAGGCAAAGGCAATAGAAAAGTGTGAGGAAAGTGGAAAAAAAGGGAAAGACAGAGATTCATATATAAGAGAACAATTATATAAATCTTTGGGAAAATCAGGGAAAAGGGCACAAAAAAAAGATCCTACGAAAAAAGTAAAGAAAGGGAAGAAAAAAGATGGAAAAAAAAGCTGAACATGAAAAAAAGGTTTATGATTATTATGTAAAAGCCAGTGCGGCAATAGATTTAATAAAGGACTTTGAAAGACTGCAGCAAATAGTAAAGGAATGTCCGGAATGTGTGCAGT
>CAYRAV010000028.1:0-37086 GCA_964422365.1 uncultured Lachnospiraceae bacterium | reverse complement strand
GCCTTCAGCTCTGCCTTCAGCTCTGCCTTCAGCTCTGCCTTCAGCTCTGCCTTCAGTTCTTGCTATATCCCGTTCTTCTAAAATCCAGTTTGTTAATGTCATATATTTTGACCTCACTTTCTCGTTTGATTTGACTTTATTCACACGGTTATCCAGTTCCTGTACTTTTGTACTTTTTATTATTGTTGAAGAGGGATCTTTTATATAATCGAGAAATTCCTGCAGTTCTTCCCGTATTCCTTCCCGGTTTTGTCCTGTAGCATTTAGGAATATTTTCCTTGTTTCATCTCCAAGGGAAAGTGACGGGTCTTCCACACATCTTTCCTCAAAACTGTAAAAACACCTGTCATATCCGAATGGATCAAAAAGACAGATAAAAATAACAAATGATTTATTCAGGCTGTTGTAACTGATTGCTCCTGTTGGAAGGGACTTTGTATCCATCAATCCCTGATAATAACGGCTTCTTTTGGGAATATCGTGTTTATCATCCACCTGCATTTCGATATTATATATGGTATGTTCATCGTCTTCAAGGTAGATGTCAAGCCGTATGCTTTTTCTGTCTGGTATATTATCAATATGTTTTTCTTTCTCTAAGACTACTACTTTTCTGATTTTTATATCTAAAATAATTTCCAGCACATTTTTACTGGTAAATTCATCCTGCATCACCTCACCAAAGAGAAAATTGTCAGTGTAGGTTAATTCTTCAAAAGGTTTGACTGCCCGTTTCTGATTGTTGTTTTGTGTCATAATAAATATCCTTTCTTTCTGTTTGGACAGCGAAAAATATTCTGCATATAGTATAGCAGATTCACGCTGTTATTTCTATATGATTTTTGGATTTGCATGCTGTTATGATTTGGAATTAAAAATTGAAATGTACAGTGACAGATAATGTAGAGCAGAAGCTCAAAGTGAATTGCTGCAGCTTCAATTAATAGTTATATTTATTGTATATCATTTTAAATATATAGTCAACAACTTTTTTATTTCTATATGGCAGACACCATCAATCAGGATAACCTTACAAAACTGCAAAAGTGTTAAATCATGATTCTATGAGCCAATTTTATGCGATTTTTTTAAAAAATTTCAAATTTATGATGGTATTTCCGGCATCATGACATGCTTTCTGAATAGTTATGATAATTTTTGTAAAAATCAATAAAGGAAGATACTGCTTTGGAGGGTGGTGTTTTTGCTGTATAGGTAAACCCTATCTCGCGTTTTGGTACTGGTACTTGAAGGGGAATTTCAATAAGTGCATGGCTGTGCAATTCTTCCTGCACAAATTCTTTAATAACACAGGCAACACCTAAGCCGATTTTGGCAAATTCTATGAGCAAATCCATATTGCTTACTTCTAAGATTTGATTGGTTTCAATCTGATAAGTTTTAAAATAATCATCAATATAATGTCTGGTAATATTTTCTTCATCTAATAGCATAACATTGGCAGTCTGAAAAATATCAGAAGACAAAAAGTCTGTCTTGGTTCCCTCCCGCAGTTGCAGATTTTCCAAGTAAGTTTTAGTGGCAACAAAAGTATCCTCGATTTTCTGAATGGGATAGAAGTCTAAGTTTTTTAAGTTCTCAGGTTTTCCGACTAATCCAATGTCAATTTTCCCTTGTTCTAATAATTTTACTGTGTGAAATGTGGATTGGCAGTCAATGGTGATTTTAATATGTGGATGATATGCGGCAAATTTTTTTAAATAGGGAAGAAGCATATATTTACATAATGTGGTGCTGACACCAATGCGGACATGACCAATGCCCAGCTGTTTGATTCTCTTTATCTGTTGTTCTGCAATGTCAATGGATTCAAAAGCATTTTTAACATGTTCATAAAGTAATTGTCCCTCTGCTGTAAGGGTAACACCTTTGGAACTGCGGTGAAATAATGTAGTTTCAAGGGAAGTTTCTAATTTGTGCAGGGATTTACTGATGGCAGGCTGGCTAATATAAAGTGATTTGGCAGCATGGGAGATATTTCCCTCTTTCGCTACAGTGTAAAATATTTTATAATAGGACAGGTTTGATTTCATATGAGATGCTCCTTTCTGGGGGGAAATTCAATGTATATTGAAGGGCTAGGCTCGAAAAGACTTTGCCAAGTGTTGAATGTATGCTGAAGTACTAAGCTCGAAAGGACCTCGCTAAGTGCTTCTGCATGCTTTCTCACTAGGCTCGAAAAGACCTCGCCAAGTGTTCAATGCAAGTGTTCAATGCAAGTTTATCATAATTTTTTGTTATAGTAAATATTCTTATTATCTATTTTACTTATACCTGAAATCGTGTTACAATAATAAAAAATGATATAGATAGGAGGATACGTTTATGGGTATGACGATGACACAGAAGATTTTAGCTGCTCATGCCGGGCTTGAAAGTGTAGAAGCAGGGCAGCTGATTGAGGCAGATTTAGATTTAGTATTAGCAAATGATATTACAGGTCCTGTGGCTATTCATGAAGTAGAGAAATTAAACAAGAAAACGGTATTTGATAAGGATAAGGTTGCTTTGGTGCCGGATCATTTTACACCAAATAAGGATATTAAATCGGCGCAGCATTGTAAATGTGTGCGTGAATATGCAAAAGAACATGATATTACCAATTATTTTGAAGTGGGAGAAATGGGAATTGAACATGCACTTCTTCCGGAAAAAGGATTGATTGTAGCAGGGGAAACTTGTATTGGTGCAGATTCTCATACTTGTACTTATGGAGCACTTGGAGCATTTTCTACTGGTGTGGGAAGTACAGATATGGGAGCAGGTATGATTACAGGAAAAGCATGGTTTAAAGTGCCTGCTGCTATTAAGTTTGTATTAACAGGAAAACCACAGAAATGGGTAAGTGGTAAAGATGTGATTCTGCATATTATTGGTATGATTGGTGTAGATGGTGCTTTATATAAATCAATGGAATTTACAGGAGATGGTATCAGATATTTAACGATGGATGACCGTTTTACCATTGCCAATATGGCAATTGAGGCTGGTGCAAAAAACGGAATCTTTCCAGTAGATGATTTGACAGCTGCATATATGAAAGAACATTCAACAAAGACATTTACAAAATATGAGGCAGATGAAGATGCAGTTTATGATGAAACATATACAATTGATTTATCTAAGTTAGAGCCAACAGTTGCATTTCCACATTTACCTGAAAATACAAAGACAGTTGCCGAGGCAGGAGACATTGAGATTGATCAGGTTGTGATTGGTTCTTGTACCAATGGACGGATTGAGGATTTAAGAGCAGCGGCAAAAGTATTAGAAGGAAGACATGTGGCAAAGGGAATACGTGCAATTGTATTTCCGGCAACACAGGCAATTTATTTACAGGCAATCGAAGAGGGATTGATTCAGACATTTATCAAAGCAGGTGCCATTGTCAGCACACCAACATGTGGGCCATGTCTTGGCGGACATATGGGTATTCTGGCAGAAAATGAAAGAGCTGTTTCCACTACAAACCGTAACTTTGTTGGACGTATGGGACACATTTCATCTGAGATTTATCTGGCAAGTCCGGCAGTGGCTGCTGCCAGTGCAGTAACAGGAAAGATTTCCCAGCCAAGTGACTTAGGGCTTTAATAAACAGAAAGGACAGGTATCAAAATATGAAAGCAAATGGAACAGTTTTTAAATATGGAGATAATGTAGATACAGATGTGATTATTCCAGCGAGATACTTGAATTCATCTGATGGAAATGAATTGGCAAAGTACTGTATGGAAGATATTGATAAAGATTTTGCAAAAAAGGTGCAGAAAGGGGATATTATCGTAGCAAATAAAAATTTTGGCTGTGGGTCTTCTAGGGAACATGCTCCTTTGGCAATTAAGTGTGCAGGTGTAAGCTGCGTTATTGCAGAAACATTTGCAAGAATATTTTATCGCAATTCTATTAATATTGGGCTTCCTATTATCGAATGTCCAGAGGCGGCAAAAGGAATTGAGGCTGGAGATAATGTAGAAGTGGATTTTGATTCTGGTATGATTTATAACAGAACAAAAGGTACAGAATTTAAAGGGCAGGCATTTCCGCCATTTATGCAGAACATTATTAAGTCTGGCGGGCTGATTAATTATATTAATGAAAAATAAGGGTTTCCACTATTGTATAGTGACAGGCAATCACAAACAGTTGGTTTTGTGATTGCCTGTATCACCTTTGCTATATTCATAGTCGTTTCTTAAGGAGAAGCATGCCTCAAGATAAATTTAATTTATAGAGCTGTGGCATAAATGGGAAAGCGGCCAGAAGTTTATTTTACTTCCGGCTGTTATGAGTGTGTTTCACCAGAGCGTGTTTGAAAATTGCTTGTTACAAGATGTATGCCGCAATTTGTGGAGGATTTGTTCCAAATTCATGAGATGTAGCGGGCTGCATTGAATGAATTTAGAGCAAATATCCTTGCAAAGTGGGGCGTGCAGATTGAGGCAATGAATTTTAAAACACGCTCTAGTCCTATTATTTTTAGAAATGAATTATTTTTTCTTTACTGGAATCCATATCTCACAGTAGTAGTTTTCATCCTGTGTACCGTTGGAATATTTACTTGGATCATCATACATTTCAATGCAGTATCCGGCAGCAAATTCATAATCGTTCAGCGCTGGCAGCCATTCAGAAAAAATTTTGGTATTTACATCTTGAAGTGCATTAGGCATTGCACCCTTACAAGGGAATACGGCCCAGGTAAATGCAGGTATTGTCCTAGTAATAAAACCTTCAGGAATAACCTTTATTGGATTGTACATGTCTGCAATCAGATACTCAAAGGTATCATGTTCCATCTGTTCATCAATATTTATTCCAAACATTCCACACACATATTTTCCATTTCCTGTGGCATAATGCTCTTTCCAAAATGCAGGTACATTCTCCTTTGCATTTTCATATGTGAAAGTTTTTGTTGCTCCAAGTACTGTAAACTCTTCTTTCTTTACGATTTTGTAATCCATAATGTATCCACCTTCCATTGATAATTTGATTTTCAGCGGTGCAAATGCTTTTAGCATCTCTTCATTCTTTTGCACCATAGAAGGTGTAACACCATGAAATCTTGTAAATGCTTTTGTAAAGCTGTCTGGGGAATCATAACCATACTTCAATGCTGCATCAATTACTTTTTCATTTGATGTGGCGAGCTCATTTCCTGCCAAAGAAAGCCGTCTGTTTCTGATATATTCTGAAATGGTAAATCCACACAGTAAACTGAACCCCTTTTGAAAATAGAAGGGTGAGAGATATACCTCCTTTGCAATGTCATCTACTGTAATTTCCTCCGTTATATGGGATTCAATATATAAAATTGCTTTACTAATTGCTTCTGCCCATTCCATGTGTATCACCTCCTACTGTAATGAAAGTATATCAATATGTTCTAACATGGTCCCGATATTTTTTGCAATAAAATGTCCATGTTTTGTATTCAATAGTTACAGTCAGCCATGCCATTTAACCTTCTTTTGGGGTGAAGCAAATCCATTTGCCTGAATGTACAAAATCACTAATTTATTAGATATTGCAAATCAAGTATATGTATGCTATAATCTAAAGTTATAAAAATGATAACATTAAATTTACAAGGAAAAGTGATTATGAAACAAATAGAAAATTATGCTGCCAATAAGTATTCTAACGTAGAATATACAGAAATGGAAGAAGGGATTTATAAAACAATAGAAGATGAAGATCCGTTATATGTAACATCACTATCATTTATCCAGGAACCAGAATATAATGAAGGGAATGATGCCAGCTATATATCACAATATCCATTAGAAGATATACTGGATAAATTTTATTGCTATATTTCTGATTTCTATTCGGAACTTAATACAGAGGATTCTTCAAAATGTTATCAGGAATTTGCAAGTTCAGATATTGAAGATATCAGAAAACTTCGTACCATAATAGGAAAGCATGTATATAACAAAGAAGATGGTGAATATATGAAGTTGATCATTGAATAGAAGAAAAGAGGATATATAGGCAATTGCCTGTGTGACATATATTGTGGGAGGTAGAGCGTGTGATAGAAGAGATAAAGGAACAGATGAACAAAATTTCAAAAATGAAACAGGGAAAACAAAGGGATAAGCTGATAGAGGAAATCTATTCACTTGCGATAGAAGCAGAAATCCCAGTTGAGCCAGAAGATGATTATGAGGATAATTTAGAAGTGTTAGAGGTCTTTTTGAAAGATATGGAAGAATAAAAAGAAATGTATTAAAAAAATGTTAAAATACCTTTAAATTTTGGGATATTTAACATTTTTTCTTTTTGTAAATAGAGAGATGTGTTATAATAAAGTTAATTATAAAAGAAAAATTTAGACAAAATTCACAAATTTTTAAAAGGAAAGATGTGCATACAGAACATTCCATGAACACATGCGGCAATATGGTAACCTTATCGGACGAAGTCCGCCAGCCCGGAAGGGCATGAATTGCGGTATGCCCGAATGGGTAAACCTTATCGGACGAAGTCCGCCAGCCCGGAAGGGCATGAATTGCGGTATGCCCGAATGGGTAAACCTTATCGGACGAAGTCCGCCAGCCCGGAAGGGCATGAGAAAATAAAAACTGTACCTTTGAGGGAAAGTAAGTAAGGAGGAATAGTTTATGAGGAATAAGAAGAATCTATCAGTTTTAAGGAAAGAAGCCAGAGAAAAAAAGAGAAAGAGAAAATTTCAGAAAGTCTGGGTGCTGGCACTAGCGTTGATGTGTGTGTGTGTAATAATAGGGGGAGTCTGGTATTTTGGCAGGGATAAGACATCATATGCGGGTGCAGATGAATGGGAAGATTGGGATCTGGCGAAAATGGAGGCAGTTGATGACAAGACAAAAGGTACAGATGTAGAACAAACATTAACCACTGCCAGAGCCACATTTTATGATATTTATTCTGATACTCAGGTGTATGGAAACGGCGGGTATCTAAGTGAGGCAGGTGCAATTACAGATGGTCATAGTAGTGGTACATGGGCTGTAGGCAACAATACTTTTACCCGTTTTAATAATTATTTAAAACACTCACTTATCAATAATACCAGCGAGGAATACTGGCAATTGTATGACCATGGTATCTATCCATTATATTGTGGGTTAATGTATGTTGGACAGAGCAAGAATAATCGATGGGGAGATTGGGTTACGGCTACAGATGTAAATGATGGATGGTGGCATGCATATGCCAATTGTAATCAGTATGATAATGGGAAGAACATGATGGCAGATGAAGGAGTAGCGACTAATATAGGTGGTGGTGCAGCACAAGGATTGGTAAATGACAAATTAGATAGTAATGGAAATATTACAATGGGAAAAGGGGAATATGAAATGGTTGTTCCGTTTTTCGATAGTGAATTTCTGAGCACACCATATGAACAGGGAAAAGTGACATTAGGTTCCTCTGTTTCAAACATTGCATTTCCATTTCATAAAGGAAAAGATGGGCAGGTTGTTTATATGTATAGTGATAGGCCTGGTTCAGTATTTTGGGATAATGAATCACCGGATTATTACTATTTTGACAGCTATTGTGATATTATTAAATTGGATGAAGTAAATAAAAGAGTAAGTTATAATTATGGAAGAAGACATGATACATATCCAGGTGATAATGGAAAATTTGTATATGATACAGATGGAAAAAGAGGCTTTTTCCCTTACAACAATGCAGGAGATAGTAACGAGAACCTAAATTATGTATTTGGCGTAAAAATGGAACTGAACTTTAACATGACTAGCGATGGAAAGATTAAGGGAGAAAATATTATTTTTGAGTTTAATGGTGATGATGATTTATGGGTGTTTGTAGATGGATACTTGGTTCTTGATATTGGTGGTGCACATATTCCAGTGCATGGAAAAATTGATTTTGCAACAAAAGAAGCTACTGTAGATAGTGTAAAGAAAAGCGGGGCAAAAGACAAACAAAATGTCGATCTTGGCTCAGGAGATTTTGAATCAAAAGCATATGACTTTGGTTCAACTGCCACAGATGAAAACGGAAAAAAATTATATCAATTACTTTCTGATACAACCAGAAATCATACTTTAACAGTATTTTATATGGAACGTGGTAAATCAAATTCTAACTTAAAGATTAAGTTCAACCTGCCACAAATTACAACATTAAGTGTAGGAGATGAGGTAGATGCAAGTAATGTAAATGAAGAACTTAAGACAGATGCATTATGGAAGGCTTGCAATAATCATTATTTCCGGTATTCCCTTGAGAACAAAGGAACAGAGGAAAAAGATTACAATAATGCGGTTACAGTAGAAAAGAATCCAATTGCCAGAACAACCTTTGAACCAATAGGCTTAACAGAAACCTATCGAAAGAAACTGACATCAGAAGATGGTGCCACCCAACGGCTTAGATTTTATACATTTACAGGGAAGAATTATTATTCTATGGTAGTTGGTGGAACACATGTCAATTTACCTACGCTGGCTTTAGATGATGGAAATATTATAGATAGTAATGGATGTGCTGTAATAGATGGTGTAGAATATATTTTCAAGGGATGGACTACAGATGAGTCCTATCGGGATAATTGGGAGAAAATTAAAAATAATGAATATGTAGGTGGTATGCCGAAATTAGTGTCAACTGATGCAGTTACAGTAACGCAAGACATAGACTATTATGCTGTATGGGTGAAAAAGACCATCACGGTTTATTATTATGATGAAGCGAATGTAGATAAACCATTAGGATATGCATCAGGGAATTCAGACTTTGTTCAAATCGGTCAGCAGACTATTGTAATTAACAGGGGGTGGACCGGTATAGCTGCCAGCAATTTTTGGACTGATTCCGATTTGAATGATGGCATAGCTCAATCTAATGGGAATGGCGGGACGTGGAGAAATGAATGGAAAACAGATGCCACCAGAAAAGGGTTTCATTTAAATGGCTGGCGGTTGATACCAATGGAAGAGGAAGGAGAACATCTGCTTATTAAAGATGAGTTTCCTGGTGGATTTATCCCTCTTTGTGATGTGAAGTTATATGCAGACTGGAGTCGTACCTGCTACCGTGCGCAATTCCAGGTAAATGAAGATGTGGAACAGATAAAAGATAGCAATGATAAGAATGAAAATACAACAGATCAAACATGGTCTTCTAATATTGTGTATTTTCCAATTGGATATAGTGGATATCTTCCTTATATAAACGAAGATTCAAAGACAAATTCTTTTCTGGAAAACATAGATGGGGATTATGAGACAGTCGTTTGTTATGATTTTTCAACAATACCAATCAGGGAAAACTATGCCATTTCTTTATGGACAGATGAAGAAGGCAACAGTTATCGAACATTCCGGTATGAAGGTTCGAATGGAAACATGTTATATCCACAGGAATGGAAATTGGGCAGACAGGATGTTGTGTTTACTGGAACATGGAGAAAGATAATAAGTGCAATTACTTATGATGCAGGCACAGAACACACTGGAAGTCAAGATTGGGGAGAGCGAAAACTAAAGTACACTGTAGGTACATCTATTAGTAAACCGGAAATATCTACTATATGGGGAGATGTCGCAGCAGAAACAGGATGGAAAATCATTGGCTGGCAAGACAGTGATGGCAAACAGATTACATTCCCATATAAAATTACAGATAAGAACGGAAAATGGACTGCAATCTGGAAGAAGGTATCCAGCTCAGTGCTTTATAAGTTTGCAGATAAGAGCAAAGGAATTGAGGGAACAACAAGTACTGGGGAAACAAGTTATAAGAAATATTATGATGTGGGTGCTGTGATAGAATTGCCTACATTGGAAAGTATGAGAAGTTCTGCACCAAAGGATGACACAGGAACAGTGAATGGTGTTACAAACTATGTAAAAGGAAAAGATGGCAAAGCATATATCATTACCGGCTGGAAAGACGAAGAAGGGAATGAAGTGCAGAAAGGTGCTGTAGTAACAGAAGATAACATTACCCTGACAGCAATATGGGAAGAGGTTGCTACAACACTAAATGTTACAGTTGAAGTGCCAAAAGAAGACAAAAACGAATGGGACAGTGAGAAGGCAGTAAAGAATGGCTGGACTAATAAAGGAACAAAATGGACATTAAGTTTAAAATTGACTCCGGGAACAAAGGTGGCTTCTTACTTTGAAAAGGAAACAGATGTTTATCAAAAGCTATATGGTGCAGATGTACCAATAGAAAATGATGACATGAAACATTTCAAAGAATTAAGTTATCACACGATTGTTTATACAGCAGGAAATAATATTCAGTTAGATGATGAAAATGTTGTTGTTCCATATACAGCCCATGATCACACATTAACATTAACTGGTACATGGATGCAGAAGAAAATACTTACTACTTTTATGTCGGTAGTACCGAACAATGAAGAGGCAGATAATAATGAAAGCACAGAGAATGAACCACAAGTGATTGGATGTTTGATATATTCTGTATCAGAGGAAGAAGCAAGTTTACCAGATAGTGAGGCAGAATTCCTTTTATATGACAATAAAACAAAAATGCCGGTAATTGATGGTTATAAACTTATTGGTTGGAAAAGAAATAATGAAGGTGAGCCAGTAACAACATTTGTACCTGCAACAGATGCACACCAAAGCATATGGTATGCAGTTTGGGAGAAAGAGGAAACTCTTGCAGCAGAAGAGAACAACATTTCAGCAACAGACAATAGTAATGTTGAAAATAGCCGCAGTGTTTCCCTGCCTGCAAGAATCCTGAGAGCACTAAGTTTTAGTTCATTAGGAGGTTATACTGCATTTGCTGGTGAATTATATGAATTAAATGATCTTTTAACAGTGGATACAGGTGCAACAGGAATGACAAAAAATGAAGGGGATTTTTATCTAACCTATGATCAGGCAGCTTCATTCCTAAATTGCTTTACAGTAGGAAGTACAATGCATCTGCAGGAAAAAGATGCTATCTATAACAATGGAGGTACTGTGCAGACATATGATAGTGCAGCATATAGAAACATGTATAAAACCACTTGGGAACTGAGAGATTTACATGGTTATATCATTAACAGGAATGATAACACAGATTTGAAGAACATGAGTATGTCAGAGAGTGGTTCTGCTTCTGTATATGATGGACGTGTAAATGGGGAACAAAACAAAGCATTTGCGTTTAAAAATGAAAACGAAGCGACAGGAGCCGGATATGCAACAAATGTACGTGCATTGTTTACACACACCATTCAGACAGGAGATATTACAATTTCTAAGAAACTAACAGCTACAGCTTCTAGTGTGGCAAAGCGAAAAGGAGAGACAGAACAGGAATTTATATTTAAGGTATATTTTTATAATATGTTTGGAGATACAACCGATGATATCAGTAAGAAAACATTATATACAGGCAGCTACAAAAAACTGAACAAATATGGAAATTATGTGCGCGATGAAAATGATAAAATTTTGACTTATACAGCACATAAAGGAAAAATTTTAGTAAAAAGTGGAGAAACTGCTGTGATTACTGGGATTCCAGTACTGACAAAATATGTAATTGAAGAGGAGGATGCTGAAACAAAAACAGGTAAGTATATGTTATCAGAGGCAAAAGAAATTACAGCAAAAGGTTCTGTAGTGCAAAATAAGAAATATGCAGTGTCAGATGAAACATCAAAAGAGGTGCAGGAATATTTGGAAAAATATAATACATCTAATGATGAATCAGTATATTCTTCTAAATTGGTAGATAATAGCGGAATATTATCAGGCAAAAAGTTAAATGATTTGACCGATGAACAAGTAATAGAACATAGTTTTGAAGGACAGATACTGAAATCGAACTATACATATAATTATGTGGCAGCCAATGAGATTTTAGTAAATGGAGTTAGTCTGTACTTAGATAAAATCATTGATGAATTTTATTATGGTGAAAATGATCGTTTTACAGATTATTTAGAATATGATGAACTGGTTAACCATGCAAAGCAGACTTTTGTATTCAATATTAAATATATTCCTGTAGATAATATGGGAAATGCTAAGATTGCCGAAACAGAGAATTATAATGAAAGGCTGACATTTGATCCAACAGACAATACTATTGAGAAAGTGGATTTACCAAAGGCATTCCAGACAGAAGAAAGCAAAAAGGGTTATAAAAGAAGTGGTATTGTAATAGGACTAGAGCCGGGTTATTATGAAATTAGTGAGGATGAAAATTGGTCATGGAAGTATGATTTAATGGGAATTTATGAGGCGGCATATCGAAGTGGAGAAGATGCTTCAGAAGAAACAACTATATATCAGGAGAAAGATCGTGAAAAGAGCATACAGGATAAAGAAGAAGGAAAGAAAGTATTCCGCTTTTATATTCGTGGACAACAGGAGGAAACGATAAATGATATGCAACAAGATGCATCTGGCAGTTACAAGAAGTACAACAACAACGGATACCGAATTTTGGAAAATGTGGAGGATCCGACGGTAACTTTTGTTAACTTGAAAGCAATAGATGAACGTTCAAAGACATCAGGAGATACAGATATTGCAGTAAATAAAATTACAGTACCAACACCGACACCAAATCCAAATGAATATGAGGATATTAGATTTGACGGTGAAGGGGAAACTGATTTTCCAACGAAGTATACACTGCTGGCAGGTGAAATCCGTTCTCTGCCAAGAGTAAAGGCAGCACCGATAGATGGAAGCAGTAGTGCTATAACACTTGAGTATAAAGACGTGGAATGGAAAGTTACAGGCGGAGATCCGGATGTTGTAGAGATTCAAGGGGATAAGGCAACATTGAAAGCAGTAAGAGAAGGAACTGTATATTTGAAAGCTACTTATAGAGATAAGGATGGCATAACAATACACGAAACAATGCGTGAGATAGAATATACAGTGAAAAATCCACAAATATTTTCATTGTATAATTCAAGTGCCTCTCAAAATGTCAGTAATTATTCTGCTCAATGTGAAGTATATGCATCGAGTCAACAGTCGAATTTAGGTCATGGTGCAAATAATGTGATAAATGGTAACCCGTTTTCGGATACATCGTTTTGGTGTACAGATAATGGAAGTTGGAGTGGTTCTGATGGAAATGTATATTGGGCACTGATGTTTAGGAAAGACAACAATGATTTTAAACGGAAGATATCATCAATCGAGCTGGTTCGTCCTTCAAGTAATTCTGAGGTGACGATACAGGTATATGGTATTATTGGCACTACAGATGAATTTACAAGTAATCGGGCTAATTTGATTCCATTGGGTGATGTCCAAACTTTTAGTTCTGGTGTAACAAGTATAAGAATAGATATCGATTCTAATCAGTATGCAGAATATAATGGCATTAAAGTTAAGATGATTTCTATGAGTAATGGTACTGATTGGCCTGTACTTCAAGGGGTGCAAATAACAGGACTGTATGAGTAAAATAAATAATTAAAATTCAAATCATATATAGAAGCGTATTGTAAAATAGTTTGAAAAGTAAAGTCTGCTGGATACTTCGCACAAGTATCCAGCAGACTTTTTTTGCTTTAAGATTATGTGAAAGCGAGTAAAACCAGCTTTTATTGCTATCCAAAGGCTATATCTAATATCATCATAAGAGAAAAACCAATTAATGTAAAAAGTGCCATAAAGTCTTTTCGTTCATTTGTTTGACTTTCCGGAATCAATTCTTCTACTACAACATAAATCATGGCACCTGCTGCAAAGGCAAGAATAAAAGGCAGAATATGGCGGACTTTCAGCACGAGTATGGCACCAAGTAAGGCAGATACTGGTTCCACCAGAGCACTAAGCTGTCCATAGAAAAATGCTTGCTTTTTGGAAAATCCTTCTCTGCAGAGTGGGACACTAACAGCAGTGCCTTCGGGGAAATTTTGTAGTCCTATGCCAAGTGCAAGCAGGCAGGCAGACGCAAGAGTAGCACCTTCTAACTGATAACTGATAGAGCCAAAGGCAACTCCGACAGCAAGACCTTCAGGAATATTGTGAAGGGTAATAGAAGTCATTAACATAAAAGAACGCTTTGGAAAAGGAGGAAATCGTCTTTTTAACATACAAAAACACTCTGAAAAAGGACAAAACCATCTTTTTAACTTAAAAAAATGTTTTAGAAAAGCAGGAAACTGTCTTTTACAAGGAACAAGAACGCTGTCAGTATTGGTTATGCTGGCAGCTTTTAGGTGAAAGACATGCAGAGGAGTTTTTTTGAAAAGCAAATGTAATCTGTTTTGAAATATCTGATCTCCAAAAAAGAGCAAAAGTCCTCCACAGAAAAAACCCAAAAAGGCAGTGATCCATGGTGTCATGTGCAGATTTTCAGCCATTTCAATAGAAGGGGAAAGTAATGACCAGAAAGAGGCTGCAATCATTACCCCGGCAGAAAAACCAAGCATCGCATCCATCGCATTTTTATTGGTTTGCCGGAAAAAGAACACAAATCCTGCACCGGCAGCAGTAATACTCCAGGTAAAGATTCCTGCAAGAAGTGCCTGTATATAATGAGGCTGGGTTGTAAACCAAGTAATCATAAAATCACCGGAAAAAGACAGTTATAAGAGAATATGATAAAAAGAAGGAAAGTATGATAAAAATAAAAGGCAGAAGATGCAATTCAGCACTTTTTTCATAATGGATATTCTGGTAAATGATAAGGGGCATGGCTGCACTGTTACCAATAATATGATAAGCCAAATACCTTATGGTAAATTTATGGATTGTGAGAATGAATATCGAAAAACAGTATAAATTTATCGTAATACAATAAATTTATATTGACGTTTGAAAAATGAAATGGTATGATATGGTTAATAAAGGGGATAAGAAAGGAATGATCTTATGAATCAGAAAAATTTAGCAAAATACCTGCAATTTATCACAATAGGAATTGCAGTGTTAGGAATACTGATTTATTTTGGCATTGTGCCAGTAGTGGGAAATGCAATTTTAGAGAAAATTGAAAATCAGTATCAATACAGTTATTATGCGTGGCTTATCTTAATCTGGATTTCTGGTATACCATGTTATGTTAGCTTGTTTCATTTTTGGAATATTAGTAAAGAGATTGAAAAGGATCATTCCTTTTCCAGCGAAAATGCAATCCGCCTAAAGAAAATAAGTCAGTGGTTCATTTTAGATGTACTGTATTTCTTTGTGGGGAATATAGTGTTTTTGCTGTTTGGCATGAATAATCTAAGTATTTTTGGTGTATCTTTGTTTGTTGATTTTGTTGGAATGGTAGTATCAATTCTCGCAGCTGCATTGTCCCATCTTGTGTATAAAGCGGCAGCTATTGAAGAAGAAAACAAATTGACAATCTAAATTTGAAACAAATCTCCCACAAAATGGGTCATACATCTTACAGAAAGCAATTTTCAAATACGTTCTAGATAAGGAGTGCAAATGGTTATGATTATTGTAAATATCGATGTAATGCTTGCAAAACGCAAGATGAGTGTTACTGAATTATCGGAGCAGGTGGGCATTACTATGGCAAATGTTTCTATTTTAAAAAATGGTAAGGCGAAGGCAATTAAGATTGACACACTAAACAAAATTTGCAAGGCACTAGAATGTCAGCCGGGGGATATTTTAGAGTTTAGAGAAGATGTAGAAGAGGAAGAGAAATAAAAAATGAAAGAAAAATAGGGAAAGCAGGTATGAATATGGAACAGAACTATTTTGAACAAGAAAGAACAGAAGAATATAGTTTCAAGGCAGAGTTGAAAAAGGAGTATTGGAAATATTTATCAGCTTGTCTGGTATATGCACTATTTTTTGTATTTTGTTTTTATAAAAATGCAACTGGCATTACAGCCCCTTTTTTTGCCGCTGCAACTATCTTTATTCTTGCAGCAGTGGCAAAAAAACAGAAAATCGCATATCAGAAAAAAAGTGCAGTGATTATTGCAGCAATTGTTCTTTTTGGACTGTCAAATTGTCTTACAGTAAATGGAGGAATTATATTTTTTAATGATATATTTGCCATTTTTCTGGTGCTGTTGCTGATTGTGTCTTATCTGTATCATACAGACGGGTGGAGTTTCCTTGATTATTTTACCAAAGTAATGAACTATTTTGCGGGGGGAATTGGGAGTGCAGGAGATTTGTTTTCAAACTATATAAAATATAAACAATCTCATGCTGTAATAGAAAGAGAACCTCTGTTGAAGAATCCGCAGGTAAGGGCGGCACTCTTTGGTGTACTGTGTGTGTGTCCGGTAGCAGGTATTGTCCTTGTGATGCTTTCCACATCAGATGTGGTATTTGGAACAATGCTTGCAAATATTTTCATATCTATCATTGATTATCGGATGGTAGGGAATATATGTGGAATGTTTTTTATGGCAGCAGTTATGTTTTTTATGGCATATGGGTTATTGTCTCAATTCGCAAAAAAATATGGGAGAGAGGAGTGTACACTTTACATCGAGAAACAAGAACCAATGGCAGCCATTACATTTACCGGAGTTTTGCTGATGGTTTATATGATTTTTTCCGGTATACAGATAGGAGCCTTGTTTCTTGGAAAAATGACACTGCCACAGGGATATACCTATTCCCGTTATGCCAGAGAGGGATTTATGCAGTTGTTATGTGTATGTGTGTTAAACTTTGCTATTGTAATGATTTGTTATAGCTTTTTTAGAGAGAATAAGATTTTAAAAATTATTTTAACATTGATGACCATTTGTACCTTTATTATGATTTCCTCGGCAGCATTTCGTATGGGGATGTATGTGCAGGCATATGGTCTGACAAGAAAGCGTGTATTAGTATTCTGGCTTCTTTTGGTATTATTTGTTTTGTTTTTGGGGGTGCTGGCAGCAGTATGGAACGAACATTTCCCATTGTTTCAATATGGCACAGCAGTAGTGATTGGAATGTACCTTATATTATCTTTTTCCCATATGGATTACTGGATTGCAAAATATGACTTGTTTGAAAATACACAAAGTATAATGACAGATATTGAAGCAAGAAATGATACCTCTGGACACTGGTCTGAAAAAACTCTGGCAGGAAAAGTCATAAAAAGGGAGAATATAGATTATGTGGAAACAGCATTATCTCTGGATGCAGCACCTGTTGTTTTTGAGTATTATAGAAAAGAGAATAAAATGCAGGAATCAGATAGGAACTATTATTTTATGGAAATAGAAGAAAAGTGTAAAGGTATGGGAATACGGTCTTTTAATGTTTCAAAATATATTGCTGTTACAGAAAAAGAGAAATGGTAACCGTTTTGTACTTGTGTAGTATTCATAAGTTGGGTATAATAGTTACAAAAGTGAATGGTATGTTCCAAGCTCACATTTAGATTTGGATTATTTGAAGTGCCAGCTTTATGTTAAATGTAACAGTTCAGCCATGCCGTTGATACCTTATTTTCAGTGCAAAGCACATCTACTATTCATGTTGGGTGTCCGTCTTATAGAAACAATTGTGCAATATGCCCTTAGTGAGCAAGTTCCCACGTGTATATTGCACAATTGTTTCTGCATAGCTGAACTGTTACTGTTAAACTATTAGAAAGACAAAGGAGATATAGATTTATGTGGATTGCAGATGAATGGAAGGATTATGAAGTAATTGATTGCACAAAAGGGGAAAAATTAGAGCGCTGGGGAAACTATATTTTAGTTCGTCCGGACCCACAGGTGATTTGGGATACACCTAAGAGGGAAAATGGATGGAAAAAGTGTAATGCGCATTATCATAGAAGCTCTAAGGGCGGCGGAGAATGGGAATTTTTTGATTTGCCGAAACAGTGGGAGATTAATTACAAAAATCTTACATTCCGTTTGCAGCCATTTAGTTTTAAACATACGGGACTCTTTCCGGAGCAGGCAGTTAATTGGGACTGGTTTGGGGAGCTGATTCGTAAAGAAAAGAAGAAAAATCCAGATAGAAAAATCCGGGTATTAAATTTATTTGCTTATACAGGCGGTGCTACTGTGGCAGCAGCAAGAGCCGGGGCGGAGGTTACCCACGTGGATGCCTCTAAGGGGATGGTGACCTGGGCAAAAGAGAATTCCATAGCATCAGGGTTAAAAGATGCACCAATCAGATGGCTTGTAGATGATTGTGTGAAATTTGTAGAGCGGGAAATCAGACGCGGTAACCATTATGATGCCATTATTATGGATCCTCCGTCTTATGGACGGGGACCAAAGGGGGAAATATGGAAGATAGAGGAGAAGCTTCACTCATTTGTAAAGTTGTGTACAGAGATTCTGGAGCAGGAACCGCTGTTCTTTTTAATCAATTCTTATACGACAGGATTACAGCCAGCGGTATTGTCTTATATGATTGGCACAGAGATTTTGCCGAAATTTGGTGGAAAAGTGGTTTCAGATGAAATTGGAGTGCCTGTCACAAGTAATGGATTGGTTCTGCCTTGTGGAGCATCCGGGAGATGGCAAAGGAGATAGGAAAAGGACTGGATAGGAATCTGGAAAAAATAACTGGTTACTAATAGGCAGAAAGAGGGAAATAAAGGCACATAGAGGTTTAAGCCATTGATTTACTGGGATTGAGACGATTTTAGAGTATTAAATTTGACACTATCCATCAATTTAGGAGGGAGGGAATATTATGGCAAGAGCTGTTTCAATAGGAAATCAGGATTTTGAAAGCATACGAAAGAATAACTGTTTTTATATAGACAAGACAAATTTTATAAAAGAATGGTGGGATTCAAAGGATTCGGTCACACTGATTGCCCGCCCGAGACGTTTTGGAAAGACCCTGACCATGAGCATGACGGAACAGTTCTTTTCCAACCGTTATGCCGGCCATGCGGATTTATTTGAAGGACTTTCCATCTGGGAGCATGAGGAATACCGCAATCTGCAGGGGACTTATCCGGTGATTGCGGTATCCTTTGCCAATGTGAAGGAAAAAAGTTATGATAAAACGAAAAGAAAAATCTGCCAAATTATTGCAGATTTATATAATCAGTACTGGGAACTTATGAATTCTGATATACTGAAAGAAAATGAAAAACAGGATTTTACAAATGTCACAGAACAAAAATCAGATATGCCGGAGGATGTTGCTGCTATGGCAGTCCACAGGTTGTCGAATTATCTGTTCCAGCATTATAGGAAAAAAGTCATTATCCTGCTGGACGAGTACGACACACCAATGCAGGAGGCATATGTGAATGGCTACTGGGAAGAACTGGTATCCTTTATTAGGAATATGTTTAATGCTACATTTAAAACCAATCCCTATTTGGAACGTGCCATTATGACAGGGATTACAAGGGTAAGCAAAGAATCCATTTTTTCAGATTTAAATAATTTGGAAGTAGTTACTACTACTTCTGAAAAATATGCAGCTTGTTTTGGGTTTACAGAACCTGAGGTATTTGAATCACTTGAGCAGTTTGGCTTGTCTGAACGAAAAGAGGATGTGAAACACTGGTATGATGGATTTACCTTTGGCAGTTTTACGGATATTTATAATCCATGGTCAATTATTAACTATCTGGACAAGAAACAGTTCAAACTCTACTGGGCAAATACCAGCTCTAACAGTCTGGTGGGGAAACTGATTCGGGAGGGCAGTGCGGATGTAAAGGAAATAATGGAGGATCTGTTGCGGGGGAATGTATTTTATATGGAAATGGATGAGCAGATTGTGTTTAGTGATCTGGATGAGGATGAGGATGCAGTCTGGAGTCTTCTTGTTGCCAGTGGGTATTTAAAAGTGCAGAATGTGAAGCAGGATCCGGACGAGGGTGCCTGTGTTTATGAACTTATGCTGACCAACAATGAAGTCCGTTTTATGTTCCGGAGAATGATAAAAAGCTGGTTTTCCAAAGCAGGCAAATCAGCCTACAATGATTTTATCAAAGCCCTGCTTCAGGGGAATGTAAAGGCAATGAATACTTACATGAACCGTGTGGCACTGAATACCTTCAGCTATTTCGATACCGGAAACCATCCTTCGGAATACACGGAGCCGGAACGGTTTTACCATGGATTTGTTCTCGGGCTGATGGTAGAATTACAGGACCGTTACAGTCTCCTGTCCAACAGGGAAAGCGGTTTTGGAAGGTACGATGTGGTTTTGGAGCCAAAAAACAGGGAAGAGGATGCGTTCATTTTAGAATTTAAGGTACATGATGAAGAGGATGAGGACACCCTTGCTGATACGGTATCAGCGGCATTAGAGCAGATTGAGGAAAAACAATATGCGGCAGATCTGGCGGCAAAGGGAATCCAGGAGGATAAAATACGGAAGTATGGATTTGCATTTGAGGGGAAAAAAGTGCTGATTGGGTAGTGCTATCATAGTTCCTGCGGAAACACTCACCGTTATCAATCTAATGTTTTGCAGTTCAGTAATTTTTAGTATCATGCAGAAATACCTAACAAGCAATTAGAGGAGTCTACAAAGAAGGAGCAGCTTATGAAAAAAAAAGTCTTACTTGTAACAACTATAAGTGGATTCGTGCCACAATTTGAAATGAATAATGTAAAAATATTACAGGAAATGGGTTATGAGGTGCATTACGCAACAAATTATAAGACGCCGACATATACAGACAGCAATAAGCGTCTTAATCATAGTGGTATTATAAGACATCAAGTTAACTTTGTTCGTTCTCCATTTTATATAAAAGAAAATATAGAAGCATATTTACAGTTAAAGAAAATTATGGAAGAAGAGCGGTTTCAGCTGGTTCATTGCCATACACCAATGGGTGCCGTATTGGCACGTCTTGCAGCAAAAAATACAAAGACAGCACCTGTCATTTATACAGCACATGGATTTCATTTTTATAAGGGTGCCCCTTTCGTCAATTGGCTTGTTTTTTATCCTGTGGAAAAATGGCTGGCAAGATATACAGATGGTTTAATTACAATGAATAAGGAAGATTATCAGAGAGCCAAAACATTTCATCTTAGAACGAATGGTGAAGTATATTTCATTCATGGTATAGGTATGCATTTACAACAGTATAAGGGAAATGTACAGAAGGATAAAAGCGGGCGGAGACTGTTAGCAGGCATGATCAAAGAAAAATTGGGAATAGATTCTGGAAGAAACTTATTCATACTAATGAGTGTGGGAGAACTTAGTAAAAGAAAGAATCATAGCATCGTTTTAGATTCTATGGAACAGCTGCAGGAAGAAGAAATTGTATATATGATATGTGGAAAAGGAAAATTAGCAGACACACTGCAGCACAGAATCGAGAATAGTGAATACCTGCGAAAACATGTCATATTGACCGGATACCGCACTGATGTAAAAAAGTTATTAAGAGAAGCAGATTGTTTTGTATTTCCGTCATTACAAGAGGGGCTGCCTGTAGCAGTCATGGAAGCAATGGCAATGGGATTGCCGGTAATTGCATCAGAAATTCGTGGTAATGTAGATTTGATTGTACCAAAGAAGGGCGGATATTTAGTAGGAAAAAATGATGTGAATGGATATAAGGATGCAATATGGAAATTGAAGGAGAATGAAGAGTTAAGAAGGAAGATGGGAGAGTTTAATCAGGAGAAGATACAGGAATTTTCTATAGAGGAAGTAGAAAAAGTGATGAGGGAAGTGTATAAGAGAAGTGAATATAAATGAGAAACAATAAGGAGACAGAGGAGAAATTTTGGGTTAATCAGAAAGGTTCTGGCGGTTATTTATGTAGGGCATCCACCCTATAGAAACAAATAACAAGCAATAATGTAAGAAAATGTCAAGCAAAAGACTCTTGAGTTTTATATGAAATAATGTATAATGTAAAAAAGTATATTTTAAGAAAAGAACCAAAACAGAGTATACAATGATAAATAAGAATATTACCTGGGAGGCAGTGAAGTGAAAAAGGTACAAGTGCTTATGTCTGCATACAATGGAGAAAAGTATATATCTGAACAGATTAATAGTATACTGAACCAAAGTTATAAAGAAATTTATATATTAATTCGGGATGATGGTTCGGATGATGGAACATTGTCTATTCTGGAACAGTATAGTAAAAGATATGATACTATTTCTTATTATCAGGGAGAAAATAAAGGTGCAGCCGGAAGTTTTTTTGATCTGATACAGCATGCAGACCGGGAAATGGATTATTATAGTTTTTCTGATCAGGATGATTATTGGCTGCAGGATAAAATTGCCCATGCTGTTGAATATCTTGAGGAGAACCAAACAGAAAGAGAAATCCCTCTGTTATATTGCGGCAATACAATTCCGGTAGATACAGAACTAAACCCAATTACTTCAGCCGTTTTGCATCGTAACTTTAAACCATCTTTTGGCAATGCTGTTATTCAAAATATTAATACAGGATGTACTTGTGTAGTAAATAGAAAATTAATAGAAATGGTGTCAGAAGAGCTGCCGGAATTTACAGTAATGCATGACTGGTGGCTTTATTTAGTTGCAGCCTGTTTTGGAAAAGTATATTTTGATGAAAACGCATATATCTGGTACCGGCAGCATGGAAACAATACGATTGGTGCAAGAACATCAAGGGTGGAACAATGGAAATACAGAATAAAAAATTATAGAAAAAACAGAGGGCGGATATGCAGACAGAATCAGGAATTTAAAAGAATATTCCAACCTATAGGGAAAAAATGTGAATGGCTGGACTTGGTAATAGATAGTCCCCATAGTATGAAAAAAAGGATTGAAATGATAAGAGAGCCCAATATTTACAGGCAAAGAAAATCCGATGATTTGATTTATAAGATTATGGTACTGTTTGGCGATACATAGTGAAAGTTAGGAGAAGGGGTGAAAGAGACCGCCTGTCAAATAAAAGAGAGTTTGTGCTTGATAGGCATGGTGCAGATTATGACAAATGTATTATTGATTTATGATGTATTTATTCCATCTGTGCGGTTGTGTGGGTATGAGCAGATGAAATGGTTAGAACAGAAAGGAAAGATATCCTTTACATGTTCCGATGCAAAAGAAGTAACATCTGCCCAATGCAGCCAGGCAGATGTAGTGATATTTGTACGAAGTTCTACATGGCTGGAATGGAAAATCGCAAAGAGATGTAAAAAGGCAGATAAATTAATTTTATATGTATTAGATGATGATGTATTTGAAATTGCTCCCGATTCACTTTCTGCTGTTTACTTTCATCAGGATGCAGTAAGGAAAAGAGTATGGTGGTTTATCAAAAACAGCAATGTTTTTGTTAGTCCATCAAAGCATATTCTTGAAAAATATAAAAAGGATGCAAAACGAATTCTGCTTTTGGAGGAGCCATGTTTAAACTATAATGCTGCATCTGCAAGAAAGAAAGAGAACAGAAAACTAAAAATAGGTTTTGCCGGTTCCGTGGATCGAACAGGAGATGTACAGAGAACTTTACAGGAAGCAATAGAAGAATTTTATAAAAAACATAAAGAAGAAGCAGACATAGAATTTATGGGAGCAAAGATAGAACTAATAGATAAGCTGGGATTAACCCATTATCCTTATGAGGAAGATTATGAGCAGTATCAGAAAAGAGTTTTCGAACTAAATTGGGATATCGGACTTGCGCCGATGCCGGATACAGAATTTCATAGAGGAAAGCACTATAATAAATATATTGAATATGGTTCTATAGGATGTGTTGGGATATATAGCAATGTAATTCCATATACCTATATTGTGAAAAATGGGGAAAATGGTATATTGTGTGGAAACAGCACAAAAGAATGGATAGAGGCAATGGAGTGGTGTTTAGAGAATCCGGAGAGGATAGAAAAAATCCGGAGAAATATAGAATCAGATATGAAAAAAAATTTTACATTAGAGAGAATTGTGAAAGAATTTCTAGACCAGATTCCGGAGATTTTAACTTATAAGGCGGGAAAAAAAGGAAAATACCCTGTGGTGTTTTATAGAAAGATGAGCTGGATGATAAGATATGTTGAGTTTATTATTAGGAATGGAAAAGATACACCTAAGAAGTTTTTAGAAAAAGTGTTTCCCCATTATTATTCAGATTGAATATGCTGTTGTATTACCCGGAGTCTGTGCTGTAATGCAGCAAATAGCTGCTTTTATAAATAGCAGGTCCATAAAGTCCGAAAAGAATGTAAGAAAATGTTAAGCAAAAGTCACTTGAGTTTTGGATGAAATAATGTATAATAGTAGAAAGATATATTTAAAAGAAACTTTAGCACACAAAACATAGTATAAAAAGAGTAAGGATGATAAGAGATAAAAGGATATATCGTCAAAGTGTGATAAATGGTTTGTTTTATAAGTTGTTGATATTGTTTGATAAAAAAGGCATATCAGAAGATGCCGATTAGGAATGACATATTTATATAATTTAATATAGGAGATAAAAATGACCAATGTGTTGTTATTATATGAAAGTTTTATTCCATCAGTAAAGTTATGTGCGTATGAACAAATGAGTTATTTGCAGCAAAAAGGGAAAATAGAGTTTATCCATAGTAAAGTTCAGAGTGTAACAACACAACAATGCAAATGGGCGGATGTGGTTATCTTTGTGCGGAGTTCTAGATGGTTGGAATGGAAAATTGCAAAAAAGTGTAAAAAAGCGAGAAAACTCATTTTGTATGTATTAGATGATGATGTGTTTGAGATTGCTCCCGATTCACTTTCTGCGGGTTATTTCCATAAAGATGCAGTAAGGAAGAGAGTATGGTGGTTTATCAAAAACAGTGATGTTTTTATTAGCCCATCGCGGCATATTCTTGAAAAATATAAAAGTGATGCAAAACAAGTGTTGCGTTTGGAAGAACCATGTTTAAAACACAATTTTGCATCTGTACACAAGAAAAAAAATAGAAAATTAAAGATAGGTTTTGCCGGTTCAGTAGATCGAGCAGGAGATGTACAGCGGATTGTGCAACAGGCAATGGAAGAATTTTATGAAAAGCATAAAGAAGAAGTAGATATAGAATTTATGGGAGCAAAAATTGATTTAATAGATAGGCTGGGATTAACTTATTATCCTTATGAGGAAGACTATGAACAGTATCAGAAAAGATTTTTTGAACTGAATTGGGATATTGGACTTGCACCGATGCCAGATACGGAATTCCATAGAGGAAAACATTATAATAAGTATATCGAATACAGTTCCATAGGATGTGTTGGCATATACAGTGATGTGATTCCGTATGATTATATTGTGGAAGATAAAAGAAATGGTATATTATGTGGAAATAGTACAAAAGAATGGGTAGAAGCACTGGAATGGTGTTTAGAGAATCAAGATAAAGTACAAGAGATTAGAAGAAATGTGGAAATTGATGTAGAAAAGAATTTTACATTGGAAGGTATTGTGGAAAGATTTGTGGAACAATTGCCTAAGGTTGTAAGTTATAAGGTGGAAAAGAAAGGAAGATGTTCTATATTATTATATAGAAAACTAAACTGGTTTATTCGGTGTAGGGAGTTTGTGATACGAAATGGAGCGGGGACACCGAAAAAGTTGGTGAGAAAAATAAAATTGAATAAGTAGTGTCTGTTGATTAAGTTTCGAACTTTTGACTTATGGGGCTTTGAGCTGTTTTATGAAGCAGGTGCAGTATTTTTTGCCATATTTGCTCCATTTTCCTTGCAGTTTTTTATAAAGCCTCCACATATAAAAACGAAATATGTTATAAAATTATTCAAAATTTAATGTTAATATAAGACCAATTAAAAATTTGTATTATAGAGATTCTGCAAAATAGATAAGTAGGAGAGAATGGTATGGAAAAAAATATAGAATGGAAGTGCAATGTTGATATATTTGATTTTAAAGATAATCATTTATCAATAGCTGGCTGGATATTTCATGAAGAATTTAAATTAGAAAATATAAAATTAAAAGTGATTGGACGTAATACTAATATATCAGAAAATATTGTATATGGGGTGAAAAGGTTAGATGTATTTGAACAGTTTAAGAGTGAAAATGCAAAATTGAGTGGTTTTGTTTTTAATAGTCAACTGAAAACAAATGAGAAATTATATGTATATCTGGAATTTTCAATTAATGGCATATATTATAAACAGTTATTAAATATTGTACAATATTCTTGGAAAAATAAGTTGAAAAAGATCAATAGGAAAAATATATATAAATTTTTTAAATATCTAAAAGCAGGAACATTAAAAAATGTATTATATAATATCAAACAAACAAAATTGGAATTACAAGAAGATTTGTCTTATGGGATAGATTTTGCTGAATTTTTACGAAATAATTCGGCAGATAAAATGGATTTTGATAGAACAATATTTTATGACACTATTGATATAATTATTCCAATATATAATGGATATGAGTATTTTGAAAAATTATTTAGCAGTATTGAAAAGACTGCCATGAAATATAGGTTATTTTTGGTAAATGATAAAAGTACGGATGAAAGAGTAGATAAGTTTTTAAAAGAATATGCTGAACAAAGCAGCGAAACAATAGTAATTAATAATAGTGAAAATTTAGGTTTTGTTAAATCTGTGAACAAAGCATTGAAATTAACAGAAAATCATGTGGCATTAGTAAATTCTGATGTTGAATTACCTGAACAATGGCTAGAACGGTTAATGTATCCGATTATTATGCAGGAGAAAGTAGCTAGTTCTACACCATTTACAAACTGTGGTACAATATGTAGTTTCCCAAGATTTGCTGTTGATAATGAAATATTTGAAGGCATGCCACTGGCTCATATTGATAAAGTGTTTCAACTGATAAAACCACGTTATGCAGAAATGCCAACAGGAGTTGGTTTTTGTATGGGGATGAATAAAGAAGCTCTAAGAAAAGTTGGTTTTTTAGATGAAGAAAGTTTTTCAAAAGGATATGGAGAAGAGAATGATTGGTGTCAAAGAGCAATTGAGGCAGGCTATAAAAATGTGCATGTGGAAAATTTATATGTATATCATAAGCATGGGGGAAGTTTTTTATCAGAAGAGAAAAAGAAATTGTTGAAAAGAAATGGAAAGATTTTATTAAATAAACATCCAAATTATAATAAAGATGTTGCTGAATATTGTGAAAAAGATATTAATAAAGATATTAGAGAATATATTCTTCTAAAATTATTATTATCAATGGATGATACCAAAGTGAATTTAGCATTTAATCATAATTTGGGTGGAGGAGCAACTTCATATTTGGAAAAAAGAAAAAGAGAGGATTTAGAATTTGGAAGTAACTTGCTAGTAGTAAAATATGATGTTAATATAAGTAAATATCGACTTGAATATGAGAAAAAAGGATATAAAATTGAATATTCATTTGAAGAGATAGAAGTTTTAGAGAGTATTATTACTGATTTGAAAGTGAATTCAATTTATGTAAATGAATTAGTTACTTATCCTAATATTTATGATTTATTAGATGAAATATTAAAGTGTAAGAAACAATATAAATTACAGGTAATTTATTTGCTTCATGACTTTTATTCTTTATGCCCAGGGGTTAATTTAATAGATTTTAACGGAAAATATTGTGATTTACCAGAAGGCAAAAAGTGTGAAAATTGTGCAAAAAATAATCAGACAATGCAATATTTAGAATCTCAAAGCATGAAAACATGGCGTGAAAACTGGGGAATGTTTTTGAGCCAATGTACTCAAATCATTGTGTTTTCTAAAAATTCAGAAGATATTTTAAAAAAGGTGTATAATGATTTGGAGAACATTGTATTAATACCACATAAAGTTTCTTATATAGAAAAATTAGAACGTAGAAACAAAATTACATCTACTTTAAATATTGGATTATTAGGGGTGTTATCTAAGCATAAAGGACTGGATATAGTAAAAGAAATGTTACAAATAATTGAAAATAGAAAACTAAATATTAATATTGTTTTAATAGGTTCATCACAGGAGGAGATTCATAATTCCCATTTTATAGAAGTGGGAGAATATACATTTGATATGTTGCCTAAATTAATCTTAAAGAATGATATAGATATTTTTATGATAAGTTCTGTTTGGCCAGAAACATTTTCATTTACAACAGAGGAAATTATGCAATTACAATATCCAATTGTTTCTTTCAATCTTGGAGCACCGGCAGAAAGAATTAGAAAGTATGACAAAGGATTAGTGATAGATAAAATTAATGCTCAAGCTGCTATTGATCAAATTGTTAACTTTGCAGATAGTTATATACAGTATAATGAAGGAAAAAAAGTATTAATTTTAACAGAATATATTACTTTTTCTTCTAGATATAGAGGGGAACATTTAGGAGAAGAATTATTATTCCAAGGGGTAGATTATGATTTTGTGGAATTGGCAGGGTGTGAAATGATAGATGCTTCTCAATATGAATGTTTAGTGATTTATAGAGCAATTCAAAATGATAAGTTATCTGAATTGATAGCGAAGTTTCATTCCCAAAATAAGATGGTTTTTTATGATATTGATGATTATATATTTAATTTTGAACAGATAAAATCATTGGAATTTTTAAAAGATCCAGAGTATAAAGGGTTTGAACAGTATTGCAACAATATCTTAAAATGCATGAAACAGGCAGATGCTTTTATTACATCAACAGAGAACATGAAAGAAGCAATAGAAAAAGATTTTCCACAAAAAGAGGTTTTGGTGAATAGAAATGTAGCAAGTATGGAAATGTATATGATTTCACAAAAAGCAAAGACGGAGATAAAAAAAGATGAAAATCGAATAATTTTGGGATATTTTAGTGGTTCTAAAACACATGATGCAGATTTTGAATTAATATCAGATGTACTTTTGGATATTTTAGAAAATCATCCAAAAGTTTGCTTGGAATTAGGAGGATGTTTAAATTTAGATGAAAGATTTATGAAATATGAAAAAAGAATTGAGAAATTTGATTTTATAGACTGGAAACAGCTTCCTTATAAAATAGCTAAGATTGATATTAATCTTATGCCATTAGAGGATACTTTTTTTCATACTTGTAAATCTGAAAATAAATGGATGGAGGCTGCACTAGTGGAAGTTCCGACAGTGGCAAGTTATAACTCTGAACTAGAGTTGGTAATAAAAAATGGAGAAAATGGATTTTTATGTAAAACAAAGCAAGAATGGAAAAAGACTTTAGAAGAAATGATTTTTTCATCAGAACTACGCCAAGATTTAGCAGCAAAAGCAAATTCAGAAGTGAAGGAACGTTATTGCACAGCTAAAAGCGGAATTCAAGTTACAGAATTTTTAATGAAAAAAAGGAGCTAATGATGATGATGAAAAAAATAGTGCTTACTATAATATGCCTTGCATTCATAGTTGTAAGTAATATTTATATATTTAATTATTTTACTTTGGGCAATAATCAAAATGTTCAGTTAGACATCAAAATTTCATCCAGACAAAATATAGAATATCAGTTATATTATAGTGAAGAGGAAGAATTTTCAGAAAATGATTCCGAAAAAAGAATAAGCGAAAATGGAACAGTACTTTTTAATCTGCCAAGCAGCAGTAATTTAATAAGGCTGGATTTTGGAGATATGGCAACTACGGTAAAAATAGAAGAAATCCTATTAAGATATGATAAATATACACAAACAATACCATTAGATTTAAAA
Organism: uncultured Lachnospiraceae bacterium; assembly: GCA_964422365.1. Taxonomy (GTDB): domain Bacteria; phylum Bacillota; class Clostridia; order Lachnospirales; family Lachnospiraceae; genus CAYRAV01. Next base: position 7,529 of record CAYRAV010000028.1, on the reverse strand, counting down.
AAGTCTATTATATCAGATAATATGATAGAGGCTTATAATTACAAGGATGATTATATAGAGTTAAAAACAAATGGGACAGATGCATATATCTGTTTAGATATTACTCAATGGGATATAGAAAGTTTTGTAGAAAGTAGTTTATTTGGCAAGGAACTTTTATTTAAATTTATTTGGAGTAGTTTACTTGATTTAACTCTAATAGCTATTTTTATAAATTATAAGAAATTATTATGGTATTTAAAAGAAATAGCAGATAATAAGAAATTAATTGTAACATTGGCAAAAAATGATTTTAAAACTAAATATGCAGGTTCTTATTTAGGGATTATATGGGCTTTTGTTCAGCCCATAGTTACTGTTTTGATTTATTGGTTTGTGTTTCAAGTGGGATTTAGGACACAATCAATTGATCAACATCCATATGTACTTTGGTTAATAGCAGGATTAATACCATGGTTTTTCTTTTCTGATAGTCTTAATGCTGCTATGAATAGTATGCAAGATTATAGTTATCTGGTCAAAAAAGTAGTTTTTAAGATTAGTATACTGCCGATTGTAAAGATGTTATCAGCATTATATGTACACTTGTTTTTTTTAATAGTTTTGATTGTTATATATGCTTGCAATGGCTATATGCCAGGTGCTTATACATTACAGATTATTTATTATTCAGTTTGTATGATTGCTTTGAATTTGGGATTGTCATATTTGACATGTTCAGTTCTAGTGTTTTTCAAAGATTTAGGACAAATAATCTCGATAGTTCTTCAAGTTGGTATGTGGATGACACCAATTATGTGGCAGGATACTATGATACCACAGCAATTCCGATGGATATTAAAAATAAATCCAATGTACTATGTAGTTTCAGGATATAGAGATTCCTTGTTATATAAAATAGGATTTTGGGAACATATAGGAGAAACTATATACTTTTGGATTGTATCTCTTATATTATTTGCTATAGGGATAACAGTGTTTAAAAAATTAAAGATTCACTTTGCTGATGTGCTTTAGAGAGGAAAAGTTATGGGAAATTATGCAATAGAAATTAATGATATAGGTAAAATGTATAAATTATATGATAGACCTAAAGATCGTTTTATAGAAGCATTAGGCTTAACAAAAAAAAAGAGATATCAAGAACATTATGCATTAAGAGATATAAGTTTTAAAGTAAACAAAGGAGAAACCGTTGGAATAATAGGAACAAATGGATCGGGAAAATCTACAATACTAAAGATTATTACAGGTGTGCTAAATCCAACAAAGGGTCAAGTTTTAGTGAATGGCAGGATTTCAGCATTATTAGAATTGGGAGCAGGTTTTAATATGGAGTATACAGGAATCGAAAATGTATATTTAAATGGAACCATGATTGGATTTTCTAAGGAAGAGATTGATGCAAAGTTAGAAGATATTCTAGAATTTGCAGATATTGGAGAATTTGTGCATCAGCCGGTAAAAACATATTCCAGTGGTATGTTTGTCAGACTTGCATTTGCAGTAGCAATTAATATTGATCCGGAAATATTGATTGTAGATGAGGCATTATCAGTAGGAGATGTTTTTTTTCAGGCAAAATGTTATCATAAATTTGAGGAATTCAAAGAAGCAGGGAAAACCATTTTGTTTGTAAGCCATGATCTGAGCAGTATTAGTAAATATTGTGATAGAGTAATTTTGCTCAATAAGGGAGAAAAATTAGCTGAGGGGGAACCAAAAGAGATTGTAGATTTATATAAAAAGGTTTTAGTAAATCAAGTTGATAGTGAAATATCCACAAAGAATGAGAAAGATAATAATGGAATTGATAAGGAATTTGTGTTTTGGAAGCAACAAATGCAATTAAATCCTAACATTAATTCGTATGGAAGTAATTTGGCAGAGATTATAGATTATTGTATGGTGGATGAAGAAGGGAACATAACAAATAACATTCAAAAAAATACAGAATTTACTATTAAATTGAAAGTAAAGTTTTTAGCAGCAGTACAAGAACCTATATTTGCTTTTACGATAAAGGATTTAAAGGGAACAGAAATTACAGGAACAAATACTATGTATGAAAAAGTATACTGCAAAAATTCAGAAGAAGGAAATATATGTGAAATTTCATTTACTCAGAATATGAGTCTGCAAGGTGGGGAATATTTGTTATCATTGGGTTGTACAGGGTATAAGGATGGAGAATTTACCGTATACCATAGATTGTATGATGTGTTTAATATAACTGTAATATCAGATAAAAATACAACAGGATATTATGATATGAACACAACAGTGATAATAAAATGAGAGGGGAAAAAGTAAAATGTCTGAAAATAAAATAGGTAATGTAAAGTTAAATTATTCTTACTATTCAGGAAAAGATTTTTATAGCGAAGGTAATATTGAAGAGGAATTACTTGAAATCGTAAGAAAACATGATGAAAAGGAATTTATTGATATTATTGCTGATAAATATGAGTGGTCTTTTTTATATCATTTATCACCACTTAGGGGAAATATTATTGAATGGATTCCTTTTAAAAATACAGATTCTGTATTAGAAATAGGTGCAGGGTGTGGTGCAATTACTGGGACATTGGCTAAAAAGGTATCTAATGTTACTTGTATTGAGCTATCAAAACGCAGAAGTGAAATAAATGCACATCGCAATAAAAAATGTAATAATGTTGAAATTATAGTAGGAAATTTTGAAGATATTGAAAAGCATATAGAAGAAGAATATGATTATATCACATTAATCGGAGTATTAGAATATGCATCTAGTTATATTAATGGAAACAATCCTTATGAAAATTTTTTAAAGACTGTAAAAAAACATTTGAAACCAAATGGAAAAGTAATTATTGCTATTGAAAACAAATTTGGTTTAAAATATTGGGCTGGATGCAAAGAAGATCATTTAGAAAAATATTTTGAAAGTCTGGAAAGTTATTCTAATACAAAAGGAGTACGGACATTTTCAAAGGCTGAGTTAGAAAAAATGTCAGAAAAAGTAGGTTTTAAAGAAAGTAGATTTTATTATCCATATCCAGATTATAAATTACCTTTAATGTTATTTTCTGATCAATATTTACCAAGCAAAGGGGAGCTTTGTGATAATATAAAAAATTATGATCAGGAAAGAATGCAGTTTTTTGATGAGGAAAAAGTTTATGATAATATAATTGATAATGGAATGTATCCATTTTTTTCAAATTCGTATTTACTAATATTAAGTAATGAGGCGAATGATATATTTACAAATCAAATTTATATAAAATATAATGAACGTGATGCAAAGTTAGATGTTAGAACAGATATAGTTTTAAAAAATGGGAAAGAAGTTGTAGAAAAAATTGCTATAACAGAAGAAGCAGGTGAACATTTAAATAACATTTATGAGAGTTATAAATTGCTGGAACAACACATGGATACTTCTCAATTAGGTATTAATAGATGCAGACGGGACAATAAAAAGTTACAATTTGAATTTATCAAAGGTTCTACCTTGGAGAGTAGAATAGACTTTTTATTAAAAAGTGGTCAATTCCTAAAGTGGATTGAAGAGATTGAAAGATATTTCAAATTTATCAAAGGGTGTTCTGAAATTACTTCATTTGAGATGACTAATGAATTTAAAAGAATATTTGGAGATATTGATATTCCAAGTAATACGGAAGCATTTGCAATGGCAAATATTGATGCAATTCCCCGAAATATTATAATAGATGAAGAAGAAAAATGGAATATGATTGATTATGAGTGGACATTCAATTTTCCAATACCATCTAAATTTATATTGTTCCGTTGTTTGGTTTATTATATTTTTACTTCTGGTCGTCAGGATATATTAGATGAGATTAATATCTTCAAAGTAATGGAAATAACAGAGGAAGAACAAGAATTATTCTGGGCAATGGAGAATAATTTTCAAGTTTATGTAAGAGGGAATTTAGATAAGCTAAAAAATGCATATCCGGTAATGTTAAAGGAAAGATATTTAGTAATTGATGAGATTGAGCAGAATAAAGAAAACATTAAAACTAATTGTATTCAAGTTTATTTAGATTATGGTAATGGATTTTCTGAAAAAAATTCTTTTTATGAACAGAAAACAGAACAGAATGAATATTTTATTAATTTACCAATTGGTGTAAAAAATATACGAATTGATCCTGCTATAAAATCCTGTATTGTAAAAATAAATATGGAAACTGGATATAATGGCAGACAGTACAAACTAATAAGAAGTTCACATAATGGAAAAGAAATTAAGGATAATTTGATTTTATTTGAAAATAATGACTCTCAGATTTATTATTTTGACATTGAGAGTAACACTCAATATGTAAAAATAGGTATAGAAAAAAGTTGTCTTTCTAGTGATATAGTATATGAATTGGATAGTTTGGCAGCGGATAGTGAAGAATTAAAAGCAAAGAATGAAGAATTAAAGGTAGAGAATGAACAATTAAAGAGAGAGAATGAAGAATTAAAGGTAGAGAATGAAGAATTAAGGAGAGATAGTGAAGAATTACAGGCAGAGAATAATAAACTGAAGTTGAACAATAATAAATTACAGGAAGAAAATAGTAATTTGAGTTATGAGAAGGAACTAAATTATAATAATTATATGGCTATCAAAAATTCATTTTTTTGGAAATTAACTTACTTACCACGTAGGTTGGTTATGATATTGAAGAAATAATTATATAATGAACTCATAAATTAAGACTATTATAACGCAGTTTCCTATATTAAACAGCTATTATAGACTGGTACAACCGTTGTATCGTGGGTTGGACATTGATGGCATCCTAGATACCGCTATGGTAATCAATGCTTGTAAAAAACATTCAGAATGGTAAAGCTATTAATCATCGATTGAGATTAGGGAAGGCTGTACCATCTTCCACCAGTAACCAGTCAATATATTAGTTTATTAGTAACAGTTCAGCCATGCCAGTCATAATTTCCCAGAATGTACATTATTACCTCAAATTTACAGTTTGGCTGGTAAATGATTCATGTCGGGCATCTGCCCTATAGAAACAATTGTACAATATGCCCTTAGTGAGTAAGCTCCCAGATGCGTATTGCACAATTATTTCTGTAGGGCTGAACTATGTTACGTTTATTATAAAAATCTCAGATTTTTGTCTTGACAACTGATTCATTATAGATTAAATTAAAAGGCAAGTTTCAGAATATTCAAATGATAGTAATAATGACTGTTATAATATACAGTTATCGACTGTATTTTCAGTATTGGATATAGAGTTAAGATGAAATGATAAATTGATATCGAAAATTCTATAGAGAGAAATGAAGAGAGGAAGTATAAAATGAAGCAAAAGAGAGTTGTTGGGGTTGATATATTAAGGGCAATTTCAATTTTATGGATAATGATATATCATTTTTGGGTATTAAGTGGTCAAGCTGTTATTAATTGTGCAATAATTAAAGACTTTATATCATTGGGGGGAGAAATAGGTGTTACGTTGTTTTTTCTGTTGAGTGGTTTTGGAATTTATTACACACTGAAAAATACAGAAGATAAAGGAAAAATTGAATTTTTACCTTTTTTTAAACGAAGGTGTTTGAGAATACTACCAGGGTATTATATAAATATTATTTTATTTACAATCTTAGGCTCAGGAGTGTTTTATTTTTCTAATTTAGGAGATTATCTTTTACATATTTTCTTGCTTCATAATTTGAGTCCAAAATATTCTGGAAGTATTAATGGGGTTTTGTGGACAATGGCAATAACAGTACAATTTTATTATATAGTAATTGTTTTATATAAAATGTTAAAAAAGAATTATATTTGTTTTTTATTGTTAACTATTTTTGAAACTGTTGTGGCAAAATTTGTAATATATATTATTTTATACCAATTTATGAAAAAGCCCGAGTTAGCGTTTTGGGCAGGTAGATCGTTTTTCATTTTAACCGTTTTGGACAATTTTACAATTGGTATGTTTGTAGCATATTGTATGGAAGAAAAAGATTTCAAAATTAAAAAAATAATACAATTGTTTATGATCATTGTAAGTTTTATATTCTTATATTTGTTATGTGTTTCAGGTTATAAATATGGAATACACACAAATAATTGGTCTGGTTATACATGGCATAGTTTTTTGGCTATAGTTTTGGGTGTTTTGTTAGTGGCTGTGGCAAGTATTGAGTATAATGAAAAAAATGTTATTGTAAAAATTATGAAATGGATAGCAAAATATCAATATGAGATATATTTGTGGCATCTGGTAGTTGCAATGCATTGGCTGCAAAATAGTCAAATACTTCAGAGGATGCAGAATGAGGGAAAATATGTTATAATGTTTATATTTTTATTTGGAATAACTATTTTTACAGGATATATAATGACTAAAATGGTAGATGAAGGTTTAGTGGAAGTATATAAGAGAAAGAGAGAGTAAATAAGAAAAAAATATCTAAATATTCTAAGTATAAATTAAGAAGAAGGTGCAATTGAAAGTACTAATCATTATCCAGCATACAACGAAGAAAAAAGCATTGAAAAAGTAGTAGAAAATCTAAAAAACAACTATCTACAATGTGATTACATAATTGATAATGATGGTTCAAAAGACCACACAGAAGAATAATTATAATATTCCAATCCAGATAGATGACAATGGACAGCATGATTCAGCATACATAGAAAAATTAATTGCACCAATTGCAGCTAGAGAAGCAGATATGACAACAGGTTTCGGTTTCCTTTAAATATATACTATTTTATACATAGGAATATTTATAAAGTCTGAAAAATCAATTTTATCAAAATTTGTGTATAATAATTCGAGGATTTTAGGGCACATATTTTAGTTGTTTTAGCTGGCGATTTATTTTTATTTGGTTTCTGCAGTCGGCTGTTTTCAGGCTTTTACAATATCGAAATTAATTCGTTAGAAAGAAGGTTGATGATGAAAAATAAGAAAATAAAAAATATAGTGACAATTACATTGATCATAATAGCAACAATTATTGTTTCATATATAAAATGTTATGGATTTTCTTTGGCATTTGGTAATTCTCAATGTGAGGTCAAGTCATTAGAACAAATGACAATAGCAGGATATCAAACAGAAGGAAACACACTTGTAAGTACAACTGCAGAGCCGGGAATATTGGATTTAGATATTGCACAAAGTTATAAATATATTTTTATTGAAATTCATCATCTATCAAGTGAGGATAGTATACGAGTATATTATGCGAATAACGAACAGTTTTCAGAAGATAAGTCAATTCTTCAAAGGGTACATGATGGCAAGAATATGATTCGATTGCCTAATAGTTGCGAGTATAATACTGTTAGAATAAATATTGGTACAAAAGAGCAATTACAATTTGATTTGAAGAGTATTGTATATAGTAATGGTATCATAATAGGAGAAGAACTTTTATGGAATTTTATTATGTTTTTAATTTTAGAAATGATACTATATAGCTTGTATAGAAACAGGGAATATATCAGTAATCATAAGACAGAAGTTTTTATTTTG
>CAYRAV010000027.1:0-37267 GCA_964422365.1 uncultured Lachnospiraceae bacterium | reverse complement strand
TATTCTTATTTCTGATTTAGAGGGTTAAAAATCGGTATTAACCGACAGCCCCTTTGAAAACACAATGCAAAACAAAATTTATTGTAAAGAAAAATCCTCTGGCACAAACCAAAGGATTTTTATCTTGATACAAAATTCACTGTTTCACAATTTATAATCTTTACTATTTCTTTTTCGTCTCTACAATTTTTACATCACTTTTCTTGATGTTTTTCTTAAGACTATACCATAATACACCAGTAATACAAATCGAAGAATATCCACCACAGATAATACCTGCCATTAATGGCAATGTAAACTCTTTCATAGAAGCAACACCTAATACAAACAGTACAGCTACCATAATAAAAGTAGTCAAAGAGGTGTTAATGCTTCTGCTCAATGTCTGGCTGATACTTGCGTTCACAACATCTTCCAAAGTTTCGGATTTTTTCTGTGCTTTTCTATTTTCACGAATTCTATCAAAGATAACAATTGTTGCATTGATAGAGTAACCAACAATAGTAAGCATACAGGCAATAAATGTATTACCCACAGAAATCCTTGTGACAGCATATACCATTAATACAACCAAAACATCATGAAGCAATGCTAGTACTGCACTGGCACCAAATGTAATATCCTTAAATCTGATCCAGATATAGATTAACATACAAACAGTTGCAATTGCCACTGCAACAATGGCATCCTGACGCATCTCATTACTAACTGTACCGCTGATACTTTCTGCTGTAATCTGATCTTCTGTCACACCATAAGTTTCAATCAATTTTTCTTCTACTTTTGTTCTCTGGTCTAATGACAATTCTGCTGTTTTTACAACCATTGCATTTTCTGTTTCCACTTCTGAAAGTTCTGGTGTACTTCCTGTAATGTCTGTAAATAATTTTTCCATTTCCTTCTTTGTATCATCTGTTATCGAATCATTTAATACAACTTTTGTAGATGTACCCCCCATGAAATCCAAACCATAATTTAAAATATTTCCAATCGAAGTTTTGTTATAGAACAATGCACCTGCACCAATTAATATAAGCACTGCTGAAATAGCATAAAATTTCACCATATGTTTTGTGAATTTAATTGTTTTTCCTGCCTTCTGCACACCATAAAATTTCACATCACTAAACCCAATATTATATAGGGCTTTCAAAATAAATTTAGTAACAAATAATGCTGTTATCATAGAAATTACAATACCGATTGCAAGGGTCTGTGCAAAACCTTTTACTGTACCAGAACCCTTTAACCAAAGTACAACAGCAGCAATTAATGTTGTTACATTACCATCTACAATAGCTGACAATGCTTTGTCAAATCCTGCCTGAATAGCAGCTTCCACTGATTTTCCGGCAGCATTTTCTTCCTTAATTCTCGTAAATATGATAACATTGGCATCTACTGCCATACCAACAGATAAAATAACACCTGCAATACCCGGAAGTGTCAATGTCACATCAAATCCATTCAAGGTAATAAATGTTGCCAATACGTAAATGGCTAATGCAAGACTTGCTGCCACACCTGGAATACGGTACATTACAATCATAAACAGGATAATTAATGCAAATCCAATCACACCAGCTAATAAACTTGTACGAATGGCATCAACACCCAGCCTCGCTCCTACTACATTAGAACGAATTTCCTGTAATTCTACAGGAAGTGCACCAATACGGATTGTAGAGGCTAACTCTTCTGCTGCCTCATAACTCTCCTGGCCGCTGATTTCTGCCTTACCATCTGTAATCGCACTCTGCACAGTTGGACTTGAAACTACTGTTCCATCATAAATAATAGAGATATTGCTTCCTATAGATTCTTTTGTTGCTGCTGCAAATTTTTTTGTACCTGAAGCATTTAATTCCAAATCAACTACATGCTTCGTCTCTGTTCCCTGTGTATAAGTATTTGCCTTAGCTGTTGAAATATTTTTTCCATCCATAATCACAAGATCTTTGTCATAAAGTTCTTGTTTGTCAACTGCCAGTTTTTGCCCAACCACACTTACTGCATCCGGATTCTCCAGATATTCTTTTAAATCACTCTCTTTAATGAAAATAATATATCCGGCATTTCCTAATCTCTGCAAGATTGCATTTGCGTCTTTTGCACCAGGAATATCTACATTAATTCGATTGCTTCCCTCTTTATAAACAGCAGATTCTGTACTCACATCATCTACACGTTTTTGCAATTTATTAATTGTATCTGCAATCTGCTCATCTGTGACTTTATTTCCTACAGCTTCATAAGTAATACTTACACCACCAGCCAAATCAAGCCCCAGATTGATATTTTGAATACTTCCTGTTCTTCCCTTTCCAAAACCAATAAAGGATGTACATCCAAGAACTGCACCTACCATTACGACCAGCAATAGCTGCAGCCACCCATTTCTCTTTTCTTTCATTGTCTTTCTCTCCTATTCCTTCTATAGTATGACAGATATTATTTAAAACCATTACACTTTAGAATATATTTTCTTCTTCTGCTGCTTCATCTACCTTCATCATAATGGCACATTCAATTCTTTTACGCTGTAATTCACAGCCAATATCATAAGCATCATTGATTTTACCATGAAAATTATATGAGTTTGCAGCACATCCCCCGCTACAATAGAATCTTGCAAAACATTCACGGCATTTGTCCTTTGCATAAACATTGCAAAGTTTGAATTCATCTCTTATTTCTGTTTTGGTAATGCCTTCCTCCACATTCCCCATAAGAAATGCTTCATTACCAACAAATTGATGGCATGGATACAAATCCCCCCACGGTGTCACAGCAAGGTATTCTGTTCCTGAACCACATCCTGACAAACGCTTTGCTACGCATGGTCCTCCTGATAAGTCAATCATAAAATGAAAGAAATTCACTTTTTTACCATTATTCCTGCGTTTTATCAATTCTCCTGCCAGCTTATCATATTCTTTACAAAGCTGCGGAATGTCCTCTTCTCTAATAGCATAATCTGCCTCTTTTGGTGCTACAACAGGTTCTACAGAAATCTGTTCAAATCCCAAATCTGCTAAATGCATGATGTCTTCTGCAAAATCCAAATTATGATGGGTAAATGTTCCTCTCACATAATATTTGGTCTGATTTCTGCTGTCTGCAAATTTCTTAAATTTAGGAAGTATCAGATCATAGCTTCCCTGCCCATTTCTAAAAGGACGCATATAATCATGAATTTCTTTTCTTCCATCAATACTAAGCACAACATTATCCATCTCTTTGTTTGCAAAATCCATACTATCATCATTTAATAATACACCATTTGTAGTAAGCGTAAACCTAAAATGCTTATCATGTATTTTTTCCTGTTCTCTTCCATATGCAACCAGCTGTTTTACTACATCAAAGTTCATCAAAGGTTCCCCGCCAAAGAAATCCACTTCCAAATTACGTCTTTGCCCAGAATTGGCAATCAGAAAATCCAATGCTTTCTTACCTACGTCATAGGTCATAAGTGCACGATGCCCTTTATATTCTCCTTCCCCTGCAAAACAATAGCGGCATGCCAGATTACAATCATGCGCAATGTGCAGGCAAAGTGCTTTTACTACTGTACTCCTTTTTTTAAAATCCATAATATAATCTTTATAAGTATCCTCTGTAAATAAAGTGCCATCTGCCTTCAGCATTTCAATCTCTTTTATTGCTTCTTCTACCACTTCGGGTGTTATTTCTTCTTCAAACACAATTTGATATGCAGGCTGTGTATATTTTTCGACCATTTTATCTATGATATTTTCTTTTGTCTCTACTTCATATAATTCTAAAATATCATATACCAGATCATCCACAACATGTACACTTCCACTGTTCACATCTAAGACAATATTATAACCATTGTTTTTATATTGATGAATCACTTTTTTCCTCTCTTTCTGGTATGCTCTATTCTACAACAAAATATTAAGTTTTTGAAATTTAAGTATAAAATATTTTTCTGAAAATATTCCACAAACCCAGGTGCAGCAGACTGCTGTGAAATTTTGGAGTAATATTATCAGAAAAACAGCTATGCCTATCTGCCAATCACTTCATATTCGTTTTACCAGCCTTAACCATCTTTTTTCCATAACAAATATCAACGTATAGTATCATGGCTTTCACTCCATTCCTCTGACACCAATACGTTGATACTTCTTACTACATATGAAACCTGGCTATGTATCGCCGTAAATTATTTATTTTCACAACTTTGGTTTCCTACTGTACAAGATGTCTTGCAAGCTGACTGACAAGATGTCTGACATTCTCCACAACCACCTTTTTTTACAGATTCTTGTAAATTCCTTGTTGTTAATGTTTTTACATGTTTCATTGTAAGTACCTCCTCTTGCCTTTTCATTTTACTTTTGATTGGCCAAAAGCCATCTTTCTCTAGTATAACATAGAATGTGTGATATGGAAAGCATTTTTTCAGGATCAGCTAATCATTCCTCCTAATGTCCCTCCAAGAACACACATGATAAATACTGTAATAAGGCTTCCTGCTGCCCCTGTAATATCTTTATGTAATGTAAAGGATATGAGAAAAATAATGGCAAAATAGCAAACTCCTAGAAGCATTCCCCATAAATATTGTTTTTTCTCCATCTTTTTTCCCATAACAAATCCTCCTACAAAGGTTGACAGAATATAGATTGCAATCACTAATCCCTGAATTGCTTTTTCTGATGGTTCTAATTTCAACAAAATAAAAGCAAGCAGAACAATAAGTAAAAAGGATATGACATAAGATAAAATAAGACTTCCAATGATTGCAAGAGATTTTGTATATGCTGTTTTTTGACCTGTTCTCTCCAACCGGCACACCTCCTCCCTGCATAAATACTCTATGCTCTTCTATTTCAATATATCCTTTTTTTAAAAAAATATGACTGTTTTAGAAGGTTGTTTTTTTACAAATTTCATGCTAGGATAAAGATATGTTTTTTATATCACACACCTTAGGAGGATAATTATGAAATATATTGATTTACATGTTCACTCTAACGCATCTGATGGTACATTTTCACCGGAAGACTTGACAGAAGAAGCCTGGAAACAAAATCTTGCCGCCTTTGCACTTACGGACCACGATACAATACAAGGTGTAAAACGTGCAGTGAAACACAGTGAGGAGATGTCTAAAAATGGCAAGAATATTGAAGTTATTCCAGGAGTAGAATTATCATTAGAGTACAAAAAAAGAGATATCCATATGCTTGGATTTATGATTGATTATGAAAATGCTGCCTTTGCAAAAGCATTAGATGATGCTCAGGCCGAACGCTCTACAAGAAATGAAAAAATGGTGAAAAATCTTTCCAATGCAGGCATTGATATCACAATGGAAGAACTTCTTACACTTTCCGGTGATGCTGTTATTACACGTGCTCATTTTGGCAAACTGCTTCTTGAAAAAAAATATGTCAAAACCCTAAGCGAGGCATTTGAAAAATATTTAGGAGAAGACGGGCCTTATTATGTCCCAAGAAAATATATCTCTCCAGAAGATGGCATTGACCTGATTCGGTCTGTTGGCGGTATTCCTGTACTGGCACATCCTATGGTGTATCAATTACCAGAAGAAGAATTAGATGCTCTTATTCACCGTTTAAAAAACCACGGTTTAATGGGAATTGAAACCATCTATTCCAACAATACAGAATCCGATGAGGACATGATAAGAAGATATGCTGATAAATATGATTTAATTATGACTGGAGGTTCTGATTTCCATGGTACAAATAAACCTTTGATTCATCTCGGTACCGGCAAAGGAAATCTAAAAATTCCTTATTCTATTTTGGAAACATTAAAGGAAGCAAAACAGAATTTATAAAACAAAAAGAGTTAGGAACATATGCTAAAAATATTTCCTAACTCTTTTGTTATTTTATTTTTTCTCTTTTTCTACCTCAATAATAGCTTCTTTTTTCATTGGAATTCTGCAGTTTTTGTTACTTCCAAATTCTACAATTACAATTTCATCCATAACATCCAAAATCACTCCATAAAATCCACTCGAAGTCAATACACTGTCTCCTGGTTCAATGGATGCTATCAATGCATCATGCTGCTGCTGTTGTTTTTTCTGGGGACGCATCATAAAAAAGTACATTACACCGAATAATATAACCAGTGGAAGTACAAATGAGATTAACATCTCTGTCATTCCACCACCTGTCTGCTGTGCAGTTGAAGCCTCTGCTGCCTGCTGTAAAAATGGTAAATAATTCATGTTTCTTCCTCCTATACTTTAGTCTTTATTTATATTTACTTTATTTCTGATATCTGCTCTTTCTATAACTGCCTTTCACCTTGTTTGAATCCATCTAATTTAGCTTTTTTATAAGCCTGATATCTATTCTCCCGAATTGCTTGTCTAATCTCTTCCATCATTGTATTGTAAAAATACAGGTTATGAAGTACTAACAGACGCAGCCCCAGCATTTCTTTCGCTTTCAGCAAATGACGGATATATGCTCTGCTATAATACCTGCAAGCGGGACACTGACACCCCTCTTCAACTGGTTTGTCGTCTAACTCATATTTGGCATTTAATAGATTCATTTTCCCATGATTTGTATAGGCATGTCCATGCCTTCCGTTTCTGGAAGGGTAAACACAATCAAAAAAATCTACTCCTCTGTCTACAGCTTCTAATATATTTGCTGGTGTTCCTACTCCCATCAGATAAGTTGGCTTATTCATTGGAAGATATGGTACCGTCTCTTCTATGATATGGTACATTTCTTCATGGCTCTCACCTACAGCAAGCCCGCCTAATGCATAACCATCTAAATCTAACTCCGATATCTGCTTTGCATGCTCTATCCGGATATCGGCAAAGGTCCCCCCTTGGTTAATGCCAAATAACATCTGATGTTTGTTAATGGTATCCTCTAAGCTGTTCAGATGCTGCATCTCTGATTTACAACGTTTCAGCCATCTTGTAGTACGGTCTACAGAATTCTGCATATACTCTCTAGCAGCCGGATGCGGGGGACATTCATCAAATGCCATAGCAATTGTAGAAGCCAGATTAGACTGTATCTGCATACTCTCTTCTGGTCCCATAAATATCTTTCTGCCATCTATATGGGAATGAAAATAAACTCCTTCCTCTTTAATTTTGCGAAGTCCCGCCAAAGAAAAGACTTGGAAACCGCCCGAATCTGTTAAGATTGGTTTGTCCCAATTCATAAACTTATGAAGACCTCCCATCTGTTTTACAATTTTATCTCCTGGTCTTACATGAAGGTGATATGTATTGGATAATTCCACCTGTGTTCCTATCTTTTGCAAATCCATTGTAGACACAGCCCCTTTTATGGCTGCTACTGTTCCTACATTCATAAATACAGGTGTCTGTACAGTTCCATGAACTGTCTTTAACTCTGCACTTTTTGCATTGCCGTCTCTATTGATAATCTGATACATAACTGTCTTTCTCCTATATTTTTCAATTGAAAAATGTCACAAAAACCGAATCAAAAAACCCTTGTAAATACAAGGGTTTCCGGAAACAGGGGCAGTAGGAATCGAACCCACATCAAGGGTTTTGGAGACCCGCATTCTACCGTTGAACTATGCCCCTTCACTTTGTGCTCATGCACGTTGCTTTACTATGATACACTTTATTTTACCAAATGTCAATATCTTTTTTGATTTTTTTGATTTAATATTACAATTCAAGCATTAATTATTCATCATATACCATTTGGCAAAGTATACATTATTTTTATAAATGTATAAAATATAAGGGCTGTCTCAATAAACTCAAGAGACTGCCCTTTCTATTTTGTATTATGCTTTGTACTTCTTAAACCATGTTTCTAAAATAGAATACAAACTATCTGGCTCAATTGGTTTTGGAATATAATCATCAATTCCATATTTTCGCGCAAGAAACCGATTCTCAAACATATCATTTCCCGTTACTGCTATAATTGGAATAGACATTGCATCCTGTTTATGAAGATTCCTAATGACTTTTGATGCTTCCACCCCATTCATAACCGGCATTGTAATATCCATTAATATAGCATTGTAATATCCTGCAGAAGACTGTTCAAAACAATCCACTGCTTCCTCACCATCATATACTACCTGTACTTCTATATTTTTCATTTGTAACATTGCAACCATAACATCTGCATTAATCTCATTATCCTCTACCAACAATACTCTTTTATTATCAAACACTCTGTCATCTGTTACATTTTTCTTTTCATCCATCTGCGATATCTCCTATTACTTATCTTTTACTTAAACTTACAATACATCATCTTATTGTGTTTTGATTTTACCTGCCTTTTAAAACCACAACACTTTTATTCTATCAAACTTCTAATCTATTGTCAAATAGGTCAATGGTATTTTTTCGTAACAGTTCCGCCGTATCATTGATACTAACTGAAAAATTTATTGCTTGGCTGAACTGTTACCCATAATATTTTCTAATACCTGATATAGGTGTTCCATGTCAATCGGTTTTGACAAATGTCCATTCATTCCACTGTCTATAGACTTTTTCGTATCTTCATCAAATGCATTGGCTGTCATCGCAATGATTGGAACTGATCTGGAATCTTTTTTTCCTGATATGCGGATTCTTTTTGTTGCTTCTAATCCATCCATAACAGGCATACGGATATCCATTAATATGACATTGTAATGCCCTACCTGCATTTTTTCAAACAATTCTACTGCTTCTTTTCCATTCCCTGCCACCTCAACATTAATCCCTGCCATCTCTAAAATAGTCTGGGCAATCTCTGCATTTAATGCATTGTCTTCTACCAGTAAAATACGCTTTCCAGAAAAATCAAATTTATGCTTTTTATCAGCACTAGGATGTTGATAGTAACTTTGTATTCCAGTACTATTCTTATCTCTTGGAAAAATAAGAGTAAAATAAAATTCAGATCCTACTCCAACTTCACTTTTCACTTCTAATTTTCCTCCCATTAATTTTACCAGACTATTGCTAATCGCAAGTCCCAGACCTGTACCACCATACTTTTTAGCTGTACTGTCTTCTTCCTGCTCAAAAGAATGAAAGATACGAATCAAATTTTCTTTCTTGATACCTATTCCTGTATCCTTTACAGAAAAACGCATGCCTGCCATCTCATCCTCCTGTAAAATCTGTTCTACAGATACTGTTATTGTTCCATTCTCTGGTGTAAATTTCAAGGCATTTCCAATGATATTAATTAAAACTTGGTTTAGACGCAGCTCATCACCAATTAATTTTGTATCTGTATATAATTTTTCAATCACAAGGTGAATATGCTGATTTTCTGCCTGAGAACGCATTAAAACAAATAACTCTTCCATTAGATTTTCTAAATCAAAACTTTCTCTGCATACAGTCATATTTCCACTTTCAATTCTTGACATATCCAAAATATCATTAATCAGGGAAAGAAGGTATTTTGTAGATGTGTCTATCTTTTGAAGACAGTCCTTAATCTTTTCATCATCCCCAATAACATTTTTTGCTATATTTGTCATACCCACAATAGCATTCATTGGAGTGCGGATCTCATGGGACATGCGTGATAAAAATTCCGTCTTTGCCTTACTTGCTATATCTGCATTTGCTTTGGCAATATGCGTAGAAATTATTTTTGATATCTCTTTCATGGTAAGTTTCATTTTACCAGACCAGTGATACATTGTATTTTCATGCTCAAAAACAATAGAACCTTTTAATTCCCCTTCTTCATAAAAAGCGATATACAATTTTGCACGAAATGCCTTATCTTCGGAATTGTCCATTCGAAAACCTTCCGGCACACTTTCCTTTTGTTCTACATTCACTGTGAACATGCCATTTGCTCCAAAATGTCTGCTCCAGCTTTCAATTGCTTCTTTTGTAATTTCATGTTTACAGATTGAATTATAATACTTATCTTCTGCAGCCCACTGATAAGTTATAATATTACATAAAAAATTAGGGTCTGTTTCTAATACACTGATTTTTGCAAGATTAAACTTTCTTCCAACACGGCTTAATAACAAATTAATAGCACTTCTAAGATCTTTTGTTTTTTCCAAAATTGCAAATGCAAAGGATACAATGTCTTCATTATCCTGCTCTGAATGTTTTTGGTTTTCATAGTTTCCTGCTTTTGATTCCAAATATCCTTTTTCTAGCAATACATCATTTTCCACAGCACAATAACATGAAACATTTCCTTTTCCTTTTTCTTTTGCATATACCAGCGACTGTTCTGCACACTGGAACATAGTATCATAATTGTGCGATGTTAATGTGCATACCATCCCAATACTGCAGGATATATGAATATTTTCGTCTTCACCTGCATACAAGCCGCATATCTTATCAAATACCCTTTTCCCATATATCATAGTCTTGTCTTTTTCTGTATTTTTCATTAATACCAAAAATTCATCTCCGCCATAACGCACAATAACATCTCTATGTCTTGTAGTACTGCGTATCACTTCTGAAACCTCTTCTAAAATGGCGTCTCCAAATGTATATCCATAAGTATCATTAATCTGCCTAAAATTATCTAAATCAATGAGCAGCAGACATGCAATTTCGTTTCCCGGCTTTTCCTTCAGATATTGTCTGATTAAACTTTCCCCCACCTGTTTTGTATATAATTTTGTTAATTTGTCTCTTTGAATGACATCTAACTCTTTCTGCTCTTTTTGTTTCTTTTCTGTAATATTCTTTTTTTTACCAATAATTTTTACCGGACTTCCGTTTTCATAAATCAATGTTCCCTGAGTGGATACCCATAAATATTTTCCCTCTCCATTTTCTTCATAATATTCTCTTGCCTCATATGGTCTTTCACTTATTCCCTGAATAAAGCGGAACACTTTATCTATATCTTCATTATGTACAATTTCTCCTAACAGCAGCTTTTCCTTATATCCTCTAATTAGAATAGGCGTCGACTTTGGAATGTCTTTATATATAAAAGAACCATAGGATATATAGAGATCCTGCACGATATCATATTCAAATATGACGTCCAATGAACTGCTCATTGCCAGACGGTATCGCTCTTTTCCATGTTCTAAGTCCATCTTCAATTGTCTTTCCTGCGTAACATCTTTAAATATAATCTGTATAACAGGTATTGCTTCCTGGTTTAAAATCTTTGATGCTGTTGCATGAATCCATCTTACTTCCCCATAATTATTGATATATCTGTTTTCGTATTCCCGCCCGCCTCCGTTTAACTTCAGGCTATGCCAGATATTTTTCACATATCCATAATCCTCCGGATAAACAAAACATTCCATATTATCATAAATTTTCTTCTGGAATACTTCTTCATTACACCCAAACATCTTAAAAACTTCATCATTATAATACAATATAACATACCTGCCATGTTTATATAACAATTGTACCATCGCAGAGGAATTTCGCTGCAGAACATGATAGATATATTCATTTTTAGAAAAATCTTTCTGGTATTGTCTTTTTCTTATATAAGCTAAGGAAATGATAGAAATACAATTTTTAAAGAAGCCTTTCTGTGCCATGATGATTTCACTTTTCCCCTCTTTTATGCGGGCAATAATCGTTCCTACTTTTACATCTTTGCATCTAATTGGCTGCATAAAACCAGTGATTCCTTTTTTCAGATATATGCCATTCTTTCTATTTTGAAAATTTTGATACCTTTTTCCGTTCTCTTTTAAAATCCATTCATAAATCTGTTTTTTCCTAGTATATTCGTATATCATAATACTTTCTAATTGAAAAAACTCCTTTACCAGTTCAATTCCCCGCGTAAGGGTTTCTGTTTCTTTATCATTCTCGAAAAAAAGCTGTATCAGTTTATGTATTATCCCTATTTGTTCTTCATTATTGTCCAGCGAAAGACTTTTCATATCTATTTCTCCTATCTAAGTTCTAGAGCGTGTTTCTACATCTTCTCTCATTATAACTGATTCTTTGACATTCTACAAGAAAAAGAATATGCCAGATAAAACAAACAATAAGATTCAAAAGGCAGCTTTTCTTCTTAAAGCTGCCTTTTGAATCTTATTGTTTGTTTTATGCTTTCTTTCTTTCGCGAATTGCCCTAATCTCATTTTCCCTTTTTACAATTACATTTATGGCAATCCCCAATCCCATCATAATCCAGTAAATCGGAGCTACTGCTATGCTGGAATCATTGGATATTCCACTTACCATATAACTGATGGTTCCAACCATAACTGCGATTCCTGCCTGAGATACAAATGTATCCAGATTATGTTTAAAATACAGTTTCATAGAATCTACCAGATACATAAAATAGAATACCAGAAATGCAATTAGTGAAAATGCTCCTGTCTGTACTCCAATCTGCAGGTACAAACTATGTGGTTTAGACATAACAGTATCATAAAAACCATAATTATATCTTCCCACATAATCACTGTGTGGGAATTCAAATATAAAACTATCTGCTCCGGAACCTAATAAAATATGGTCTTTTAATAAAGGTATTGTCTTTGACCAGATATATCCCCTTCCAGACGCAAAAGATTCCATTCCTTTGAAACCAAATGATGCTTTTGGATCAATATCTGCATATTTTCCATAATAATTAATAAATTTATATTTTCCATACTCTGGCACATATGCAAATGACCAGTCTTGTCCATCTATGTTAATTGCAAAATATGACAAAGTTTCTAAATTGATTTGATACAGATAAATTCCTTGAAATCTTTCATCATTGATATAATAGGTATTATTTTCTTCATTTTTTACAAGCTCTATCTGCATCCCCTGATCATCAATCACAGTAAATATAGTTTCTTGTTCGGGTTGAAACTGCGCTCTGAATACATTTCCTTTGTAAGTAACTGCCACATCATTTTCCTCATTAGCAAGTGCTTCTAGATTTTTTACATCAGATTTTCTTGTCTGAATTGCATTTTGGATCGCATTGATATATGCATTGTGATTTAGTGCATTCACACCAATAAATGCTGCAATTAACACTACTATAACAGGAACTGCAATAAACCATCTTTTAATAAGCTCTTTTCTCATAAATATCATAAGAACTACAAAAGCCGCAGCTAAACTTATCAAACCTGCTTTTGATTCTGAGCCAAACATACATATTACCAGCATAATAATCGCAGCAATATAGAGTATGCTTTGTTTTACCTTTCTAGAAAATAATAATAATGTTACAAAAAATGGTATTAGTAACGATGTATATACACCAACATAATTTGGATTATATAGCGTACAATAAACCCGCCCTTTATCAAAATTTAGACCAATCTGTTTAATAGGATAACCCGATAATGCATACATTTTTTTTACAAAGTCTGTCATTAAAAAATCATATCCCAGCGCCTGAAAAGTGCCAAGCAGCCCCATTAACAATGCTCCAATAGTAATAGCCCATATTACCATCTGTACACCATATTCTGTTTCTATAATCATATAGACATAATATACAACCAATGCATATCCCAATAGACAGAATACATTTTCAAACTGCTCATATATACCTGAAAATCCATAGTCAGAATATTTTGAAAATAATGTTGATAACAAACTTAATGCTGCATAGATTCCTAATGGTATAAAAGTTGGAATTACACGCAAATATGATGATTTCAAATAACTTTTGACTGCCAGTATGCACAGCATAATCCCTGCTGTAATAACAAAGCACCACTGTTTATACATCAAAAATAAATCAATATACTGATCTCCAACAGTCGGATTGGGCGCTGCAAACCATTCATAGTCTGTTAACCCTGTTGCATATTGATACATTTTTATCACCAATGGCAAAATTGTTACAATAAAAAAGATTGGTAACAATAATGCTGCTTTTTCCTTTTGCGGATTATAGTTTTTTCTCTTTTTCTCCTGCTTCTTCTCTGACATAAAATCCTACCCTTTCTTATACAATCGCTGTTCCTCTCATCTCTATTCTTGGCGCGCCTGTTCCTTCGATATACTCTTTTGTAATATACACCCTGCCAATGCTGTCATCTTTTGGTATCTCATACATAATATCCAACATGAATTCTTCTATAATCGCTCTTAATGCTCTGGCTCCTGTTTTCTTTTCCAGCGCTTTTTCTGCAATGGCTTCTAATGCCTCCTCATCAAAATTTAACTCCACTTCATCCATTGCCAGCAGCTTCTCATATTGCTTTAAAATGGCATTTTTAGGCTCCTGTAATACTTGTACAAGCATCTCTTTTGTCATTCCCTGTAAAGTATATATGATAGGAAGTCTTCCTAAAAATTCTGGTATCATGCCAAATTCACGCAAGTCGTCCACTGTTACTTTGCTTAATATCTCTGTATCATTTTCATAAGTGTCTTTTAATGTGGCACCAAATCCAATAGAACTCTGCTTCATAAGCCTTGCCCTTATCACTTTTTCCAATTCAGGAAATGCACCTCCGCAGATAAATAAAATATTGTTTGTGCGGATAGTGGTAAGTGGTACCATTGCATTTTTATTTGTAGCACCAACCGGCACCTCCACTTCACTGCCCTCTAACAATTTTAACATTCCCTGTTGTACAGATTCCCCACTGACATCACGGTTATTGGTACTTTTTTTCTTGGCAATCTTATCAATTTCATCAATAAACACAATACCATGCTCTGCTTTTTCCACATCGTTATCTGCAGCTGCCAACAACTTTGATAATACACTCTCCACATCATCGCCAATATATCCTGCCTCTGTTAAAGACGTTGCATCTGTAATTGCTAGCGGCACTTTTAATAATTTTGCCAGTGTTTTTACAAGATATGTTTTTCCACTTCCTGTAGGTCCAATCATTAACATATTTGATTTTTCAATCTCAATTCCATCTTCTTTTTCTAATGCTGCTACTCTTTTATAATGATTATAGACTCCTACAGATACCACCTTTTTTGCATGTTCCTGTCCAACTACAAATTCATCTAAATGTCCTTTGATAATATGGGGTGCTGGAAGATGCTTCAAATCCAGCATTGGCTTTTCCTCTTTCTCTGTTTCTTTTTTCTTTTTTAATTTCTGCTTTTCAGGCACATCATTCACCGGCCTTTGGAAATTCATGATATTAGGATTGAAACTCATCATATCCATATAAGATGGCATATTGGGATTTCCATTGATAGAATCAAATGTTTTCTGCATGCAATCACTACAAATGCAGATATTGTTTGGAATTTTAATCATTTTTCCTGCTTTGTCTTCTGTTCTTCTGCACATATAGCAGACATTTTGATATTCATCATTATGATCTTTATTTTCTATCTTCTTGTCCTTTTCATTCATACATATACTCCATTCCATTAAGGAGCTGTCATCTTATAACTACTCCTTAATCATTTGTTTTCTAAAGTGTTTTGCACTTCATATGCGGATTCGTTTTACAAACATGGTATATTATATCGTATCTTTTCCATATCCACAAGTTTTTCTAATAAAATTTTTATAAATTTCTGTCACAGTTAAAGTAACTGTCCAGCTATGCCATTTCTATTTACCAAAATGGTAAAAAATTTATTACCTGAATCGCTGTCCACAAAAATAAAAAATATGTTCTTCCTTTCTTGTAGAAAAGAAGAACATATTTTTTATTTTATTACAGCACTTATACAAAAATAGGATATATTTTAACTATGGTACACTTGGAATTTCATTGCCACACTTTTTTGGCATATTGGGTTATAATTACTCTCCAAAATAATACTCTAAACATTCCCGGAGACGCTCTTCATCATCAGGGTCTATCTGTTGTTGTCCACCTCGTCCATTATTACTGTTATCATCTCCATTTTCCTGATTTGGCTTCTGTTGTTCCTTATTATTATCATTTTGCGGCTGGCTGCTTTCCTCTTCTAGAGAATTTAATGTATCTTTGTCTTTTAATGTAACTTCTATCTCCTTCTCCTCATAAGTGCCATTTACATATCTCATCAATGTAACTTTTACTTTTGTACCCGCACGAAGGCTGTTGACTTTTTCCTGCAATGCAGTACCTGTTTTAATTTCAGTATCTTCGACTTTTGTAATGATGTCTCCCACTAAGATACCTGCCTCCTTTGCAGCACCATCTTCACTGACTGCGCTAACGGCTACACCTTCTGGTCTGTTATACGCTTTGGCAATTTCTGCTGTTACCTCAGTAACAGACACTCCAAGATATCCCTTTTCATTCTCAGTTAATATTTCCCTATTCATTAAATCATTGATAATTGGTGCTGCTACTGATATCGGAATTGCATATCCCATTCCTTCTACAGATGTATCAGAGTATTTTGCAGAATTAATTCCTATTAACTTTCCGTCCTTGTCTAATAATGCACCTCCGCTGTTCCCCGGATTAATAGCTGCATCTGTCTGCAGCAATTTCATGGTATTAGAATTTTCCACTTCTACTTCTCTGTCCTTTGCACTAATATATCCCACTGTAACGGCTTGTCCATATCCTAATGCATTTCCAATGGCAATTGCCATCTGACCCACTTTGGTTTCTGAGGAATCTCCCATTTCAATAACAGAAATTTTATCTAATGTAGACTCTTTTATATCTGACAGTTTTACGCTTAACACTGCTAAGTCTGCTGTGGAAGAGGTTCCTTTTATCACTGCACTCACTACACTGTCATCAATAAATTTCACAGAAATAGTGTTGGAATCTGCAATAACATGATTATTCGTAACAATTAATAATTCTTTGTTTCCTTTATTAATAATAATGCCAGAACCACTTCCTTCTGAGTCCTGTGTACCAAAATATCCATAATTTTTTGTAATCTTACTTGTAATAGATACAATAGAAGGCATTGCCTTTTCTACTACATTTGTAACATCTGTAGGACCTGTAACAACTGCGTTTTTAGAAACTGTTGTTGTGGAGATTTTATTTCCGCCATTCTGAACACTTGTTATTTTCCCTGCTCCTGTTTTTTGAGGGAAAATTTTATTTCCTACATATTGTACTCCGCTAAACACGCCGCCTGCTACTACACCAAATATTGCGGCTGATGCAATAAGCCCAACTATTTTCTTTTGAATCCCCTTTGTTTTGCTCTTGTCTTTTTTTTCTTCTGTGTTTTCAGAAAATTCTTGTGGATTTTCATAGCTGTTGGCCGTGTATATCGTATCAGGATATATATTTAAATTGGAACCATATATGGACTGATTCTCCTGCTGCATAATGGCTGTGCTGTCTATCGGCTGGTTTTCCTGATGCACAATGGCTGTGCTGTCTATCGGCTGGTTTTCCTGATGTACAATGGCTGTGCTGCCTATCGGCTGGTTTTCCTGATGCACAATAAATGTATTGTCTGTCAGTCCCTCTGCTGCCCCCTGGTATTGTTGTTCCATCTGCCTTGCACTTGCTGGTTCTTCTAATGCTGTATCTTCCTGTGATATTATTGTTTTTTGTTCTATATGTGGTTCATTATTATTCTGGCTGCTCTTTGCCTGTTCATTCCAGAAATTATAATTCTGATCTCTTTTTTCATATTCTTCTGACATTTTGACTGCCTCTTTCCACTCGTTCTCTTCTGATACAACGAATATTAAGTAATTGGCAGTTCAACTTAATTTTTGTTGTACCAGTGCTTTCCTAAATACACTTTAACTATAACAACAATATGTGTTGAATCTGTGAATTATTTTTGAAGAATATGTTTCCTAACAATCCAGCCATACAGAAATAGTTGTACATCTGCACATGAAATTTGCTTACTAAGAGCAGATTGGATTTCTATAATTATAGATAACTGACATCAATCATTCTTAACATTTTAACAATAGGAAGCCTGCTTTCAATTTCATATGTGATGCAGCCAATTCACCGTTTTCCATATGTATATATTCTATCAATGATGAATGGAATGGTTCACACGGTAACTATGTTTCTATATTTCTTACACTTTTTTATTGCAGAATGACATCCAATATTGTAATATAATAGTTATGCAATATTCGATTTACTACTATGAAGAGGTGAAAGATTTATGATTAAAGATAATCAAAAGTTATTAAATAAAGTCCTAATACTGTTTGACCTTATTCTATTTATTCTATCTTTTTTGCTGGCCTACTGGCTGAAATTTGACTATTACAGCCCTCTTAGCCGTCTGGTGGGTATTCCGGTCTTTGGATATCCTCCTATACTAAAACGATACACCAGTATTTTACTTATTTTAGCACCAGCCTATCTGATTTCTTACCAATTCTGTAATTTATATGGACCAAAACGCTCCAGAAGCAAACGGATCGAAGTTGCAAATATTATAAAAGCAAATATTATTACTATTTTAATTTTTGCTACTACTCTATTCTTTACAAAACAACAGGAAGTATACTCCCGGTGGTTCATGGCATATTTCTGCATTGTAAATGTCACGTTCTCTGTATTTTTTCGAATGTGCCTTCGCATTATTTTAAATAAATTCCGCAGAAAAGGCTATAACTTAAAACATATTCTATTAGTGGGATACAGCCGTGCTGCCGAAACTTTTATTGATAATATCAAACGAAGTCCTGAATGGGGATATTGTATTCATGGAATTGCTGATGATAATAAGCCAATTGGCTACACTTACAAGGATGTACCTGTCATTACTACATCAGAAGGCCTTCCTGAACTGCTTGCAAAGAATAAGCTAGATGAGATTGCCATTACACTAAGCCTTGATGAGTATTCTAAGCTGGAACATATTGTGGGTATTTGTGAAAAATCCGGTGTTCATACAAAATTTGTTCCTGATTACAACCGCATTATTCCTACAAAACCTTATACAGAAGATATGAGCGGCCTTCCAGTGATTAATATCAGACATGTTCCACTGAGTAATTTTGTAAACCGCATGATAAAACGTATTTTTGATATTATAGGTTCTCTGTGTGCTCTGGTTTTATTTTCTATTCCAATGCTTATCATTGCCATTATTATTAAGACAACTTCAAAGGGACCTTTAATTTTCTCTCAGATCCGTGTTGGACTTCATAACCATGAATTTAAAATGTACAAATTCCGTTCCATGAGAGAACAAACTGCAGAAAGTGAAAAAAAAGCATGGACTGTAAAAAATGACCCGCGTATTACTCCAATTGGAAAATTTATTCGAAAAACAAGCATAGATGAACTTCCGCAATTATTTAATGTATTAAAAGGTGACATGAGCCTTGTCGGACCACGCCCTGAACGTCCCTACTTTGTAGAAAAATTCAAAGAAGAGATTCCCCGCTATATGATCAAGCACCAGGTGCGTCCTGGTATCACTGGCTGGGCACAGGTAAATGGATACCGCGGTGATACTTCTATTGAGAAAAGAATCGACCATGATTTATATTATATTGAGAACTGGACCATTGGTCTGGATATAAAAATTCTATTTTTAACAATATTTCATGGATTTGTGAATAAAAATGCGTATTAATAACTGGCTATTCAGGCATACCACAACAGATTGAAAATAAGGTATGAATGATATAACTAAACCGTTACGAAACCTCCATGCATCCTTAGAGCGTGTTTTAAAATTCATTGCTGCAATCTGCACACCCCACTTTGTGTGCTATTTGCCCCAAATTTAATCGATGCAGCCCGCTACACCTCATAAATTTGGACCAAATTCCCCCACAAATTGTGACGCACATCTTATAACAAGCAATTTTCAAACACACTCTAGTGCACCACCATAAATAAAAGTTATGAGATGTATGTTGGAATACCTGAATCCAGTTTTTTACTAAAGAAAAAAAGGGTACTTTCATAGAAATATAATCAGAAACAAAGGCAGGTGTTTGAAATGTCAAAAAAAACGATTATGCATAAAAAACGAATAGATACAGAACCAATACAATATTCCTATAAAAAACCTTCTCCTAACAAAAGACCTTCTAGAAGATATGATGATGATTGGGAAAATATGCCATTAAAATCCCAAAAAAAGACTGCTGTAAAAAATAAAAAAAAGAGGAGGAAAAAAAGACGTATGAAATTTATCCTGTTTTTTGAATTCCTCCTTATCATACTTCTTGGTATTACCGCTTTTGTTTTTTTCCAGATTAGTAAAATTCCAACTTATGAGATGGATGACAATCTTATACAGGAAAACGCTTTTTCTGATGAAAATATCAGCAATTATACAAATATTTTGTTATTTGGTGTAGATTCCAGAGCCAATGAATTGACCGAAGCCACCAGAACAGATTCCATCATGGTGTTAAGTCTGAACAAGAAAACAAAAGACATCACACTGACTTCTCTGTACCGTGACACATATGTCTATATTGATGAACACGGCTACACCAAACTTAACCATGCCTACGCTTATGGTGGTCCGGAACTTGCGATCAATACTGTGAATAAAAATTTTGATTTAAACATTCATGATTTTGTTACTGTTAATTTCAGTGCTGTTTCTAATATGGTAGATGCATTAGGCGGTGTTGAAATTGACATCACAGAAGAAGAATTAGACTATGTCAATGCCTATGGAAAAGATGTTGCTAAAATCAATGGACACAAATATAAGAAAATTCCAGGCACAGGGCTGCAGACATTAAACGGCGATCAAGCTACCGGATACTGCCGTGTACGTTATACAAAAGGTGGTGATTTTACAAGGGCAGAAAGACAGCGTACAGTATTGCAGGCTGTTGTAAAAAAAGCGAAGTCCTCTAATATTACAACACTCTATTCTCTATTAAATGAGATGCTGCCTCAAATCTATACCAGCTTAAGTTCTACTGATATTTTACGCTACAGTACTGGTATATTTTCCTATAATATCAATCAGGCAGAAGGGTTTCCTTATGACAATGCGACACCTACCATTAATGGTGCCTCTGTAGTTGTCGCTACTTCACTTAGCAGTAATGTATCCAAAATGCATGAACAATTGTTTGGAACAGCAAATTATGAGCCATCTGAAACAGTACAAAAATATAGTAATGAAATCGGCTATTGATGACACGTAGAAAAAGCACTTACAGATTATTCTTTTTCTGTAAATGCTTTTTCTTTTTATTTTTCCCATATTTTCTGTAATTCTGCTGGATTCCCGGCTATGGCATCGGCATTGTTCTTTTCTAATTCCTGCCGGTCCCTAAAGCCCCATAAAACACCTACCGTAAAAATATCTGCTGCTTTTCCGGTTTGCATGTCAACATCAGTGTCTCCTACATACATGCAGTTTTCTTTGGCAGTCCCTAATCTTTCTATTGCATATATAACTTGTGCTTTGTCCGGCTTTCTTGGCCGTTTGGGACTTGAACCTACAACAACATCCATGTAATTTTCTCCAAAAAGCGCCCCAATTACCTTTTCAGCACCTTCCTGTGGTTTATTAGTCACTACTGCAAATTTTGTACCTCTTCTCTTCATAGCATCTAAGACTTCTTTTAATCCATCATATATTTTCACACCATCATTACAGTGTGTCTTGAAAATCTGCTGGTATTCTGCATACATCTTCTCCCAATCCGCTTCTATAGAACCGCCTGCTGCCAATAATGCTCTTTTCGTCAATTCCTCTGGCCCATCACCTGCAAAATACTGATATGCCTCTTCTGCCTGTGGCGGCAATCCCAGCCTTTCTAATGCATAATTACCACAATATGCCAGCGAATACAACGAGTTTACTAATGTTCCATCTAAGTCAAATATAACTGCCTGATACATACTATCATTCCTCCCAAAACTTTTTTAATGTATCACTAATGTTCTCTCTATTTACTACCTCATAAGGATACCATTCTCTTGGAAAAAGTGATTGATACTGTCTTTGCATAAATCTTTCATCTAAGAGTAAAATAGCTCCTGTGTCTTCTGTTGTTCTTATCACTCTCCCTGCGGACTGCAATACCTTATTCATACCAGGATACAGATAAGCATAAGAAAATCCTTCCCCGTTTCTCTCATTGTAATACTCTAAAAACATTTCTCTTTCTTTACAGACCATTGGAAGCCCTGTTCCTACAACTATAGCACCAATCAATGCCTTTCCTTTTAAATCAATACCTTCGCTGAACATACCTCCCATAACACAGAAGCCGATTTTTGTATGGATATCCCCTTCTTTAAAAAAATTAGCAAGATACTGCTCTTTTTCCTCCTCCTTCATGCCGGGTGTCTGCCTTAAAATTTCCGTCTGCTCAAATCGTTCTTTCCAATATAATACAATCCTATTATCTATTTCCTGCAAATACTGGTAAGAAGGAAAGAATACAAGATAATTTCCTAACTTTGCTTCTGTAAATTTTAATACATACTCTATGATTTTATCATATTCACATGTATTTCTTCTTGTATATTTTGTACTGACATCCTGTGCAATAAGCAACAGTCTTTTTCTCTTTTCAAAGGGTGTGTCTGCATAAATCGCATAATCTTCTTTGGTTCCGGCTAACTGTTGTTTATAATAACTAATGGGAAGAAAAGTAGCAGAAAAAAATACTGCACTTCTTGCCTTTTCTAAACACATCTGAAGATTTGCTGATGGATCCATACATTGTAGTTTTACCTGAAATTCCCCTTTGCTTGTAAAGCTCGTATATACCTTATATTTTTCATCCATCCGCTCATACATTGCTGCAAAATGCCTGATTGCAAAATATAAGTTTAATAGCTCCTCTTTTTTTGCAAACCGGGTATATTCTTGTAAAAAACTCTCACATTCTGTCATAGTACGATAAAGTTCTAAAATAAACTTCTCTAATATATGATTGTTCCATATCTGGAATTCCTCTGTTTCCCTTTTCCATTCTAACATTAAATTATTACATGCCTGAAAACGTCTTGATAATTTCTTACTATATCCGGCTGTTTCTTTTTTTCGTTCTAGAAACTCTTCTTTTATTAACAATGCACTATACATTTCACGCCCTCTGTCCACAAGATTATGGGCTTCATCCACCAAAAACAAAAAATCCTCTTTTTTTGCTCCTTCAAAAAAACGCTTCAAAGCAATATTAGGATCAAAAGCATAATTATAATCACATATAATTGCATCGGCGAATATCGCAGCGTCCAAACACAATTCAAAAGGGCATACCTGATATTTACTCGCATATTCTAACAAAACTTCCCTGCCAATCTGATTTTGTTCCTCTAATAAATCAAATACCGCTTCATTGATGCGGTCATAATGCCCCTTTGCCCTCTCACATGCAGCCGGATTACATTCTGCTTTCTCTAAAATACAAACTTTTTCTTTGGCAGTTATCGTAAGGACTTTCATTTTTAATCCCTCTAAGGATAAAATAGAAAATGCTTCCTCTGCCACATTCACAGTAATTGTTTTTGCAGTAAGATAAAATATCTTATCTGTTAATCCCTCTCCTATTGCTTTTACACTTGGAAATACTGTAGATAATGTTTTCCCTACACCTGTAGGTGCCTGCAAATACAACTTTTTTTCCCTTAGTATCGTACGATATACTCCTATAACCAGTTCTTTCTGCCCTTTCCGATAGGGATAGGGAAACTCTATTTCTTTGACTGACTGGTTTCTATGCTCCTTCCAGAATGTGTCCCGTTCAATCCACTTTGCATATTCGCTGATCAGTGCCATAAACCATTGCTTTAATGTTTCCCTCTTATATTCTGATTGAAAATAGCGGATTTGATCATTGATAAGACTTCCATAAGTCATGCGAATCCCAATTTTTCCCAAATTCTTCTTATCAGCCCATATATAAGCATAACATTTTGCCTGTGCCAAATGAAGGATATCTGGTTCCTTCATTTTCATGACCTCCCGATAGACACCTTTGATTTCATCTATACATTCCATTTCCTCTCCCTTTAAAACCGGATGAATAATACCATCTGCACGTCCTTCTACTGTAAGGACAATTTCTGCACATTCTGTTATGATGGTTTCTGTAATACTCAAAGGTACTTCTGCTGAATAATTGCTGCCCATCTTTTTCTGCAATTTTTTGTGAAGCCTGTTTCCTTCCTGCATGGCATCAGGATCACGAAATCCCATTCCACTGCTGTCAATATCTCCATGCCTTAATATAAATTCTACAATTTGTCTCACTGCAACTTTCGCTTCAATTTTCTTTTTTTCCAATTTTACACCTGCATTTATTCTTTATTCCTGTATCCACAGCAAGCCAATTGCAATTCTGCCTGTATTTGACTCGCACTTCTATCATAAAAACAATTATAACGTTTGTCAATGTACTTTAAATGATATCCGAAAATTCATGCAGCTGCTGCACTAGAGTGTGTTTGAAACAAAAAAACAGAACTCTATCTTAAAATGGAATTCTGTTCTTTTTTGGCAAAGTACCTATGTTCTGCAAACACCTCAATATATTTTTGTTTATAAAGTACTTTGTCATACTTTAACTTGATTATTTCTCAGCCTTATGGCTCGTTCTTATTCCCCATATGTTTTACTACATCATATATCCTTACTTTTATTATTTTACCTTTTTCTCCTTTCCGGATTATATCCCCATACAATCCGGATATATTGTACCTATGTTGCCTATACACCAGCTGCCCCCACAACTAGTTTCGTCCATTATGTCTCCCGGTGTTTGCAGACCACAGATACTTTACTATCAAACTGACATAAATAATTTCGACATAAAACGAATAAATATTAGATTAATTTTAATAATTTTTTTATGAATTTATCTATTTTTCTTGCTTTTTTCATTCATTTCTGTTACATTTGTATTAGCTATAGGAATGTATTAGGAGAATATATACATACATTTTTCTTAATCCATCATTTACTTGGCTAATAACTTTAAAGAGAGGTAAAAAAATGAGCGAAGGATTTTTAGATCAAATTGATAACGATACTGAGATGAGCATTACTTTAGAATTAGAAGATGATACAGAATTAGAATGTGCTGTTCTTGCCATTTTTCCAATGGGCGATCAGCAATATATTGCACTTACTCCATCAGCAGGAGAAGATGAAGATTTAGAACTTTCAGAAGAAAGTGAAGTATTTTTCTACCGCTTCAATGAATATGAAAATCAAGAGATTGAATTAGAGAATATTGAAGATGAAGATGAATATGACCGAGTTACAGATGCTTTTGATGAATTATTAGATGAACAGGAATTTGAAGAAGCCTTTGATGATAAAGAATAAGATAGAAGGATAAAAACCCCGCTTTCAGAAAGCGGGGTTTTTATTGTTATTCTTTTACAATCTCTTCAATAAACCGAGACATAAACATTTGCTTATTATATCTCTCTTTTACAAGATAAAGATACAAATATTGTTTTGCCCGGGTCATTCCCACATAAAACATTCTTCGTTCTTCTTCAATATCTTCTTCTACGACAGCCTTTTTATGAGGGGTAATTTCTTCATTGACATCTATAATGAATACTACTTCAAATTCCAGCCCCTTAGAACTGTGCATCGTCATAAGTGCGATACCTTCCTGCTTTTTATCTGCCTGATTTCTCCTCTGCTCTTCTAATTCCTGCTCGAATTCCTCGATGTAGAGAAACCATTCCTCAAATGTTGAAAATTTTCGGGAAGATTCATGAATTTCTTCCAGAGTTTCTAATAAATCATCTGCCTTTATTCTTCGGCTATCCGCATATTCCCTTAAGTATTCTTCATAACCTATGCCTTTTCTAATATAAGTAATGGCAGCATATGGTGTCATTTTCCCAATCTGTACTATATCATATTCAAACTGGTCAATTCTCTCTATCATCCAGTTTTTATCTTCATAATATTGATAAAGCGTCTCAAACTCTATCATAGGTGTATCAAACACACTCCTATGAATATAACGTTTTGGTCTGTTATATACCCGTAAAAAATATTCTCTTTCTCTGTGCCCCATTCCAATTTTTATGTAGGAAATAATGTCCCTCGCAATCCAGTGATGAAAAATATTTGGCAGCATTTCTTTCATGGAAAAGGGAATATTATACTCCATTAATTTTCCAACCAGTGCCCGCGGCTGGTTTTTTGTCCGGAATAAAACTGCCATTTCTTCTAATGGAATTCCCTCTGTTCTTCGTTTCTGTATCTGCGCAATGATTTTTTCGTTTTCCTGCTCAAGATTCTCAAATTCTACAATTTGTACTACATCTCCCCGCTCACGAACAGCTGAAATATTTTTGGAAAAACGCCTTTTGTTATGAATGATAACTTTTCCTGCAGTTTCTACAATACAGGAGCAGGAGCGGTAGTTGATATCTAAAATTATTCTCTCTGCCTCTGGATAAACCTGCTCAAATCCCAGCATCAACTCCGGTTTTGCTCCGCGAAAACCATAGATAGACTGATCATCATCTCCTACAATAAACAGATTGTCTTCCGGTTTTGCCAGCATTTTTACAATTTCATATTGTACCCGGTTAATGTCCTGAAATTCATCAATTAAAATATACGAAAACTGCCTCTGCCACTGTTCTAAAATATCTTTTCTCTGGGAAAAAAGTTCATAACAATAAATCAACATGTCATCAAAATCTATCACATTACACTTTCTTAACCATTTATTGTATGCTTCATAAATATACATAAATACATCTTTTGCACAATTCATGGAATAATAATTAGATAACTCTATCATCTCACCTTTTACATAACTGATTTCACTTTCAATATCTGAGATAAATTCATTTTCATCTTCTATTTCCAAATCTATTTTTTCTATCATTTCCCGAAAAAATTGTTTTTTCTGGCTGTCTCTTAATATGTTATTTCCATTATAGCCATATGCATGTTTTAAAATTGTAAAAAATATTCCATGAAAGGTTCCAAACCAGACTGGAAGTTTTTTCCCTCCCATCAGGTTTGTAAAACGGCCTTTCATTTCTGTGGCTGCTGCCTTTGTAAAGGTAATAACCAAAATATTTCCTGGCGGCACCTGATATTTTTCTATTAACTTTTTTACTCTGTGGGTAATCACAGCTGTCTTCCCTGATCCTGGTCCTGCCAAAACCATACATGGTCCTTTAAAATGTTCGATCGCTGCTTGCTGTGCCGGATTAAACTGCACCAGATTTCCTCCTTTATTTTCGTACTTTTTACACTCCTAGAGCGTGTTTGAAAACTGCTTGTTACAAGATGTGTGCCACAATTTGTGGAAGATTTGATTCAAATTTATGAGATTTTTCCTGAAACTGTTTTTCCTGCTTTAGATAAATATTTCCCTCTATTACAATTTTTTCCTCCATTTGCAAAATAGGACTGTTCAACCAAACTGGTATAACAGTCCTTTCCATTCCTTTATTGTGCTTCTGTCAATTTTTCAATTGCTTTTTTGATACGTGTTATACTTTCCTCTTTTCCTAATACTTCCATTAATTCTGTTGCTCCACCTGGAGTCATCTGTTTCCCTGAAACTGCTGTACGAATCGGCCACATAACATATCCATTCTTATAACCCTTTTCTTTGATAAATGCCAATAATCTTTCATATAGTGCATCATTACTATAGTCTTCCTGTGTTTCTAAAACCGGCAGTACTTCCTTTAATACTTGTAAAGATGTTTCTGCATTAGTTTTCATTTTCTTATGAGTGTACATCGCAATATCATATTCCGGCATTTCTTCAAAAAAGTCAATATGTTCTGTAATATCAGGGAAAATCTCAATTCGTGTCTGTACCATTTTTGCAATTTTCTTGAAATCCATGTCTTTTGTAATAGCTTTCTTTATATATGGTTCCGCCATTTCATAAAATTTGTCGAAATCCATCGCTTTCATATATTCGCCATTCATCCATCTTAATTTTACCATATCAAAAACAGCCGGTGCTTTGTTGATTCTATGATAGTCAAAGGCTTTTATTAATTCTTCTAAGGAAAAAAGCTCCTTATCATCTACCGGACTCCATCCGAGCAATGCTACAAAATTTACAACTGCCTCTGGTAAAAATCCCTGTTCAATTAAATCCTCAAAAGAGGAATGTCCGCTTCTTTTACTTAATTTTTTGTGTTCTTCATTTGTAATAATTGGGCAATGCACATATACCGGAACCTCCCAGCCAAATGCTTCATAAAGACGATTGTACTTTGGCGAAGAAGATAAATATTCGTTTCCTCTTACTACATGTGTAATCCCCATCAGATGATCATCTACCACATTTGAAAAGTTATAAGTCGGATATCCATCTGATTTTATTAAAATCATATCATCCAACTCTGCGTTTTCTACTGTAATATCTCCAAAAATAACATCATGAAAGGTAGTAGTTCCATCCTTTGGATTGTTCTGGCGAATCACATATGGCATCCCTTTTGCCAGATTGGATTCTACTTCTTCCTTTGATAAACTCAGACAATGCTTGTCATATTGTATAATTTCTTTCTCACTGCCCTCTTCAACCTTTGTACTTAATGATGCAAGACGTTCTTTTGTACAGAAACAATAATATGCCTCCCCTTTTTCTACCAGCTGCTTTGCATATTCTAAATAGATTCCCTTTTTGTGTCTTTCACTTTGTACATAAGGACCACATCCTCCATCTTTGTCAGGTCCCTCATCATGTATCAGTCCTGTTCCCTGTAACGTACGGTAAATAATATCCAATGCCCCTTCTACAAATCTCTCCTGATCCGTATCTTCAATTCTAAGCAAAAAATCGCCGTCTTCATGTTTTGCAATTAAATAGGCATACAATGCCGTTCTTAAATTGCCTACATGCATCCTTCCTGTTGGACTTGGCGCAAATCTTGTTCTAACTTTTCCCATTTTTTTACCTCTTTCTATATGTATATTTCATATATGATCATTTCATATCTTTGTTACTTCACATCCTGTATCAAACAACCTTTTGACACGATTCAGATACAGTTTCGATTATACTCTACATGCGTATAAAAGTCAACATAAGGGATTCTTCTTGCCTTTTCCGCATAAAGCAAAAACGAAACTTCCGCATTAAAATCAAATGATAAACATATCGTCTATAGCTGAGATATCATCAACTATATCTGGTATGATTTTGACTTAATGCGATAGTTCCGTTTTTAAACAAAATACAGCTATTCAAAATGTAACAATCCTTTAATTGCCAAAATTTTTATTTTCACAAGCAGCTAAATTATTACACAATTCTTGGCAGAATATCCATACATTTTCCATATAATTTGTAATTTGCACGCTCATCTGATTTGTTTGGCTCTGGCATAATCAGAATTAACTTTTCTCCTTCATAATATGGGAGCAGCCATCTTGACATATATGATACAGGTGAAGTTCCCGCTAAAATAAGGACATCGGCATGACTTACTTTTTCAATACTTTGAGACATTTTTCCATTATCCAGGCGTTCTCCAAATAATGACATTCCCGGCTGCAGCGGTATCCTGCAGTGTTCACATATTGGTATTGGCTTTTTTTCTGCAATATAGGTAATTGGATATTCTCTATTGCATTTATTACATTTATTTACCAATACATTACCATATAATTCAATGATATTGTGCAGCCCTGCCATCTGATGCAGTCCCATTACAGTTCTTGTTATCACTGCAGATAATTTCCCCTGTTTTTCTAAGTTTGCCATTGCATAATGTGCTGCTGTTGGATGCATATGCTCAAAATCCAAAATATATTCCCGATAAAATTCATAAAACATATCTACGCGCCTCATTAGAAAATCCGTAGTCAGAATCTCATCTGGTGTATACCCAAATCTTGTTTCTACTTCTAAAATCTGTTCATCCTCTCTGACACCTTTTAAACCAGATTCCTGCATTAATTTCAATCCGCTTAAGATAACAACATTATTACTGTCCCTTACAATTGCTCTTACAGTATCTATCATCTCATTCATGCCCATCACCCCCATTACATAGTCAATGTCTTGAAAAAATCATATTTACTACTCACCTTCAGACATATTTAAAAAGGCTTCAATACAAGATACGCTATGATCGATTCCTCCAAAATCACTTCTAATTGCCATATGATAATTATTCATATTTGCCCATTTCTCTCCAACATGGTAATTGTAATAATTTGCTCTTCTTTTATCTTGCTTTAGAATTGTTTCTGCCGCCTTTTCTACTGGCAAATCATATTCTTCTATAGCACGTTTGATTCTAAAATCCAGATTAGCATAAATAAATAGGTTTACTACATTTGGCAAATCTCTTAATACATAGTCTGCACACCTGCCTACAATGACACAAGGTCCCTTTTTTGCAAAGTCGCGTATTACCTTTGATTCCGTAATGTATATTCTGTCATCCACAGACATGCCGCCTAATCCAATCTCTAAACCACTATAAACATTCATCCCCATAGCAATAGAATACAGAAAGCTATTTGTTGCCTTATCTTCTACCCGCTGGAATGCCTGCTCAGAAAATCCGCTTTCTTTTGCAGCCTGTTTGATAATCTCATTGTCATAAAACGGAATTTCATAATGTTCTGCAATCTTTCTGCCAATTTCTCTTCCGCCACTGCCATATTGACGGCTAATTGTAATTATTTTATTCATACTTGAATCCCTCCTAGTCTTTTCTGCAAACCATATGTAACAGTTTCGCCATATTTTACAATATATACAATTAAATGGGACAAAGAGGCGGATGCCTCTTTATCATAATATACATTTTTTATAATTTTCTTTTACTATTATATCACATTTTATGAATTTTGTATATTGTTTTTTTCCTTTCTCTCATTTTGTTTGTCAAAATTCAGCCATGCCATTTATACATTATTATCTTAGAGTGTGTTTGAACATTCATTGCCACCATCTGCACCCCCGCTTTACGTTCCCATCCGGGCATACCACAATTCATCCCCATCCGGGCTGACAGACTTTATCCGATCTGGTAAATGATTTATAAAAATAAAGAAGACATGCACTTTTTATGGTGCAATGCCTTCTTTTATCTACAGTTTTTTATTATTTGGTAACCTTAAATGTTTTTGTTAATTGTACTTTTAGACCCTTCTTATCTTTTACATATACTCTAAACTTATAAGTATTCTTTTTAGGTGCTTTCCACTTTGTTGTCTTAGTACTAGAGAAACTTTTTAATACTTTATATTTCAATTTACCTTTTGAAGTGTAAACACGTACAAACTTAAATTGTTTTGTTCCTGTACCACCGGTTGCTGCTGCTGATAATTTTACAGCATACTTACCAGTTGTATGAGCAATTGTAAATTTACTAATACTTAACTTCTTACTTCCTGTTCCTGTTGATTTTGCATTTATCACATATGTTACAGAAGCAGTTTTCACATCGCCTGATTTTGTATCTTTTACTCTAACTGTAACTTGATAATTTCCAGCAATATCAGGTGTCCATTTTAATGTGTCAGTTGTAGAATAAGCCTGCTTCAAAGCTGGAGCTTTTACTGAATTTACAATTC
Source organism: uncultured Lachnospiraceae bacterium (assembly GCA_964422365.1). Classification (GTDB taxonomy): domain Bacteria; phylum Bacillota; class Clostridia; order Lachnospirales; family Lachnospiraceae; genus CAYRAV01. Next base: position 5,928 of record CAYRAV010000027.1, on the reverse strand, counting down.
TGTAAACTTCGAACTTGTATTGGTAGGAACCACTTCCCCCCTGACCTGAAGCTTTAAATGTAACTGTACTTCCTAATGTCTGTGGTGAAGCTGCACTTGAAGTAAAAGCTTTTACACTCAATGGAACTGGTGTTGGCGGCACATCTGTTGGTGGTATCTGTGTTGGCGGTACATCTGTTCCTGGTATCTGTGTTGGCGGTACATCTGTTCCCGGTACCTGTGTTGGCGGTACATCTGTTCCTGGTACCTGTGTTGGCGGTACATCTGTTCCTGGTACCTGTGTTGGCGGTACATCTGTTCCTGGTATGTTTGTTGGTGGTATTGTTACTGGTGTATCACCTGTTGTGTAATAATAATTTACTGTAATTTCATCTTTTGTAAATTTACCTGTTGCATTTTCCGGTTTTTCAATTAATGTGTAGCCTGCAAAAGAACCTTCATAAGTTTTATAATCATCTCCTTCAAGACCTACACGATAGATAGATTTGATTGTCTTATCAGCTACTTTATCAATATAATTGATTGTCACTTTGCATTTATCACCTGTTGGAAGTACAACTTCTTTAAAAGTACCACTGTCGGCACCTTTTGTCAACTCTACAGAGCCATTGATATCATCTGGTGTTCCCATATCCGGTGTACTTCTCCAGCTCTGATCCGCAGTAAATACAATTGCCTTTACCGCAGTTGTAATCTCATCGTTTTGATATACATAATAATCGCCTTCTTCTGTCATGGCTACTCCAGGCCATGCTCCTGTATATGCGTTTGCTTCCTGGTGTGTAGTATCATATACATAAATCTGTGGAGCAGTAGTAAAGTCTGTTTTCTTTACTCTAACATATAATCCGCTGCTTGCCACTCCAACTTCTGGTTCTTTTTCTCTTGTAAATTTCAGTTCTTTTGATAAATCTGCAGGATTGCCTTCTTTATCTGTTCCTTTTCCTGTTAATTTAATAACGGTATCTTCCTCATAAGCAGTATCTGCACCGATTGTAACCTTGTCACCATCCTTGTATGCAACTTTTTCCCCATCACCAATTTGGTAATAAGTTTCTGTCGCATCTTTTGCTTTTAATGTTACTTCAACTGTATCTGTTTTGTATGTACCGCCTGATGGAGAAGCACTAACTGTAGATGATGATACACTATCTGCAGGTGCTTCTAATAAAATTACTCCATTGCTGTCACATTTTACATCTTTTACAACATCACCATCAATATCATACATTTCGCCTGAATAATAATCACGTACTGTTGTTGCATCACCAAATGTATCACCAACTGTGACATCTGTTGTAGTTGCCTTTCCTGGCAGACATACAACAACTGCATCTGTATAATCAGTTACTGTTTCTGCACCAACTGTTGCCTTTCCTGTATAAGTTCTGCTAAATGTATAATTTGTTCCATCCAGTTTTTTGTGCTGTCCTGCACCTACTGCAATGTGGTTTCTTCTGAACTGTCCTACTTTCTGCCAGTTAGATAAAATTGTTGTATTTGTGCTGTCCCAATTCATGTGAGAACGTGTACCTTGTGTACCAGGACCCACTGCTGTTCTTCCAGATTCATCACCATAATACGTCTGTACACCACCAGGTGTTAATAATAATGCGGTTCCAGCATTTGCACTTCTTGCACCAAGACTTGTATCATGAGAAGAAATATAACTTAATATATTGAAATCCGGATCACTGTTAACCTTATTCGCATAATCAGAATAGGTAGCTTCAAGTGATGCACCAGTATTGTTTTCCTTTCCTTGATAAGAAAAGTTAATCATAGAATCAAAAGCCCCTGATGTATAATACTGATCTTTTGCCACACCATGATTCCATGCTTCTCCTGTCATCCAGAATTCATCTTTCCACTGTGCTCCTGGTTTATTAGGATTGGCTTCCCTCCAATCTTTCAATGCTGTTTTACATGCATTTTTCAATTTCGCCCATTCCTGCACAGTTACATGTTTTGCAGTATCGCATCGGAAACCATCTACACCATATTCTCTAACCCAGTCAGATAACCATGCAGCCAGATATCCTGTTACACTGGCATTCAAACCTGCTTTATCCATGGATTCCTTTGTCTTAGAAACTTTTGTATCATAATTGCTTCCCCACTTCTTTTTTAGGATTGCTGGAATACCTGGATCATTTGTTGTTTCTGTCTTAAAGTCCGGAAGACCGTCTGTACACAAAGTCAAGTCATCTCCCTGCTCAGAACCTTCATAACCACTCAGTCTGCTTCCTAATGCACGAACCCAATTCGGTCCCCACCAGTTTGTTACCCAGTCACCACTTTGTATCATAATACCATGTTCTGATCCATGCTCTGTTTCAGCATCATAATCCCAATCCCATTGATACTGTGATTCTGATGTCTCATAATATGTAGTTCTCCAATTAGAAGCTAATTTTCCAAATCCATATTCTTCAGCTGTGACTGGATCAGCATATCCTGCGTGATTCATAACAATATCAAAAATAACACGAATTCCGTGTTCATGTGCAGTATCAATGAATTTCTCCAAATCTGCTGCTGTACCCATATTTGCATCTACTTCTGTAAAATCTAATGCCCAATATCCATGATATGGATAATGCTTAAAACCTTGACCTACATTTGCACACATAGCACCATGAATTTGTTCATAAGGAGCAGTAATCCATATTGCATTGGTTCCTAATTCATCAAAGTAACCCTCTTCTAACTTTGAAGTCATACCTTTCAAATCTCCGCCATGAAATGTACCAATACGAGTTTCATATTTGTCTGCATCTACTTCACCTACTGAACGTCCATAAGAATGGTCATTACTCTTATCCCCATTATAGAAACGGTCCGTCAATACAAAGTACACATTGGCATTGTCCCAAGAGAACGGTGTATTCACATCTGCTGCCACATTATCATCATCTGCTGTAATATAGCCTGTGTCATCCATTGTCACTTTAAAAACACCTTCATCATCAGTGCTTACACCATTAATAGTGTCTCCTCCTGTTGCAACAGATGCAGGTGCTGCTGTCAGCTTACTTGCCGCTCTGCTGATATTGATAGGCGCTCCACCTAACACAGTTGTTGCAGCCATTGTTGTGACCATACCTGCTGCTAAAAACCTTTGCAGTTTCCTAAAAGTCATTTGCGCTTCCTCCTTTTTCATATTTCAATTTCATAAAAAATTTTTATATGCTTTCTGTTTAAATTATACTATACGCTTATTAATTTTTCAACACTTTCTTCAAACTTTTTTAACATTTTTCATGTTTTTATCCAAAATATGCCATATAAATTTATTTATTTTATTGCACTTTTTATTCTTCTGACATTAGAACAACGTATTTTTTATTATAATATTTACTGACATGCTGATTTCTCCAATTTTTCTTATCTTTTGTAATATCGGAATGATACAAAAGATATGGGTGATTTTCAAATGCTTTTACTCTTAACTTTTTTATTTTTTCATTTTCATACAATTGCACTCTTTGGTTCACTTCCTCACTATATGATTTCGCCTCACCTGTAATGAAAGAATAGACAGCCTGTGCTGTTATTGGCAAACCTTCTATTCTGACTTTTCCCTTTTCCTCTTCGCTTTCCTGTATTTTTATATTTCCAATTATTGCTACACATAATAAAAGTGAACATACTCCATAATAAAGCCTTTTATGATAGGTTCGCTTTGCCTCTTCCATCCTCTTATATTTGTTGATAAGCTGTTTTATCATTCCTGATTGTTTTATCTCTTTTAACAGAAAAATCCACACTAACAGTGCAAATGTAAAATAACTAAAATATATAATATTCATCATACGGTAAGGAATTCTAATTCCTTGTGCATAGAATACCGGAATTCCTTGTACTGCGAATAATCCAAAAAGAAACAAAAGTTTTCCGCATATCATTCTTATTCGCTTTTTCTGCCCTAACTCTAACCGTTCCGGTTCTGGGATAACTTTCCACAATAGCGGAAGAAGTAAAAACCAGATACAAAGTACTGGTAATGTGGTTGCACTGGCAATATTATAACCCGCATAACAAAAAGATAGTATCAATGCTTTTATTACAGAACTGCTTCCTCCAACTGCTGCCTGCCGTATGGCATTTCCCGGTGCCAGCACACTAATCATAAAACCACTTGCCAATGAAAGGAATATCATACTATTTTCTATTATTCTTATCAGCCTATGCCTTCTTTCCTGCTGAAAAAAGTCCTCGTCCGTTTTCTGCTTTGCATAAGATATGATGTCATATCCATTCACTAAAAACAATATTATAACACTAATCAATGCAGTGCTATAATTGCTTCCGCCAATAAAAAAGGATAGAATTATAGTGATCAAACTAACACAATATGTTTTTATTCCTTTTTTATCCCATTGCCATAATATAGTTCCAAACAAAATCAAAGATAAACTATAGAAAAATGTATAATAAATACTTCCATTATACCAATAAAAAGAATCAACAGGCATATATGTATATTGCAGCGCAGCCATTGTAATTATCATACTAATAAAAAATATTATTTTCTTATCCGCTTTCAAAAGCTTCATCATAAGCTGTCTGTAAAAAAATATATTTGCCACAACAAACGTAGTTAATATGATTACAGTAGTCCATATATAATTATTCTCTCCAAATATTCCGGGCTGCAGCCCCATCAAAAAAATTCCGGAGAAATTTCCCTGCCAGTTCTGATATACCTCTTTTGTCTGTTCCGCTGATTTTTTACAGGTTTCCCAAAATGAATGGGTTGTATTCCATACTTTTACAGTTTCTGTCCCATAATAATAATCATCCACACTAGGATGTGCATATTGCCCCATCACATATAATGGAATTAATAACAAAACAAAAATAATACATGTAATTATGATTATTTTTCTTGCTTTTTCTTCTTTTGTACTTTTCTTCATCTCTATTTCCTTTCTTCCTTCGTTACTAGAATGTGTTTGCAAATTGCTTGTTACAAGATGTGTGTCGCAATTTGCGGGGGATTTGTTCCAAATTTATCAGGTATAGAGGGCTGCATTGAATAAATTTGGGACAAACATCTGTACCTTGTCGGACAAAGTCCGTCATCTTGAATAGGCATGGATTGCAGTATGCCCTGACGGATACACAAGATGGAGCATGCAGATTGCGACAATAAATTTTCAAACATGCCCTGGCACTCAACCTTTCTGCTATCTCATTTTAACATAATTCTTTTTTACATTCATTATATTATAAAAAAATAAAAGAGAATTTCATGGAATGTCTTCCAAAAATTCTCTTTTATTATAATAATTACAACAAACATATTGCTCTATTCTTTTTACTAATTACAACAAAATACTTCTTTACTTAATAGTTTTATTGATTTTTTTGGTTTTCTTAGTTTTACTATCCTTTACATATGTGTATATTTTGTAAGTTCCCTTTGTTGCTTTCCAAGATACAATACGTGTCTTTGTATATGCTGTTCTGAAGACAACTTTTCCTTTGTTGTTCTTTACAACATATTTGTATTTTAATGTTCCATATCCTCCGGCAGTGTTAGCTGCAATAGTATAGTATTTAGATTGTTTACTAACAGAAACACTATCAATACTTAACTTTTTATTCTTGATTTTGAATTTGCTGCTCTTGTCTGTTTTTACAGTAGAATCATTGTCTTTTGCATATACCCAGAATTGATAAGTACCAATGTCATTCTTTCCAGGTCTCCATGTTACACTGGTTTTTTTGCTGTAACTCTGTAATGTTTTCACAGTTTTCGTTTTTGTATTCACTATTGTGAATTTATATTTCAGATTGCTTCCACCTACTACCTGTGCACTCAGTTTGATTGCTCTTCCTCTATACTGAGGTGTTTTTCTGCTAAGTGTCAATTTTACTGACTTAAGTTCATTACCAGCTGGTATGGCTGTTGCATCTATA
>CAYRAV010000026.1:0-42119 GCA_964422365.1 uncultured Lachnospiraceae bacterium | reverse complement strand
TTTTCCTGCTTTTCCGATTGCAAAGATTACAAGTTCCCTGCAAATTTCTAAATCTCCACAATGAAAGGCTGCATCTGCACAATACACCCATACAGTTCTTGAATTAACTCTTTTTTCCAATGTTAATAACAAAACCAACATGGCTTGAAAAATTTCATTTGGGTGTGTTCCTCCTTCTGCATATATAATTAGGTTTCGAACTGCAAATTCTAAATCAGATTCATTTATTTCCTTTTTCTCAAAAATTTTATTATATTCATCCATTAACTCTTGAAATATGTTACATATCTCCCTTTTTGAAAATTTTCCCTCAGCAAGCGAGTAATATAATTGTTCATTACCATTCATAATATATCAGCCTTTCTTATTTATTCCTTTTTGCAAAATTTCTATTAATTTCGTCGATTTTTTCCTTACTATTTTTTCTTGATGCATTAATTTTGTCAGTATCTGTTTCTGGTGCTCTATACCTTCCATCCTCTGTGTGTCCCAATTTTGCACCTTCAGAACGGTTTTCTCCCTTTAAGAATTTATTACAGCTTTTCCCATTTTATCATATACCTCACTTCCTGTCCAGAATAGTTTTGGAAACTATTGGAAATCTAAAACTGTTTCTTTTTGTTTCTGCATTTTTCTGTTACCTCTGTGTTTTTGAATATTTTCTGTATGAGTTAATGTATCAGACATATCTTCATTAAGTATCTTTTATTTTTTTTTAAATGTAAACTCTTCTTACACGAGGTACAGATTTCTTGCACGAGGTATTGTTTTATTGTTCAACAGTCTTTTCCATCTATAACTTTTAGAGCGTGTTTGAACATTTATTATACTAATAAACAGCTTTTACACATGTCTATTGCCATAGAGTTCAGCATTGTGTGGACATCTCATTATTCTTTGATTACATAATTTAACTAATCTGCTGGATGTATCCGAAGAAAATTTCAAAAGAGTGGTTTCCATGATAAGGTGCAATCATTAAGATAATTTTGTTTCAGAGTGGAATGTGAATGAAATTAGAAATCGGATGCTCACAGATGATTATTATATGAAAGAGATATGTGGTCTGTTATTAGGATCAATGGATTACACCAAAGAAATTGCCAAATTTGTTTTAAAACAATTGTTGATAGATAGCAAAAAACTAAAAACTTTTTCATCTTCTAAAGTACTACCTGAAATGATAAAAAACTCCTTCAAAGGAACTTACAGCGGATAAGACGGAACATAGAACATTTGGTAGAAGATATCATTAAAAACAGTGTTGGAACACATTATGTTTGCAGGAAAAAAGTTTTTGTTAATGTCATTGATAGTGCGGGATGGATTGCGAGACAGAAAGACTTGAAAAGAATACATAATGCATCAGATTATGTAATTACATATGAGCAATCTTGAAGAATTAAAAAGAAGCTTATTGTAAAACAGAAAATATATGATAAAATGTAAAAGTGGTAAAGCAAAGTGCCAATAGATAAGAAAACTATTTCCAAAAACATAAGCCACATTCGTAGTAAGGACACTTCAATAGAAGTTAAGCTTCGAAAAGAATTCTGGCAGTATGTGCAGAAAAAACAACATCAGAAGCAAGTCTTTTGAGTGTACACAGTTTTTAAAAAATCGTAGTAGGAAATATTACATTACTGAAAAGAAATTTGGAGGAAACATTACTGATGCGTAATTTTGATGAAACAACAGAAAACGAGATTACCAAAGAAGAAGAAAAGAAATTAGTGAAACGTAAGTTATCAGATAATTTTCTTGTTATATATTTTCTTGTGCTGGTAATCATTATACTAGGGCAGTTTTTAGGCTCTCTCATTCAATTTATACCTTTTATGGTAAGTACAGATATTGGTATTACAATAACTATGTATCTTGGATTTATAGGAACCTGGATTTTAGCAATTTTATATATGTGTTTTACAAAGAAAAATAGTCCAATTTTAAAAACTCTTGGTAAAAGTGCATCTGGAAATACTCTGGGGAATTTCCTGCTAGGAATAGGAATCGGTTTTTGTTTAAATGGTATTTGTATATTGGCAGCATGGTTACATAAAGACATTATGTTGTATTATGATACTTTTCAACCGATTTATCTTCTAATCATTTTTATATCGGTTTTTGTTCAATCTTCAGCAGAAGAGCTGCTCTGCAGAGGTTTTTTGTATCAAAGATTGATAAGAAGTTATAACAGTCCTGCAGTAGCAATTATTGGGAATGCGTTGTTTTTTACCCTGTTGCATTTGCTGAATGATGGTATTACGGCTTTATCCATATTAAATATTTTTGTTGTAGGAATTCTATTTTCGCTTATGGTTTATTATATGAATAGCATATGGTGTGCCATGGCGGTTCATACAGCATGGAATTTTACACAAAACATTATTTTTGGATTACCGAATAGTGGAATGGTAACTCCATATTCCATTTTTCGGCTTGATGCTTCTACCGCAAATAATAGTTTTGCATATAATGTCGGCTTTGGTATTGAAGGAACACTGCTTGCAGATGTGGTTCTAATATTGGCATGTGTTTGTATGTATTTATGGGGAAGAAAATACGGAAAAAAACCATATGATATCTGGAAGTAAAGTATAGCTGGATTTTGATCAAATTTATATCCTATTCACAAAAGCAAGGCAAAAGCGGTATACTTGAAACTGAGTTAGCGGCTGCTAATAAAAAACAGCCGCATTTATTAAGATTATATGTTAGCTTTTACTAACCAATATTAGTTTAGAAAAGAGCATATTTTTATGGTTAAAATTACATTGGACATAGAGGCATGCGGCCTTCTGCACAGAAAGGAGAGGAATCATGTATCTTCCAGAGGTACGAGCGAATTAAAAGATATGCATTTTATAAGGATAAAATCATCTCTCTGGTATCAGACTCCTAATAAGAAAAGAAACCTGCCGGATTCTTGGAATTGCAGGCTATGGGGGTTTCTTTTCCTTACCATAAGCTTAGGAAGTTCTATCTGTCTGATTACCCGGAATATTATTTTGTCCATAATATATGGATATTTGCCCCAAATTCATTCAATACAGTCCGCTGCACCTCATGAATTTAGAACAAACCCACAAATTATGACACATATCTTGTAACAACCTCTTTTCCTTTCTCGTTTCTGCATACTCAATCAAATCAGGCCCCGATTCTTAGCTTCGTTGACAGCCGCCGCTTTACTGCTGACTCCAAGTTTGCGATAGGTCTCCTTGCTATGGTATTTAATGGTATTACTTGTAATGTCAAGGAGTTCCGCAATTTGGTTTGTATGATAACCCTCCGCCTGCAGACGGAGAATGTTTAAGGCATTTTGTGAGAATACAATATCCCCTTCCATTTTCTCCTTTAAATATGCAGGATAATATTTCTCCATTCTTTCACACTCTTGAACTACCTGCTTTTGATAACTTTCTTCCTTCCATTGGAAGTTCCCTGCCTTAAGCAGTTTGAGAACCGCTCCTCCTTCTCTGGAAAAAAGCCTTACAAAATGATAGTCTTCTGCCTGTGTAATACATTCCTGCAAAAGAGACTGCCACCCATCCTCTCTTGTGCGATACTTAACCACCGCCAGAAGAAGTTTGGCCTCCATAACAATATAGTTCCGCTTCTGCACATTTGCATAATAGAGCATCTTCTGAAGAAGCCTGTATGCCTTTTCATATTTTCCAAATTGGATATATCCTCGTATCTTGGTGAGATACTGAAACCGTTCAAGTGAACAAAAATTGTTATTTTCATCCGGGGTCGTCTCCATCCATTCTAAAATTTGAGGAACCTTTCCCTGATACAGATAAATCCGGCACTGGAGTGCGTGAAGGTTGGGAAGAAGCTGAGGTGCTTCCTTTTCTATGCTCTGCCAAAATCCTTCTAGTATATCCTGTGCATCATCTCTGTGCCCATTGATGACAGACAGCCACACAAGAATCCCCACTGCCACAAATACCTGTTCCGTTTTTCCCCCGGCCTCTGCCTGCATGCGTCCTTTTTCCGCAAGAGATACAATCTCATAGGTATCCATACCTTTTTCAAAATAGCTTTCCGCAAGGGCAATGCTCACAAGCCCTTTCCCATATTTTCCCAGAACAAACTCTACAATCTTTCCCACGCTGACAGCCAATTCCTTGTCTCTTTTGCTCCACTCACAAAAATCCTTTCCCCCGTTCATAATGGAAGGAAGGTTCGAGGTAACAGAAAATTCCGGGAGAATGGCTTTCCCATCTTTTAACAGGGTACCTGCATGCTTTAACAAATCTACCATCTGTACTGTGCCTCTGTGGGGAAGCCCGATATCCAAATATAAAAGCCGATTTTTGGCCTCTCGCCTTGCACTTCCCTCGCTTTGTGCTGCAAAGGTCTCAAGCATTTGATACCACCGCTCGCTTTCCTCCAGATTCATCAGCATGGAATGGAGCATACTCATGCCTGCCATCAAGACAGGGCTTGTGCAGATGGCTTCTTCTGGCAATAGAAGATAGTACCGCCGCAGTTCAAAATAATGACCATCTGCAGGATTCTGCCTTGCATTGGAAACTAATAGCCGAAAAATGCTTTTCTTATCTCCTCCTGCTTCATACATTCTAAGTGCATTTGGAATGTCTCCATACATCTCATACATATGCCCTGCGCTATAATAAATTCCAGCTATCAGCTCTTGGTCAAATTTTCGTTCCAGATAAACCTGAATACAATCTTTCAGAATAAAATTACATTCATACACTCCATCCCTTTCTTTTAAAAAATTTCCTGTCTCCATTGCCTTTTTAATAAGTTTCTGAACATTGCTTCTTCCTGTAACTATTTGTGCCATACGGGCATCAAACCGCTCTACCACAGACATCTCCATCATAAATTCCTGAAGTTCGGGATCCCACTGATCATAAATGCAGAACAGATAGTTCCATATGTCACTGACCGCTTGCTCTACATTGCCTCCAGCCAGAGCAATAAACCGAAGAAGCAATGGATTCCCATTGGCAAGTTTCCATATCCGGTCTGCGTTCTCTAGAGAAAGCTTTATATTCCATCTTTCAAAATAGTCATCCTGCCCCCTGCGGTCAAACTGAAAATCCTCCTCTTCGATAACAAGAAACGTATTCTCTACATGAATCGGCATAAGCCATTGGGGGATTCTGCATCGGGAGATGAGAATCAGCCACACATCCCTGCAGTCTGACAGAGTACTAAGCCTTTTTGCATATGCCTCCCTCTGCCACTCAACTTGAATGTCTTGCAGATCATCAATAACTATGATATGGGATTTTCCATCCTTCAAAACCTCCAGTTTTTCCGCATCGGTTTCCCTTGCAGAAAAATAGCTGTAGTTTTTTCGTCTAAGCATGTCCTTTACGAGAGCTGTCTTGCCACTCCCTGTAATACCATACAGGTAAACCGTCTGCCTCATCCCTTGGGCCAGCTTAAACTTTTTCTCTGCCCTTTTGGGACGAATATATTTCTCATCTGCACTGCTCTCTTTTTTTATGTCCATCTTTACATACATCCCCTTCAGTATCATAATGCTTGCTTTGCAATGTTATTATTGCTATCTATTTTATCTATTTTCTATCCAAATTGGAACTGCCCGTATGGGTAGTCTTGATAAATTCTTTTGTTAATGGAAAAGTTTTTATGGAAGCCTTCTTTAAGACGCAGTTGGATAATTTTCTTTTAAACTTGGACCTATACTATTTTTGTGATATAGATAGTTATCTTCTTTCTTTATAGATTTCATATATCTATCAGCCACCCTTGTTAGAACTATATTATATCACTTTAAAATTCTGATAGCATAACAAAATAATGGAAATGCTTTTAAAAATATCAAAAAAGGAACTGATAAAAAGATAGGTGCAACTCGCCTCCTTCACATGAGAGCCAGAGTGTTAACATTCTGCTGCTTTGTAAATTTCTGAGAATACTATTGACAGATATATCGCAGTGCTATATTATATATATATCGTAGTTCGATATATCGTGCTGAAATGGAGGTATTTGGATGGACGCACATATTAGGAAAGTATATGTACCCATGACGGAAACAGGGTTTTATATTTTATTATGTCTGCGGAAAACAATGCACGGCTATGGAATTGTGCAAAAGGTTAAAGACCTGACACATGGAGATATAAAACTCAGTCCCGGAACAATGTACGGAAGTTTATCTAAAATGGAAAAAGACGGGTTGATTCGTTTTGTCCGAGAGGAAGATAAAAGAAAACTCTATTACATTACAGATTTGGGAAATCAGGTTTTAGAATTGGAAATGAAGCGGATTGAACGTCTGTACCACACTATGAAGGAGGCACATGAAAATGAAAAATAAAAAGGTAAAATTTCAGTTTTTTACAATTCTACAATGGAAACAAGAACAGGAATTTCTCAGACAGCAGCATAAAAACGGGTGGAAATTTACGAAACTGAATGCCCTCATATGCTATCATTTTGAAAAATGCGAGCCAGAGGATGTGGTGTATCAGCTTGACTACAATCCAGACAGCACAACCTGTAAATCTGAATATGTGCAGATGTTCCGTGACTGCGGTTGGGAGTACTTGCAGAATTATGCTGGCTACAGCTATTTTAGAAAACCTGTATTAGAAATGGACGGCGATGAAGAAATTTTCTGCGACGATTCCTCCAGATTGGATTTTATAAAACGAGTATTGAAAGGGCGTATCTTTCCGCTTATCAGTATATTTTTCTGTATTATCATTCCACAAATATTTATTCAATCTCACATCGGAGATATGATATTTATGAGAATATTTGCAGTGTTGGGCGTTCTTTATTTGATTCTATTTTTAGCATTTGCTATTGCGTTTTGGAAGTACCAAAAATCATTAAAGTGACAAGAAATGGAAGAATAGCTGTTATGACCAAACATAAAACGATAAAAACAAAATGAATACTATGCCTTGTTTGCAGGAATAAAACCCATAACAAAATAAAGAGGAGATACCATTTTGAAAAACTATCCTCTCTACTGTCCGAAGTGCAAACAGCAAACACTGATAGAATCAAAGAACTTAAAAACTTCTGCTGCATGCTGGCGGCAATCCTCAAAGCAGCAAAAACCAAACAGCACAAAAACAAACGAAACGCCTTGAAAATACAATATTTTCAGAGGGTTGATAGATAACCTGCAATTTATCTGAACTTTTCTACTCGATAAACTTGCTCGTCATCTATTTCAGCAATACCATTATTTTTGATGAAGATATCTCCGAAGAGGTACAGGCAGAATCTATTGGAAGCCAGACGAGTTTCTATTCTATTGTTATGAAAAATGGCGATGCTTTTACATTGACGGTTGAAGTGGATTTATATGCAGTCCATCAAGTTACAGATGTTTTATGGTCAATATTTCCGTATTTCATTTTCATAGCATTTATGCTTTCTGTCTTATGCTCTGCTTTTTATGCGAATCATATTACCCGCACTTATTTGGAGCGTTCTATCGTGCAGACTATTCCCGCAACAGAAGAACAGGAGCAACAGGAGATATTCTTTATCAAAATATAAACGGCGGTCAGATAAGTACAGACGGAAAGACTTGGTTAACAGATTGGAGGATATTATGAAAAGAATTTTAATTACTGGCGGAACCATATTTGTAAGTAAATATACTGCTGCATATTTTAGTGCAAAAGATTATGAAGTGTATGTGCTGAATAGAAATACAAGACCTCAAGCAGACAATGTAACTTTGATTGAGGCCAATCGACATTCAATTGGTGATAAGCTAAAAGGACTTCATTTTGATATTGTTATAGATGTAACAGCATATAACGAGAGCGATATTCTTAATCTTTTTAAAGATCTGGATTCATTTGATGAGTATATTATGATAAGTTCAAGTGCAGTGTATCCCGAAACTGGCAAACAGCCATTTCTTGAGTCCTCACCGTTGGCAGAAAATAAGTTTTGGGGAACATATGGAACAGATAAAATTGCTGCTGAAAAAAAATTGTTAGAATTGGTCCCTAATGCATATATTTTAAGACCGCCGTATCTGTATGGACCTATGAATAATGTTTACAGGGAGGCTTTTGTTTTTGAGTGTGCAATGAATGATAGACCTTTTTATCTGCCTAAGGATGGAACTATGAAAATGCAGTTTTTTCATGTAAAAGATTTGTGCAGATTCATAGAATACATTATTAACAATAAACCTGAGACTCATATCTTTAATGTTGGAAATAAAAATGCTGTCACAATAAAAGAATGGGTTGCTTTATGTTATGAATGTGTTGGCAGGAAACCAACATATGTTAATGTTTATGATGATATAGAACAGCGTAACTATTTTAGCTTTTATAATTATGAGTATTATCTGGATGTTGAAAAACAGTATACCCATATGTCTAAAATAACAGAATTAAAAAATGGATTATTAGAATCCTATGAATGGTATAAGGAGAATACTGATCAGGTTAATGTTAAACCTTTCATAAAATATATTGATGAAAACTTGAAACAATAAAATAATAGTTTTTTGAGTAGTTCATAGTGTCTATGGATTGCATTTTTATCCTTTAAAGGGGTGTGAACAATTTAGGCTGCTGCCCCAGATTGAAGATGATATCGAAACTGTTTTTCATAACCTCGTAGACATTACCGAACCTATCTGTAAGTCAATTGATTCCGAAAAAGCGGATATGCTTTTGTTTGACACTTCCGGGATTGAAGCATGGGTTACGGAAAACAATCCTAAATTCGCCAACCGCATTATCAAACGGTTAAAAGTTTATGCAAAAACTTTAGAATCTAATCATGACTTTGATCCCTACAAAGCAGCATATAAAAACATGCCATCGATTCATAACATTCGGGTAATTCGGACTCCATTTCGCTGTGATATCTGACATCATACCTTCACTAATTTCAATACCTGGGATATCCTTCTTTCGCTTTGGCACAGTTTCCGTTTGAAAGGTACTTTGACGATCCTGGGGAACATCCACTTCAAACTCTCCATATTTGCTCCGAACCAACTTTTTCTTTAGTTATTATATTTTAATATATGACTTATTATATATTTTATTGATTTGTATTAATTAAAAAAAAGTATATTTTTTATGTATATAAAATTCTTAAATTATATTGACATTATTTAAATTTGATATATAATATTATGAAATTGTTTTGAAAAATAAAACGATTTTTAAATGTTATAGGGGAAATTTACAATTTTAAATAGGTAAGTGAAATGAAGTGTGATTTTTTTTGCATCCTATAGGAAAAATGTAATAGATTGTAAAAATAAACTTGGTAATAATACAATATATGTTGATTGGTGTGATTCAGGACAACTATATGAACCAATAGAGAAAGAAAAATTAAATGGGATGGATAGGATGGGGAGTTGAAGAAAATTAAAAAACCCCTTTTTCTTCTCATATATGATTAGAAGAAGGAAACAGATTGGTTTTATTTTTCAGAACTATAATTTATTTCAAACGGAGTTAATAGCTTTTCATGCTATAAAGCTGATTTCAATTTGGAAATCATTCTTATATTGTTCTAAAATGCTGGCAACATCATCATTCCCGATCTGTATCTTCCGTTCTTTGGATCCCTTTCCATAAATCAATATTGTTCTATCATCCAGATTTACATCTTTCATCTCCAAAGAGCAAAGTTCTGAAATCCGCATTCCAGTTGCAAAAAGCAGTTCAATTACAGCAGCATCTCTTAGGGCATTTCTTTGTTGATAAGCTGTTTTAGCTTCTCTGTGCTGCTTATAAATGGCAGATAAAAATATTTCAATGGTATGCAGGGGGATGATTTTAGGCAGAATGGCAGGCTCTCGAAATTTTACTTGTATTTTATTAAAGGGATTATGTTCCATCATATCTTTATATTCAAGATAGTGAAAGAGTGCTTTAAGAGAGGCAATTTTCCTTTTCACTGTTTTTGGTTTATACTTCTGATGAAGGGTTGCAATGTAATTTTCTAATATTTCAGGGGAAAGTTCTGAACTATCATCAAATGGAATATGATTCTGGAATTGAGTTAAGTCAATGCGGTATGCTTTCAATGTTTTTGAATCCAGCCTTTTTTGATTTTGACAATATGCCAAATAATTTCTTATGTGTGTTTGTAAGTTAGACATAACAAAAATCTCCTTTTCTTTAGTATCTAAAAATATATCGTATAAAATTAGCCAGAAATGTTGTTGATGAGTTGTATCTGAAAAATATCAGCGCATAAGATGCAATCAAATACTTTAAGAGATGACATGCTCTATGCTTTGTATGTTGAGAAAACTTTATGCAGCTGATATAATTTCAAATATCGGGTTATTAGTGCACAAATGTATCATCTCATTGAAAATATTAGAAAGTATTTGATGGCTCAGGTATATAATCCTAAAATTTTTTACTGGAATGTTGGATTGCAGACATACATTAGATTATCAGCTTATCTGTATAAAATGGAAAGATAGAAGTTATTTAAGAAATAATATGTTTATAGAAAAAAGGGCATAGGCAGGATGGAAATTGGAACGAAAATAAAATTAGAGATAAGTATGGAAGAATTTACAAATAATTTTAAAAAAGAAATTAAACCAAATAATCAATGGTCTGTTATGATAAATGGATTGGATGATCATTTTTACGGAACATTCCGTAAGAATAAGTTTTATTTTTTATTTAAACCAGCATGCATTGTCAATAATTTTGTACCTGTTCTAAAAGGAAATATAGAGAAAACAGGAGAGGATTATTATATTACTTATAGAATAGTACACAAACTTTTTTATAAACCGAAAGGGATTGATGAACTGCTGAGAAAAGAGTTGATGAAGTTGTGCACAACAGACTTGTCCAGCAGGACATGACCAGAACACACCATTAAGGACCGTGTATTTACCAATCTGTTCCAATATAAAAATATTTGTTGCAGCTGTTTCAAGCACTTCATCCTAAAAATTCATAATGCCAGTATATCCTGTCACAACAGTTGCAAAAATGTTTCAATTCTGGACAGACTGTAATGACATCACTCTTAAATCCTTCCATTCAAACTGTTATTTTTTGAATTTAAAATAGTTCTTTACTCCCAACGCATTAAATAAATTTTTACTGCTATTAAACATAATTTTTTTCTATAATTTCTAAATTTGCAGCAGTAACATGGACTGTGTTGTTTTCAGTCCCAGAAAAGATAACACAGAAACAGAAGTCGCAATTTTCCTAAATTATGACCCTAATTTAGCGAATAGGTATTTTTACAAATAATACTTTTCCTATGGAAATAATAGAAAAATTACAGATTGAGAGTTTCGAAATTCAACCAAGAGTTGAATCAATCTATAAACTTCGCTTATGTAGTTATTGAAATAATCATTTGAATTGATTTATTATAAAATAAAAACGGAGGTGTAAAAATATGTTAAATAGTGCTAAAGTTGGAAATTTCATAATGGCCAAACGTAGAGAGTTAGGACTGACACAACAGCAATTAGCAGATCAATTGAATGTCTCGTTTCAGGCAGTATCAAAATGGGAAAATGGTACAACTTATCCCAATATAGAGATATTATATGATCTAGCAATTGTGTTAGATGTGACAGTGGATGAAATTTTATCAGGAAGTAAAAAGGAAACTGAGAGATTATCATATAGTAAAGCAGGTGTTGATATCACATATACTGATATAATCAAGAAAGAAATGTCTGAATATTTAGAAACAAGTGATAAACGGGTATTAAATGGATTAGGACCGTTTGCGTCTTTATATGATATCAGCTTTCCGGCAATTAAAAATCCAGTACTTGTCTTGAAATCGGAAGAGCCAGGATCGAAGCAAAAGTTAGCAATGGAGTATGGTTATACAGAATCAATTTGCCATGATATGATACATCATTTAGTAAACGATATTGTTGTGATGGGAGCCAGACCATTAGCAGTGTTAGATACTATTGTTTGTGGAAATGCTGAAAAAGATACAATTAAGAGTTTGGTAAAAGGCATATCCGAAGCATGTAGATTAAATGAATGTTCTTTAGTAGGCGGCGAGACATCTATTCAGCCATCTGTAGTAAATTCAGGAGTCTATGTTTTGACTTCAAGTATTGTTGGGATTGTAGAAAAATCTAAGGTAATAGATGGTTCTTTGATAGCAGAAGGAGATGCAGTTTTAGCAATTACATCCAATGGGTTACATACAAATGGATATTCGTTAGTTCGTTTGTTAATGGAAAAAATGCCACAAATAAAACTAGACAAAATAAGTGGTTTGACATTTATAGAACAGATTATGAAACCACATACCCCCTATTATAAGGCAATAAAGGACTTGTTTGAAAAAAATGTGCTGCATGGTATGGCTCATATTACTGGCGGAGGAATAGAAGGAAATTTATGCAGGGTCATACCAGATGGATTAAGTGCCCAAATTGATTTATCTAAAATAAGGGTGTTAGATATTTTTAAATATATTCGTAATAGCGGAAATATTAGTGATGACGAAATGTTACGGACCTTTAATTGTGGTGTAGGATTTAATCTTGTTGTTCCACAAGAATGTAAGGAATTCGTAAAAAAGCATGTTGGAAATTTTTATGATTGTTATGAAATTGGCAGGATAGAAAGAGGAAATCCAAAGATTGTATTTAAAAATCAAATAAATTGGTTGTAATAAAGATTAAGGAAGAAAGAAAATATTATATAATATGAAGGAGCTGAGTGTTATGGCAAGTGTAAAGTTGAGTGTTTTGAGAATAGTTGATACAAGCCAGCCTTTCTTTGTTGAATGTGAACTTGTTGATTGTAATGGCATAAGGCACCATTTTGTTGATAAACTCCCAGTGTTTGTTGCTAATGAGAATACTTATCCTCCTTGTATGGGAAAAATGAGATGTACGATTATTGAAACTACAAAAAACACAGTTGTTATTGATACATCATCTCCTGATGATCTTGAATCAACAAATGGAAACTATCAGTTTGAAGTTTTTAAAGAGCAAATTTTGTGACAACTTTAAGTATCGAAAGGAAAGAACGTAATGATTGAAGAAAATGACTGGCGTTTACTGCATGATGTGGAGCGTTTAAGAGGCAAAAGTATAAATCCGACAGACGGAGAAGAACTATGTGCCAATGCACCACATCTTAAGAAATGTATTTTTTGCTTAGACACAGTGGAAGATAATCAGAATCAATTTTGGTATATCACAGAGGATATAGGTTGCTGCATTTGTGAAGAATGCTATAAGGATTTTAAAGAAGAGTTCAAATGGAAAGAACTTGATGGTTGGGATATAGAGTGGAAATTGAAAGACACAATTGCAAAAAATATTAAAGCGGAATAATCTAAAGCAAAAACAGGCTTCCTTACCCATTCAAAATATGGGGATATGAAGCCTGTTTTTTTACGAGTGAATAGCTGTTTTAAATTTTTTCAAATATGTTTACACAATTATATTAGTCAAAATAGAACGTATTTTTACTGCTATACCATTTTCGGTAAGGTGAAAATTTTGTGTTTTCAAAAAATTACAAGTTTGCAACTTTTTGAGTTTTGCTTGACTTTTATCACTTTTGAGAATATAATCAATAACGAGAAAGGAGAAAAATATGGAGCTAATCAAGATACTATCGAATCCAGTTAGGATACAGGTAATGCAGTATTTACAGATTCATGGTGAAGCAACAACAAAACAGATTTCAGAAGCTATAAATGATGTTCCAACTCCAACGCTGTATCGTCACATCAATACTTTACTGAAAGAAGAAGTGCTGATTGTAAAGGAAGAACGGAAAGTAAGAGGAAGTCTTGAAAGGCTGTTGATTATCAATAAAGATAAATTTGCGGCGATTGAACATGGCAGCGTTGCAGATGTGGCATATCAATTTTTAATGGAGATATATTCCAGGTTTCAAAAATACAGCATGAAACCAGACGCAGACCCCCAAAAAGACCGATTAAGCATGAGAACCCGTATGCTCTGCCTGACAGATGAAGAATTTGACGCATTTATGCAGGATATTGGTGCTGTTATGGATAAATACGGTGACAAATCAGATGGAAAAGAACGGAGTATTTCTTTTATCTCCGCACCCATAAAGGAGGATAACAAATGAACCGTACATTAAAAGAAGAACGCATAACTATATCGGGAACGGTATCTATTGGGGCAACCGTCACATATATAGACAAAAACACATTGTCCCCTGCGATTGTAATCATTATGGGAACAGGGAAAACAGACCGTGACGGAAATGAAAAAAGTTTTCGGACGGATTTATACAAAAAGTTTGCTGAACTTTTTGCGGAAATTGGATTTATATGTGTCCGCTACGATAAACGGGGAACATTCCAGTCAACAGGCAATTTCAGTACCGCAGGACTGCATGACCTTACAGATGATGCAGTTTCAGTGATACGTTATGTAAAATCTCTATCTTATGTTGATGAAACAAAAGTGCTTGTCTGCGGTCACAGCGAAAGGGCAATGATTGCAACCTTGCTTTCAGTAAAAGAAGATACAGCGGGACTGCTGCTTTTCGGCGGGGCGGCGACTTCCATGAAGGACGCACTTCTCTATCAGAATAAGTTGGCAGCAGATGAATTTCAGAAGAAAAAGGGACTGCTAGGAATGCTGCTCCGCAGCCAGACATCAACGGAAAAAACTGACGCAAAGGTGGACACAATGTTCCAAAAGTGCATAAACACAGAGAACGACAGGGCGTTTTTCGGCGGGGCAATGCTCAATGCAAAATGGGTTAGGGAACACGCTTCTTATTCTTCGGAAGATTACATTATGCTGTTGAAAAGGTACAGCAAACCTATTCTTGCAATTACGGGGACAGCGGATATTTCAACAGATTACAGAAAACTTTCCGCTTTGGATGATATTCCGTCTGCTGAAATCTTCACGCCACCCAATGTAAACCATATTCTGCGTGAGATTGATGATGATAATAGCGTTATGACTGTAAAGAAACAGTATGGGCGGCTTGCAAGACGACCCATACACAAGGTTACGGAAGAAAAAATAAAGGAATGGCTAAGCCAGTTCCATACTACGGGAAACGGGGGGATGCCAGAATGAAGAAAACAATGAAAAAGCCTTTGCAGTTCGTGGTGGTACTTCTGCCGCTGATGATTGTAGGCAGTATTTTCACAGGGATTTATTCTTTCAGCACTTATGCCCCAGATATGCAGAATGAAATGATTGCTCAGATTGGGAGCTATGAGCTTCTGCTTTTGGTCGGAACGGTGCAAAGCGTACTTTATGCTTCCGTAGCGGGATTTCTGGGATACATTCTTTCGGAAAAGACAGGTCTTATGAGAAGTTTCCGTTTTGAAAAAAGCAAGTTTGTGAAAGCGTCCTTGATTACGGTTATATCTGGAATACTGTTTAGTCTGGACTATTGGATATTTGGCAGGGTTTTACCATAAGTAGCGGAAATATATGAGAGCAAACTAACAGTCAGCAATTTTATAGCGTCTGTTCTGTATGGCGATATCGTTGAAGAAATACTTATGCGGCTGTTTCTTATGTCGTTATTTGCGTTGATTATTTGGAAATTGTTTTACAGAAGCGTTCCAAAAGAGGAAATATCCTGCGGAGTGTTTATCGCTGCTAACATACTGGCAGCATTGCTTTTTGCGGCAGGTCACTTGCCCGCAACAGTCGGCATTTTTGGAGAGTTATCGCCAATCGTGCTTATTAGGTGTTTTTTGTTGAATGGCGGATTTGGTATTGTGTTTGGATGGCTATATCGTAAATATGGCATTCAGTATGCGATGCTCGGACACATGGGATGCCATATTGTTTCTAAAATAATCTGGCTTGCATTGATTTGATTTTTAGGCAAGCACGAAAGGATGGTGTATCTGATGAAAAATTCAAGTCAAAAGAAACGGGTAATGTCGGCTGCTATTGCATTTATCGAAAAAGCCCAGAAAGCAGCAAAGGAATTATACATGAAAAAATATAAAGATTAAATCATACTGTGAAAACTTGTATAATTGTGTTATGATGAAAGTGTATCAATTGGTAAAAAGATGAATATAATAGTAATGACATTGAATTCTTGGATCTTGACAAAAGCAGCATTTGAATTTATAATTTAGACAGGTAGGAAACTATCTCAAATGTTTGTTGCTACTCGATATGCAACTAAAACAAGGTCGAGTTCAAATGTTAGTCGCTACTCGATATGCGACTCATTAAGAGATCGAGTTCAAATGTTATGAGGCTCCATTCGAGAGAATGGAGTTTCTTTATTGTCAGGAGAGATAGAATGGATATAGGACATTTTTATTACTTGAATGATCAATACTTTATTGATTTTCCAGACCCTAAGTTAATGCAGAATAAGGAGACTATCAATGGACAAGTTCATGATAGACCGTGTTTTTATACTTTTCAGGATACAAAAACAGGGATATATTGGATGATACCTTTTTCATCTAGGGTGAATAAATTTACTGGTATTTATAATCAAAAAATTCAAAAATATGGCAAATGCGATACGATTGTGTTTGGTGATGTATTAGGTCATAGAAAAGCATTTCTTATTCAAAACATGTGCCCAATTATTCCTAAATACATAAAAAACGAGTATATCGATGGAATTGCTAATATTCCAGTTCGTATTAGTGGTACATTGGAAAAGGAGCTTACCGATAAAGCGAAGAGAGTTCTTGCTTTGCAAAGAAAAGGAATTCCTCTCATTTTCCCAGACGTATTGAAAATAGAGAAAGAGCTTTTATCACAAAATAGTAATACATAAAATAATTGGAGCAGCGGGTGACCGTTGCTCCTTTCAAGTTAATCCTTTCTGTACCAGGAAGTTGTATAACCATCAACTCTTAATAAGATTATCTGGCATCCAGTCAGGAACCCTGGCCATTTGCTCGCAAAGCTCATCAAGGAATACTTTGCCTTGACATTCGATGATAAGTTCATCATACACATGTCCGCAAATAATCATCATCAAGGAGCCAAGTGCAAAGACGCAGAGCCAAGAAAAAAGTGAGATACCTCACATCTCGCTGGCTCTGTTTTTAAAAGTAAAAATATTTAGTTATTATTTGCATCTATTGCAGTGGTTTGTTTTGCATATCGTTCAGCTTTCTATGAAGTGCTATTGCCATAAATACTGTTATGATTGCAGAAAGCACATCTGCAATCGGCTGGGCATACAAAATACCGTTAAGCCCCCAGACCATAGGCAGAAGCAGGATAACAGGAATGAAACAAATCCCCTGCCTGCAAGCTCCGAGGATGAATCCCTCTCTGCCTTTTCCTAAAGCGAGGAACAGAGAGGAATATACCGTATAAAATCCAAAGAGCATAATCGAAATGCCGTTTGCCCTTAAAGATACCGCTCCAATGCGAATCATCTCGGCATCACCTTTTGTAAATTGGGAAACGATAGCCGCAGGGAACAGTGCCAGTATTAGACCAAAAATCACACAGAAAACCGTAGACCAAAGGATGGAAGTTCTAATTGCTTCACGCAAACGGTCAAACTTTTCCGCTCCGTAGCTATACCCTGCAATGGGCTGAAAGCCTTTGATGAATCCAAATACAGATAGACTGCCCATAGAGATAAGGCGGGTAACAACGCCCATGCCTGCAATCGCCGAATCGCCATAACCACCCGCGGCATTGTTGATTAAGGAAATGGAAACGCTTGTTAATA
Source organism: uncultured Lachnospiraceae bacterium (assembly GCA_964422365.1). Lineage (GTDB taxonomy): Bacteria > Bacillota > Clostridia > Lachnospirales > Lachnospiraceae > CAYRAV01. Next base: position 24,444 of record CAYRAV010000026.1, on the reverse strand, counting down.
TCTGGAATGTCAATGTCGGGATGCCGATTTTGAAAATCTCAGACATGATTACCTTAGTGCTGACGAATCTCATAGAGGTATTCCCAGAGGGGGCTTCCTTTGTATATGTGCAATCCTTAATCCGAAAATGGAATACACTTTTCTTTTGCAGAATATAGGTCAGATAAACGCAAGCGGAAACTACCTGCGAGATTGCCGTTGCTATCGCTGCCCCCGCCACGCCTAAGTCAAATACATAGACGAACAGCGGGTCTAAGGCGATGTTGAGTATAGCTCCCATCAGCAAGGCACACATTGTTGTTTTGGCAGCTCCTTCGCTTGTCACAATATTATTCATGGTGACATTGAACACATTAAAAATGCAGGAAACAATGTAGATGCTTGCGTATGTGGCAGCATAAGGCAAAATACTGTCAGTTGCCCCTAAGAGTTTTAGGATAGGATTTAGGAACACCATTGAAATAATAATGATGGCAGCCCCGACTGATATACTGCTGTATAAAGAAATACTTGCAACTTTATCTGCATTTTCCTTATCTCCACGACCTAACAATCTGGAAATATAGGAAGCTGCACCGTTGCCAAACAAAAGACCAAGACCGACAACAACTTGTCCAAGAGGATAGACAACAGAGATTGCCCCCATTTGGCTTTCACCTAACCCACCGACAAAATAGGCATCCACAAGATTGTAGAAAGCATTTACTAACATACCAATCATTGTTGGGATTCCCATTTTTAAAAGCGCTTTTGGAATGGATGCACTGCCAAGCAGCTCCATTTTTTTGTTTTGACTATTCATTGTGATTCTCCTTTCACCCGACATATAGTTTATTGTATAGTACTATAAAGTATAGTAGTTGCCACGCAGAGATTATAATACTATAATTTATAGTAATTGTCAATACCATAGTATGCAGAAGAAGCTGCCAGTGGCAGGTTCTTTGTATAGAAAAGGAGGAAATTTGAATGGCGACCATTGATTTAATTGTATTGGGGATGTTGAAAAAGGAATCTTTGAGTGCATATGATATCCAAAAACTGGTGGAATACCGAAACATCTCAAAATGGGTAAAAATCAGCACACCATCTATTTATAAAAAAGTGCTTCAGTTAGAAGAAAAGGGGCTCATTTCAAGCCATATAGAAAAAGACGGAAAAATGCCCGAAAAGGCAGTATATACCTTGACAGATGCAGGAAAAGAAGAATTTGAAAAGCTGATGCTTGAAATATCCTGCAAGCCAATCAGCATATTTTTAGATTTTAATGCTGTTATCGTGAATTTAGAAAGTATGTCAAAGAAAAGCCAGAAAGAATGTTTAGATAACATTGAGAGCAATATGAATGGGCTGAAAACTTATCTGGAAGAAAATATAGCATTGAAAGAAAATGCCCCAGATATTCCTGCTACGGGCATGGCTGTTTTACACCAGCAGTTTCTTTTGGTACAGGCAATCGAACAATGGATTGCTACGCTTAAAGAGGAATTGCAATAACGGGCTGTACCAAAGGGCATACCATAATTCATGCTGATATGAGCAGGAAACGATTGTCAATTGCAATGCAGGGGAACAGACAGTCACCCTCTACACAAGGGATAAGGCGGTTATGAGAAAACTTGACACACTTGTTGCCGACTTTCCCGACACATACAGCCTTACAAGGCAGGACGAAGTATCTAAAACCTATTCCTTTTCGAAATCATACGTCAGCTACCACAAACCGAGGATAGTCAGCAAAGATTTAGAAAAGGCATTACAGGCACTGGAACAGGCAAAACAGCGAGCAGCCAATAAGAAGAAAAAGCAGAACGAGAGCCGACAGAAGGACAAAACTAAGCGGAGGGAGGAAGAAATTTAATGAAAATACGATAGAAATATGAGCAGGATTGTGGTATTCTATTAGAGATATAAATTGGAATCTACGGAGAAAAACAAGATGGAAGTTCGATATATTACATCTACTGATGATAGAATGGCAATAAGTGAAATATATGAGGAAAGTTGGAAATGTGCATATAAGGATATAATACCGCAAAGTTATTTGGATTCTATTCCAAGAGGGCGTTGGGCATCAAACATAGATAATCAAGACCGGAAAACATTGATTTGTGTTGACAATGATAAAATTGTTGGAACGAGCAGTTTTTGTAAGTCACGTTTTGAGCAGTTTCAGGGTTGGGCTGAAATTATTTCTATATATCTACTACCGGACTATATTGGAAAAGGTTATGGAAAGTTGCTTATGGAATCTGCTCTTTTGAAATTGAAAAGGCAGGGATATGAGAACGTTTTTTTATGGGTGCTTGAAGAAAATATCAGAGCAAGGGATTTTTATACAAAATTCGGTTTCATGCTGACTGATGATTTTTTAGAAGATAATATAGGGGGAAAAGACTTACGAGAAGTCCGATATGTTTATAAAAACAGGTGACTTTCAGTTTGTTTAAACAACCATTACCACAATGACAACAAAATAAGTAACACAGTGTCAGAGCGTATAGAAATTTATGCGCTCTATTTTTATGTAAAGGAGCAGATATTCTGTTCTAGGTTCTTTTGCCAAAAAGTATAAACAATTTGGTGTAAGTAAAACCTTTTGGCAAAAACCTATACATTTGGCAAAAGCCGATAGTTCAAAAAAAACATTAGTGCCAGATAGAATTATGGAAATAACAAAGCAGATTCAAAAGGTTTCAGTGCAGCAGAGGTCACGATGGTATGGAGCTATATAGGAGAACTGGTATTAAATATGCTTGTCCTTGTTGGTGCCTTGAGCGAAGCGAAAGGAATGATGAATAAAACTGAATTAGCTGAATATAAAATTACCCCAAAAGGAATGTTACAGATAAGTACAAAGCAGGATATTCCTGTAAAGGTGTTGTCTATAATATTTAAAGAAACATTAGGATAGATTCCAGTTTGCCAAATTGACTAAAAATTATGATTTGAGGAGAATACAGGTGAGAAAACGAATTAACTACTCGATGCAGTTCTAATACTGACAACAGATTGTATCGAGGTTAATTATAGGCATTGCTTATGTTGTCAGAACTGCATCATTTCAAAAAGAAACTAATTAATAATCTTTGAAAGGAATGTAGTTTATTATGAATCAATATGTGGAGAATTTAAATCGAATTGAGTTTGTTGTTACTATGGCTTGTACTGGAAAATGTAAGCATTGTTCACAAGGTGAACATTTTTCCTGTATTGAACATATTGATGCAGACATAGCGGCAAATGCAATTTGCGAAGTATGTAAAAATTATAAAATTGAATCATTGATGACATTTGGCGGAGAACCTTTGCTTTATCCTAAAGTTGTTTGCAAAATACATGAGACTGCAAAAACTATGGGAATACCTAAAAGGGATTTAATAACAAATGGATTTTTCACAAAAGACAAGAAAAGAATTAAGGAAGTTGTTGAAGCACTTTCAAAAAGCGGAGTAGAAAAGATTCTTTTGTCAGTTGATACATTTCATCAAGAAACAATACCTTTAGAGCCAGTTAAGTACTTTGCTGAATGTGTTAAGAAAACAGGAATATCTATAAAGTTAAATCCAGCATGGTTAGTCAGCGAGGATGATAATAATCCATATAATGTAAAAACAAGGAACATCATTAAGGGATTTGACTATTTAGAAGTGCCTATTGGATCAGGAAATGTTATTTTTCCAAGTGGAAATGCCATTAAATATTTGGAAGAATACTTTGATGAAAACTTGGAATATACAATACCTTATAAGGAAAATCCGATGGATATCCAAACAATTAGCTTTTCGCCTAATGGTGATGTGCTAAATGGTAATATATATCAGAAAAATATAACTGATATTCTTAATGAGTATAGACCATAAAAATTAAAACTCTATCAGGATACCAATATGAGGGTGTGCTCTGCACACCCTTTTGTTAAGAGTTGCCCCTTATTTTCACACCCTCGGTTTGAGGCTACACCCTCTATAAAGAGAAAATGCACTCTATAGCTTGGTAGTAAAACACTAAAATTTTTACTACGATTTTACTACTACGCATAACATTGAATTGCTCTGTTTTGCCTTATTTTGCAAAATATGTAGTTTACATCTGAAAAATACCAAAAGTATGAAGGCATCCAGCTTGAACTTGATGTGATTAGAGAAGTTGTAGAGACAAGATCTTTACATAATATGGAACGGAAAGAAATTGCAGAATGTACAGGAATTAATTAGGCAGATATTAGCAGGTTGGAGAATGGATTTAGCCAATCTGCTGAGTCCTTTATCTTTGTCTCAAACAACTCTTTGCTGATAATAAAGCTTGCAACAGTCATACCACTTCTTCTGTACCGCCCAAGTCTGGAATTGGCTACCTTGTAAATATCTGATATCGGCTGTGCTATGGCTTGCTGAATCGTTCTGTCAAGTACCACTAGTATTCCAACAGGACAAACACATGAATGAACAATTTGTAAACAAATCACTTCTGTGAGCGTTTTTTTGCATGTCATTTTGATTTTTATAGTTTTGTCTTCCAAAAACGCCTCAGAAAACATTCAATTTGATATTTGTTTACAGAATGTTCACAGTTTATTTACTCATGCGTTTGTCCTATTTCGCAATCTGTAGTTATTGCAAAAATTATGGAATAATGATAAAATAGTTATTGACTGCAAGTCAATAACTATTAACAAAGGAGGTACACTAAAAATTGGCTAGACCTGTTAAAAAAGCACCAGATGAATGGAGAAAAGAAATTTTAAATGCTGCACAGAACCTATTTATTTCTAAAGGATACGAGGAAACTTCGATTTCCAATATTATGGAGATGGTAGGCGGAGCGAAAGGAATGTTTTACCGTTGTTTTCAAAGTAAGGAAGATGTTATGTACGCATTGGGAAATCAGATTTTTTTTGAAAATAATCCTTTTGATGCAATTAAAGAACGTAATGATTTGAACGGATTACAAAAGATTAGGTTGCTGCTTGTACTGAATCAATCCAATGAAGAACGCAATCGTCTAAATATGCAGGCAATCTCACTCCTGAAGGACCCGCATATTTTAGCCACAGCAGTAGAAGAAAACAGACGTGTATTGACTCCTTTATGGTTGGAATTGTTGGAGGAAGGGAAAAATGATGGTTCTATCAAAACAGAATATACAAAAGAGCTTTCCGAGCTTCTGCCACTCATAAACTTCTGGTTGATGCCAACAGTATTTCCGGCAACGGAGAAAGAGTTACATCATAAGTACAGTTGCGTAATGGATGTATTAGACCATATGGGACTGCCGATTTTCGATGATGAAGCTGTATCATTTACGGAAAAATTTATCTCTGATATTTCAGAAAAAGGAGGAAATGAGCTATGACACAAAAATTGTTTACAAAGAATTTTATGCTTCTTATCTTAGGACAGTTAACATCATTGTTTGGAAATTTCATATTGAAGCTGGCATTGTCTATGTATGTACTGGAAGTAACTGGTTCAGCTGCTATATTTGCAGGAATATTGTCTGTTGCCACAATCCCGACTATTGTTCTTTCACCATTAGGCGGCATTCTTGCAGACAGGGCAGACAAACATTGCAAAAATGTTGCTCTTAACTGCAATTTCAAGATTTTTTGTAATGGGTATTATCATAGTTGGATTGCCTTTTATTGTGCGAACTGTTCTTGGATTAAATGCACAATATTATGGGGTGGCAGAAAGTACATTAGCAATTGACACGATTTTAGGAAGTGTTGCGGCAGGGTTTCTTACAGAAAAATTGAAAATACATAGATTATCTGTCCTGCTTGCTTCTATAGGAGTTTTTATTATTCCGGCAGGAATTGTTTTCCTATGTCCGTCTAATCCCGTTATAAAATATCTTATCACTATTGTTTCTTTTTGCGGTATGCAGATTGTAATTAGTATTTTTTCTATTTTTGCGGTTTCCCTTATACAGCAAAGGACACCCAATCATTTAATCGGAAAAGTGATGGCTTATATATCTACGATTACATTATGCGTTCAGCCCATAGGGCAAATAATATATGGTTTTTTGTTCGATAGGTTTAGCAATATGATTTATTTATGTTTAATACCGACAGGAATAATAGTATGTGTTATTGGTTTGTCTGCGACAGGATTTTTTAGGAAGATGGAAGAAGAACAGCAAGAGGTTTCAGTGTGAAGCAAGAAAAATGATTGTAGGGGTATAAGAAACTGGAAACGCAGGAAGATTTTGACAGATTCTGATAAAAAATTAAGACTGTCCAAATTGCAAATAATGCAAAATTGGCAGCCTTTCGCCGAAAGCGAATTATGATAGGCTGGATTCCGTTATTGTTTGCACCGTAAGTGTGAACAGTAACCCACTACCGGCTAAAGCAGCCTAAAGTTGTTCATGTTCCACTTTATTCTTTTACACTTTTCTTTTACACTTTTCTTTTATCCTATCTCAAAGTTATCTGTTTTGTTTCTCTCTTGTAAATCTTGGTTTTGAATATACTCTTTGATGATTTCATCTGTTACATTTCCACTGCTCGCTACAAAGTATCCTCTTGCCCACAAATGCTTTCCCCAGAATTGCTTATTTAATTCTTTATACTCCATTTGCAGCTTTCTAGAAATACTTTCCTTGATATATTGAACCAATTTGCTTGCTGGTTTCATTTTTTTCACCTCAAGTTTAGTATCTCTGTTTTTCTCTTTTTCTAAACTTGAAGATATGGGGTTGACCTAAAGGTTTCGCCTAAAAGGTGAGGGTTTTAACCCCATTATACAGACAATAAAAAATTTTAATAAAGTTTTGATCATATGAGGGAAATGATTCGTTATTATATATATACGATATTTCAAGGAGAGGAGTGGATAGTGTGTGAAAAATGGGAAAAAAGATTCCATGGAAGAAGTACATTCCGATGATGAATTGATAGAACAGATAAAGCTCGGTGATGAAAAAGCGGCTGAAGAATTGATAAAACGCTATTATACATCCATCCTACGTTATTGTAAAAGACAGTGTTTCAATCTAGAGAAAGCAGAAGATTTGACACAGGAAACTTTTTTGAAATTGTTTAGGAATTTGTCAGGATATAAAGGGAAAAGGAAATTTAAGGCATATTTATATACAATCGCAAGTCATATATGCATTGATGAAAACCGGAAGATGAAAGTTTACTCATTGGAAAATGAAGAACAACTCAGATATGAATGTGATGAGATGCGTCGGATAGAGGATAAATCAGAAATAAATTATCTTTTAAATACTTTATCACCGGAGCAAAGAGAAGCTGTTATTTTGAGGTTTGGAGAGCAGCTTGAATTTAGGGAGATTGCAAAAGTAATGGGATGCAATATGCGGACAGCGCAAAGCAGAGTTAGAAATGCTTTGAAAATCATGAGAAAGGAGCAGGAAAATGAGCGATAAAGAATTAAAAAAGTATTTAAGGCAGTATTTACAGCAAGAGGCAGAACTTGAAAAAGAGCATAACAAAAAAAATATTAAGAAACTTAGCGATGCTAAGTTGGAAGAAACTGTAAAATTATGTACTGAAATTATGCGGGAACAGAAATTAGCAAAAAAAGAACGACAGATAGGTTTTATCCAGTATCTGACAGATATTTTTCGTTTTGAGGGGATACCTATTTTTGGATTACAGGCAGTTACATTACTTATTATATGTCTGGCAATTTCTACAGTAGCGGATATTCCAATATATATTCCAGTCTTTATGCCGCTGTTTGTATTGGCTGTCATGCCGGTTATGTTCAAAAGTCAGTATTATGGAATGAGTGAGATTGAAGCTGTCACAAGAACTTCCGGCTCACAGATTGTATTGGCAAAGCTGATTTTGGTTGGAGCTGCAAATCTTGTATGTATAACAGTTCTTATTTCTTTTGAGGTATATCTACAAAATTCTTGCAGGGAAATCGGACAGATCATTTTATACTGCCTTGTTCCTTATTTAGTATGTATGGTCAGTATGCTGCACCTGATTCGAATGAGCAGGCGGGAAAACATACAGATATGTACGATCATAATGCTTAGTTCTTGTGTGTGCTGGGGCATGCTGGCAAGAATTATGCCGTGGCTGTATGAAACATCCGCTTTTGGTTTATGGATCGTTGCTTTTTTATTTTTTGCAGCGTTTTTTATAAAGGAAATTTATTTTATCATAACAATGGGAAAGGCAGGAAAAATGTATGGAATTATCAATTGATCGACTGACAAAACATTATGGCAGTAAAATAGCTGTGGACCAGGTCAGTGCAATCTTAGAACCGGGGGTATATGGTCTATTGGGAGCGAATGGTGCAGGAAAGACAACACTGATGCGGATGCTGTGTGCCATTTTGGAATCAACCTCCGGAGAGGTGTTTCTGGATGGAAAAGATGTGATCTCAATGGGGGCAGATTATAGAAATGTGTTAGGGTATCTTCCGCAGGATTTCGGATATTATCCCAATTATACAGCGATGGAATTTTTAATGTATGTTTCTGCCCTCAAGGGAATACCAAGAGAAATTGCCAAGAAACGGGCGGGAGAATTATTGGAGGAAGTAGGTTTAAGCCATGTGGCTGATAAGAAAGTAAAAACTTTTTCCGGCGGTATGAAACAGAGAGTAGGAATCGCACAGGCGCTATTGAATCATCCGGATATTTTGATTTTAGATGAGCCGACGGCCGGATTGGACCCAAAGGAACGGGTACGGTTTCGTAATCTGCTTTCTGATTATGCTGGAGATAAAATTGTTATTTTATCTACACATATTGTGTCTGACATAGAGGCAATAGCAGATAAAGTCCTGCTTATGAAAAGCGGGAAATTTGTATTACAGGGTACTGTCCCAGAGTTAATTCAGAAGGCAGACGGAAAGGTATGGGAACTGGCAGTACCTTCAGCAGAAGCTAAAAGCTGGCAGGCAAAATCAACAGTTGCCAATTTAAGGCATGAGGGCACACAGGTGGTACTTCGTATTGTTTCAGATTATAAGCCGAATGAGATGGCTGTTCCATGTGAAGCTACTTTAGAGGACTTATATCTATATTATTTTCCAGCAGGGGAAGGAGTGTAATAAGTATGGAATTATTTTTATTGGAGCATAAAAAATTATGGCGCAGAAGGAATACCCGCATATGCGTTTTTCTGTGTTTTTTATATATTGTGATCTTTGGGAGCATACTTTCATTTCAATGGTTTTGCCTTGGAAGCTCTGGTGATTATACAAGTGCTTTTGGAAATAACTTTGATGGGTATAAAGTGATCAGAGACAGTCAGGAATATTCGCTGGAGTTTGGCGGGGAGCTGACGGATGAGAGCTTACAGCAATTAGTAAGAGATTATCAGAAAATGCAACAGGCCGGCATGGAAAAGGAGCTGGAAAAAACGGATTGGATAATCATCAACAATTGGGTGCAGACTCTGTATCCTGAACTTCAAGACACGGATGATTACAAAATAATGATAAGCTATGTTGACCCGGATAAGCTGACAGACTTTTATGAAAGAAGGCAAAAGGTTATTGAGGAATTTTTGGAAAACAGTGGTCAGGTCGGGACTGAAAAGGAGTATCTTTTACAGATGGATTCGGAGGTAAAAGTGCCATTTAGGTATGAATGGGTAGAAGGATGGTCGCTATTACTTGGCAGCGGAGTTGAAGGTATTGGTGTTGTAATGGCACTGTTTCTTGCAATTATTTTATCATCATTATTTGCAGGAGAGTGGCATAATAATACAAGTTCATTGGTCTTGACAACAAAAAATGGATGGAAAAAGATTGCCCTCGCAAAAATATTGACAGGGTTGTCATTTACAGTGGAACTCTTTGCAATGGTTATGATCGGAAATGTTGTGGCACAGATTTTCTATCTTGGAACTGCCGGATGGGATATGCCGATTCAGACAATAAAACTGATCGCCATTGCACCTATGAATATGCTGCAGGCAGAAATCTACCAATATGCGTTTATATTTTTAGGAGCAATCGGGTTTGCAGGAGTTATCATGTTCCTGTCAGCTAAAACGAGGAGTAATGTGTTAGCACTGCTGCTTAGTCTGGCGGTTGTATATGGACCAATGACGATTGTGGAGTATCTGCCATATGGACTGCAGAAAGTGTTGGATTTAATTCCTTTAGTGGGAAGTCCAACAGATATTTTTCGTACAAATACGTTTTGCATTTTTGGAAAATATGTGTGGTCGCCATATCTACTGATTATTATTCCAGTCCTGATTGGTATTTTGTGTATACCGATTGCGGTAAAAAGCTGGTCAAGACGGTTGAGGGCTTGATAGAACATGGTCAAAGGGTAGATAGTAAGGTAATTACCGGACTCGGAGCTCGGCAGCCAAGCATAAAATGAGATTGGTAAGAATGTATGTTCGGGTACATAATTTACTCATTCGCTGCCAATAATTGCTAAACAGATCAGCAGCATAACACATGACGAAGACGACATGCTTTTTATTCCTTTTGGCTTATCACTTTGTATTATCAAAAAGTTCTTTGATGTAGGAGGTGTAAAGATAGATATGGATCAGTCAAGCGAGTTAGTTCATGTGTCTTGTCCTTGTTGTAAGAATAAGCGATTATTCGATGCTGATCTAGCGACAAGCGGGATCATTAGTATAAAGTGCCCGATATGCAAGGCAGTTGTCTGTGTTACCTTCAAGAATAGGAAACTGACATCAACTAAGAGTGCGTAAGGCATCCATCAATTTTATAGTGCAAATACTACCAAGCAACGGATCCGTAGAGACAAGATACCAAATCGCTGGAGTTATTGCTAACACTCAATCGTTTATGATTGAGCAAAGTAATAACTCCGGCTTTTTTTGCTGCTCGGAGAAAAAAACTTATATATCAATGTGTCCTGAGTAAGACGTTAAAAGGCTCCGCTTAGAAGCATCGCAGCAGCCACAAGCTGTGTGTCTCAACTGATTTTAGGTGAACAAGTTAATAGGACGTTGGCTCTTTGAGACGGCTGCCCCAGTAAACCAGATGAAGGAATTTATCTTGGTGGTCAGTTGTGGCCTTTTTTAGCTCCCTCTACCAGTGGGTTTTTTCTGGAAAATCAATGGGGGAAACCGAATGGTAGAGAAGAACGAATTTTACAAAGATTTCAGTAACCATGTGTCTTTCAATGGCCAGGTAATCAGATACCTTAATCGCCAAGGCAACAGCATTTACTTTTCAGCAGAGAACAAAATTTTTAGAAATAACTCTGGTTCGAGGGCTGCTTTAAACATCAATCTTTTTTGCTTATCCGTCCATGTCCTTTTTCCTGGATAGTCACAGAGGGAAGTTCTGATGAAAATGTCTGAAAATATTCTTCACAATCTTTATACAGGGCTGGCTGGTTTTGCTTTAACCTTATCGTATAATCTGCCTTTACGTCTGTTATTTTTTCCACTATCTTTTTCTGGCAGCTCATGGCATCTGCTGTTACAATAGAGCCTTCCACGTCTATTAAATTCTGAAAGCGATAAAATATTGTTCCGTTTAAATTGATATCATTCCGAAAATGGAGTATACTATTTGCGGAAGCGAGGTGTAATCTTTATGTATATAACGGTAAAGCAGGCTGCAGAAAAGTGGGGGATTTCTGACAGACGGGTACGCATACTTTGCTCAGAAGGAAAGATTGCGGGCGTTACCCGTAAAGGACGCAGTTGGATGATTCCTGCAGATGCGAAAAAACCAGAGGATGGACGGTTTAAGCGGGCAGAAAGTTTATTGACAGCCATAGACAGGAAGAAAATAGAATTGGATTCCAGACGGCCATTGACCAAGGGGGAATTGGAACGTCTGACAGAAGAGTTTGTAATTGAATACACCTATAATTCTAATGCAATTGAGGGAAATACTCTAACCTTGCGTGAGACGGATATGGTTTTACGCGGCTTAACGATTGACAGAAAACCGTTAAAAGACCATATGGAGGCAGTCGGCCATAAAGAAGCATTTGATTTTGTGCGGGATTTGGTAAAAGAAAAGGAACCGCTATCAGAGAATATCATCAAACAGATCCATTATCTGGTATTGGCAGACAAACGGGAAGATCGGGGTGTTTATAGAAGAGTCCCTGTTAGAATTATGGGTGCGAAACATGAACCGGTTCAGCCATATTTGATCCAGCCTAAGATGGAACAGCTGCTGCAGGCTTATAGAAATAGTATTGAACATATTATTCCACGACTCGCACGGTTTCACATTGAATTTGAGGGAATCCACCCTTTTATTGACGGAAATGGCAGAACCGGACGACTGCTTGTGAATTTAGAATTGATGAAAGCTGGGTATCCGCCAATTGATATTAAGTTTGCAGACAGAGTTTCTTACTATAATGCGTTTGATGAATACCATGTAAAGCATAATCTTGGTGCAATGGAAACGTTGTTTGCGGGTTATGTCAATGCAAGGCTGGACAGTTACTTGATAATGCTGGAAGAATAACCATACGTGGGAGGGATTAGGACGTTTGTTTCAGAGTACTTTGGTTTAAATGATGAACTTGATAAGAAAGAGATATTTGATTGTATTTTAGATAAAGACAGCCCTTTTTTCATAAATTTAATGCAATTAAAGGTATGTGATATTTTAGAATTTCAAGGCTCGTATCATGTTGAGGGCTGTTCTGGTAAGACAGTCAAGTACTATGATTCCACATTAAGAAATACGGTATCAAGTATCGGTAAAGCAATCGCGAAAATTACAACAGACGACCTCAGGATATATCTTGATAATTATGAGGAGTCAATTGGGATTAGTAAAGTTACTATTGATAATATCCGTCGTATTTTGTCTAGTTTTTTCTCTTGGCTGGAAGACGAAGATTACATTGTAAAAAGTCCAGTAAGAAGGATTCATAAAGTGAAAACCTGCAAGACAGTAAAAGAGACATACTCGGATGAAGCTTTGGAATTGATAGATGATCAATGAAGCTTTATTTGTTTCTTTGCAAAAGCCATATAATAGGCTTCAGATAAGCGGTGTTGAAATTAGATTAAGAGAACTGGGAACCAGGTTAAATATAACAAAAGTACATCCACACAAGTTTCGTAGGACACTGGCAACAACCGCAATTGATAAAGGAATGCCTATAGAGCAGGTACAGCAGCTTCTGAGACATCAATCTATAGATACAACTTTGCAGTATGCAATGGTTAATCAGAATAATGTAAAAGAATTGCATAGAAGGTACATTGGGTAAATGTATCGCAATTTATCGAGATGTTTGGAGAGCTTGGTAAGGATGATAAAGGATGGGGTGTAACGACACTTGGACAGTGTTGTGAACTTAATCCAAAACGTCCTAGAGATATAAGTGATGAGCTTATGATATCGTTTGTGCCTATGCCGGCGGTATCTGAAGATGGAAAAATAGACTGTTCGGATATTAGACCATATAAAGAGGTTCGCAAACGATTTACTTACTTTGCGGAGGATAATGTACTCTTTGCGAAAATAACACCTTGCATGGAAAATGGTAAAGGCGCTGTAGCACGAGGATTAGAAGGTGGAATCGGATCTGGTTCTACAGAATTTCACGTGTTGAGACCAATTGAAGGCAAATCGAATCCATACTGGCTTTATGTTCTGACAATGATTGAATCCATTCAGAGTGGGCGCTAGAAAGGTGATGATAGGTACAGGTGGACAGTTAAGAGTGCCTATAGGGTATTTAAATGATTATCCTATTTCACTGCCTCCAATTGAGTTACAGAATCAATTTGAGCAGTTTGTGCATCAGAGCGATAAATCAAAATAAATGCAGGAGGAGTATGCCTATGGTGTATGCAGACTTTAAAAGTTATATACAAGATAAATATTCGGATTATTTGTTAAAGATAGTATCAGATTTTGTAAATGAATATCACGATGGTCAGGGATTTCATACTCTAAATGTTCTTTCAATCTGTGACCAGAAGGTTGAAAAATTGAATGTTAAATCGATACGATGCACCGATATGCCAGATCCATTTGTGAAAATTGAAGTTAACCTGACTGCTGATATTGTTATGATGGGACTTGGAACAAAATCATATGAAGCAGACAGAAAGACTCGTTGGTTCACCGTTACCATAGTGGCTTGCCTGCGAGATGGAATGGAAATTAAAAAGGACCAGACATCCATAAAAGAATATGCACCAGGGACATGGGATAAAACTACAGCACTTGATGAGTTTGGAGTGCCATATGTTTATGCTGCGGAGCTTGAAAATATTGCAGATGACTTCTTTGAGTTCTATTGCCAGGATGCCATTTATAACATGTATAACTTTCCGTATGGGCATGTTATGGAACAGTTAGGTATTCGTGCGTATGAAGCCGAACTTCCTGAAAATACAATGGGAAGAATGTATTTCAAAAAAGATAAAGCTACAGTTTATCATAAATTTCATCCACACTTTCCGGAGCATAGAAGCGAAGATGAAGATATAGAACCTGGAACAATGCTTATTAGCAAGGACAATTACTTCATGCGCAAAGCAGGTTGTTATATGATGACTATTGCACATGAAATTGTGCACTGGTATTATCATCAGAAGTTTTTCAAGATTATTTCATTGCTGGATGACAATTTAAGTGTAATGTCTTGTGATGTTGAACCTCAGAAATATGATGAGGGTATGACAAGTCTTCAAAAGGCCATGTGGTTTGTTGAATGGCAAGCTAACTCTATTGGAATAAGAATCGCAATGCCACAAGCATTATTTGTACAAGCTGTTAATGAAGCTTATGCTGCAGCAAGAGAAATTCCAAGGATGGGTTGCTATTGGGCTGAAGTTGTCGAGGACACGATTCACAGAGTAGCAATGCTTTTTGATGTTTCCGATTTTGTGGCAAAGCAGAGAGCGATTCAGCTTGGATGGGATGTGGCAGCAGGTACATTTATTTATGTTGATGGACGCAAGCATGAACCATTCTTTTTTAAAGAGGGTACTCTTGAACAGAAGCAGTCATTTGTTATTGATAAAGCTGGATTAGAAAAGGTATGTACAGCTAATCCTCGTTTGAAAGAATTACTTGATTCAGAACGATTTATATATCTTGGATATGTTGTTTGTATCTTTGATGAGAAATATGTCAGAGAAGCTACTGACGATGAAAAGCGGTGGAACGGTTCAGATTATGAGCTTACTGATTATGCGCGTGAGCACGTTGATGAATGCTGTTTGATATTTGACTGGGAGTCTATTTCTGGTATAAAAGATGATGGTGGTTTCTATGGTCAGTGTTATCTTAGCAAGGATATTTCAGTTAATAACAGGGTCGAACATACATACAATCCATTCTTTGAGAACAATCAAACTGTTGAGGAAATTGCAAAAGCGGCAGCAGACTACAAGACAATGTATGCTGAGGAGGAGAGAGTTCTTAAAGAGACTCCGGATAATTTCAGTGAAGCGCTGGTTTATCATATGAAAAGAAAACATGTTACGGTTGACGACCTTGCAGCTTCGTCCGGATTAAGCACGACTACCGTTAAGAAATATCGCTCTGGAAAGGTAACACCAGATATTGATAATATAATGGCGGTATTTATTGGTATGAATCTTGGAACTACATACTGTGAGGATATGCTCGATTTGGCAGATATTAAGCTGAGCAACAGAACAGAAAAAGGTAGAGCATATAAAACTTTAATTCAGGAATACACTGATGGAAGTCTGGACCAGTGGAATACATTTTTAAAAGGATATGGTCTAGAGCCAATACCAAATAAAAGAAATCAATAAAAATTTTTGAGGCAAGGGAAACATTAAGTTCCCTAGAATATTGTAGCAAGTAATAAGGATTTTGCAGTTTTTTATACTGTGAAGTCCTTATTTTTGTTCGAAAATAGGAACTTTACGCTGCCTCTCAAATCTGAAAAAATCCAGTATTCTAGTTATTGTTAAGGGGTACCACACCCTATATGGCAATAACGATTGAGGGTCATAATTTGATTGACAAGAACATTTGTTCATGTTTACAATTAACACATCGCTGCCAATAATAGTTGCTAAACAGATCAGCAAATTTAATCACGACGAGAGCGACACACTTTTATCCCTTTTGGCTTGTCACTTTCTATTACAGAGTTTCTCTGACATAGGAGGTGTGAAGATAAATGGCTCAAGGAAATGAGTTAATCCACGTGTCTTGTCCATGCTGTAAGAATAAACGACTATTCGACGCGGATCCCGCGACCAGCGGAATTATATGCATCAAGTGTCCTATATGCAAAGCTGTAGTTTGTGTTACTTTCAAAAATAGGAAGGTTACTACTAGCAAGGTGTCATAGGTAAACGTCAATTAAATAATGCAAATGCTACCGAGCAACGATCCATCAGACGAGATACCCAATCGCCGGAGTTATTGCCAAATTATAAACGTTTATGCGTTTGTGACAAGGTGATATCTCCGGCTTTTTTTGTTACTCGAAGGCAAAATCGTTATATACCTTGGAAACGTCCTGAGTAAGACATAAAAAGGCTCCACTTAGAAGCAGGTGCAGCAGTCGCGAGCTGTGCGTCTCAACTGATTTTAAGTGAACAAGTAAATATGATGTCGGCTTTTTGAGACGAGCTGACCAGGTAAACGAGATGAAGGAATCATCTGGTTTGGTCAGTTGCGGTCTTTTTTAGCTCCCCTCTACCAGTGGGTTCCTTCAGGAAAATTAATGGAGGAAAACCAAATGGTAGAGAAAAATGAATTTTACAGAGATTTCAGTAATCGTGTGTCTTTTAATGGCGCAGCGTGCAGAGCAGATGAGGTGTTAGCACCTGTTGTAGTTGATGATGATTACAAGGGGTATCTTAGAACCTTTGGACTTAAATGGGATAACGTCGAGACTTGGCATTTCCCTTATAGTGCAGAAGGTGTGCCAGTAGCTTTTATCCCTGTGAAGAAGGATGAGTTTGATGGTACAATGAAGTATTTCAACGGGCAGGTAAGCAGATACCTTAAACGCTTTACAAAAGGTGAGTGGGACCAGTTCTTATCAATTGACGAAATGTTGGAAGCAGCAGAAGATGATGATAAGAAAGGATATGACCCAACCAGTACAACTGATAATGAGGACAGAGCTTTCTTGGATATGGTCTTTAATATGCTCTTAGAGGATCTCAGCAACCAGGATCCAAATTACGGAAAGATTATATCTTTATTGGCTGATGGATATAAGAAGGGGGAAGTGCTCGATATGGTCAACCTTGGAAAAGGTAAGACTCAGGGGTACTCATTCATAGAAAAAGCTCAGAAGGCAGCGAAGGAATTATACATGAAAAAATATAAAGATTAAATCATATTATGAAAAATTGTATAATTGTGTTATGATGAGCGTGTATCAAGTGGCAAAAAGGTGTATATAATAGTACTGACATTGAATTTCTCTGATTTTCCCAGATGTCCTGAAAATAGAGAAAGAGCTTTTATCACAGAATAGTAATACATAAAATGATTAAATAATTGGAGCAGCGGGTGACCGTTGCTCCTTTAAAGTTCATCCTTTCTGTACCAGGGAGTTGTATAACCATCGGCCCTTAATAAGATATCAGGCATCTACAAGTGGCTGCAATTTCACCCTTAGAACGTTCATCAAAAGCAATAGCATTTGTAACAACATCCATATCGATTCCAATACCCCGGTCGTTGATTTCCTGGTCTAAGTGATATTCATCCCATACAAAATCAGGAACCGGAAATTTAGCGAGACACGTTCTTTAATGGCAAGCTCAACTTCGACATCACGCATATTGTAGGATTTGAACGCGGCCCATTTTTCAGGTGCATGTTCAGGAAGATTTCTGGTTCTACCACCATTTGTTTTGTTGGCTTACAAGGGACGTAGAAATATCGAATGAGGTCTTTGCCTTCTTTCATTTTCTGGTCTTTAAGGACAGCACCGACACCTTCAAGACTAAGTGGTAATTCCATATAAGCGGACCATACCATACTGCAGCGCCATGATTCTGGATTTAGATAATTTCCAACAGTATCTTCTGGTATGCTGTAACTTGTGAAGCGGGAAGGGTAAATGCTTTCTTAGCCAGTTTGAAATACAGATTCTTTCGAAGGAAGCATGAAAAGCCCATTTATTATTGATTGTCGTTGTCACTGGCAGTATTTTTTTTCTTATGGAAGTTAGGGAAGAGCCAGAAGAATAGTCTTTTTACTACTCCGAAGAACCTTTTCCATATTGCTACAAGGCCAAAGCCCCAGAAGAATAGAGAGATTCCAAGAAGTGTGCCTCGGATAGAAGCGTCGATTAATTGATTTATCATTTCCATTGTCATAGATTGTCACCTTATCTTTCATAGGATAGGCGGCAGGTAGTCCCACCGCCAGGATTGTTAATGGGTTACATGTGATTAGCTTAAGAAGCCATCATCTTCCTCTGTTGAGAAATCATCCTCTGCTCTAGACTTGCCGCCAAGAGGCTCACCATCACGAAGCGGATTCTTGATAACGTCAAGTGCAGGACATACCTTTGCAGTACCCTTAAGCTTTGACTCACCTTCTTCGTAAGCTGCCTGAATGGCTGCTTTGATTTTGTGAATAGTTACTGTATCACTCTTTGGAATGATTAACGATACGCTGTACTTAGGAGCACCTCCGTTGATTAACTTAGGATCCCATACATTTGCATAGTTCCATCTTGTGTTTACTCCTGTGATTACCTTTGTTGGATTCTGAACTTTAGACATAATATTTTCCTCCTTAATTGTCTTTAAAATCGTCTGTTGCTGTATTCATAGCCGGGCGTTTATCACTTTCTGGTACTAATGCTGGTTTGCCGGGTGGTTTATATACGAGCCCACCCAAGAGCTCATCAAACTGTTTCTTTCCAAGAAGATTACTCATAGCTGTGATGCCAAGGAACTTCTTTTCGTATGGATCGAAACCAGCTTCTGTGACAGTGGCTGCAATTGCAGCTTCGTCTGTGAATTTTCGATTAGACCTTCCTTCGACAATTTTCCAACCATCAAAGTGAGTCCCGGATTGTGCCTGAACCAGTGCATAATCCTTGATATCATTTCCCCAGGCAATAAGCTGGTCAACCTTTTCAAGAATAGCTGCAATTTCAATTTCATCTAATGTGGTCAGGCATTGCAAAGTCATACTGCACTAATTCCAAATTAAACTCAGCACGTTTACGACAGGTTGCTTTTACTTTGCAGAATTGACAGTGCTCACCAGCCTTAAAATTACCCTTGCCTTCATAAGCAAGAGCAGTGGTAGGAGCTAATACTTCATCTGCCCATTGAAGAAGTTCTTCTTTTGTGCAGCTCCAAGTTAGACATCTTACTCATCCTTCTCACCTCCGTCATACTTCTCAAGGACTGCCTTAAGGCCTGTAGCTGCTACAAGCAGAATCTCTACGCAGGAAATAAAATCCTTTGCCTTTGTAAGGAAGTTGTCACCCTTTGTTACAATAATATCAATTGCTTCAATTACTTCATGCTTCTTGCTCATTTTCGTGTTCCTCACTTTCACTTGTGTTTTCTTGTTTTTGTCTTAGTTTGGCTGCCAGTCTCTTTGCTGCGACGCTGATGGCGATGAGCGTATCAATAAGCTCTTCATCAACTGCATCAATAGGACCAGCATGATCGTTTGTGGCAGCCATTACTTTCAACCTCGCTTTCCGATTGGCTTTTGCCTTTCTAACTTCCTAAGTTCAGAGCCGAGATGTTTTTCCGGGGTTTTTGAAAATTTCTTAAAAAACTTTTTTTGAGTCCGGTTCATTGCTCCTGTCTTTCTAAGTGGAAGCGGGAGAGAAAATTCCGGTGTGAGGAAAAATAATTTTGAAGAATATCATTTTTATATTGACGTCGACTGCTGACGTTGTTATAATTACATTGACAGCAGACGATGCAAGTTATTTTTCAATTAGTAAAGGAGTGAAGCTTATGCCAACATTTAGATTTGATTTGAACGATGAATACAGCAAAAAATTAGAGGAAGCAGCCGCAACAAAAAGAATGAGTATTCAGGAGTACATTCGTTATAAGTTATTTAACAAAACTACTATTTTTTCTGTTGACGAAGTGATTAAAAGGATTCAAGCGGGAGGCTTCGAGGGTAAAGAATTTACGGTACCAGATGTTTTCAGTGATGAGGAATGGTCCCAGATTGATCGTGGAAATGCGGGTGTATTAGGTAAGAACTTCTATATTCACATTACGGATAATCCGGATTTGGGAATCAGATTTGTTAAGGATAAAACCATCAAACGTAGAGCTGTATATACTTATTTGAAAGAAGCCGGAAATGAAGAATAAACAAATTTGACGTGCCATGCGTAAGTATGTAGAAAGATATGGTAACCAAGATACAAGGTTATTGATACATTTGCAAAGGCATACAAGACAACAAAGCAACGTATTTCTGGAAATTTAAGTACTTTGAAGTGCATTGATGGGACAGTGTCTATTATCTCAAATAGGCCACATAGTATTATGTATTAAGATTAAGGAAGGATGAAGCGTATGTTATATTCGATTGATACTGGAAAATATGTTACAAGCGTTCCTCATAAAGCTGATTTTGATAAGTGGATGAAAAAATTATCTGATGAAGATTATCAGTCTATAGCTGATGCACTCAATGATAAGATTGATGAATCTGATATTAATACTGCAGGATGGTTGCCAGGACATGATTGGACAGGTACCGTGTTCCAGCCAATTTATGAAGCCTGTGTCCAGAATCAAACTCAGTCAGGTATGTTCTTTGGATTGATTGTTTTTGATCTTCTTATGAAAAGAGAAGATAAGACATGGGGATTTGGCAGATTTGAAAAGGACGGAAAGAAAATTGCAAGTATGACATACTTTGTGCTTCAGAATCCGCCAAAGAGGTGATGCCTATGGAAAATAAGATATTAATTTATAGACTTAGTGAAAGACAGAATGAGATTTTAGTTGAGGCTTTTCCTAATGAAAAAGTAATGGATGTAACAGATTGCTTTACTGATTTGATTGCAATTCCAGCAGTTGCAGTAGTTTTAAATCCAGATGCATTGACTGATGCGGAAACTGTTTCATTCAATGAGGTGTTTTGAACATGACTTTGATACTTGCATTGTTATTATTGGTGAAATGGTGGATCCGAGATTTGCGTATGTTCAGGAAGAGTTGATTGAGCGTCTTACTGATACTGTTGAAGCAATAAAGGAAAGACTTCTGTTGCCGAAGAAATCAATCTTTCTAAGGTGCTTTTTCTTTGTTCTGCTGCCTTTCTGAAATTTTACTTGCAGCTTTTTCTAAAGTGACATAAATTTGAAAGGAGGATTGTCTGTAAGAATTTGAATCAAGATGCGATGATGCTATTGCAGAATGTTGTGGGAATTCATATGGAAAACTTTTGAAGCAAGAAATGGTCTATGATTCTATTTGAAGTTATGGATGATACATAGTATAATATTCAGAAAAAGAAAAAGGTGGTACAACCATGAAAAATAAAATGCTTTCCCAAAGCATTGCTGATAATATTTTGTCTATGATAACCATAGAAAAGCGTTTTTCTGTTGGAGATAAACTTCCAAATGAATTAGAATTATCGGAAGAACTCAATGTAAGTCGGACAACATTGCGAGAAGCAATAAGAATATTAGTTGCTTATGATATACTGGAAATCCGACGTGGCAAAGGAACTTATGTTACTGAAAAAGCACTGGAACAGCCACAGGATTTGGAACAACTTTCTTCTGTCAAAGTAAATGCAAAAGACCTATACGAAATGCGGCTGATTTTTGAACCAGAAGCAGCTTATCTGGCTGCTATAAGGGGAACGGATGCAGAAATAAAACGGATAGTTGATTATGGAAAAAGGATTGAAAATGAAATTAAAAGCGGAAAGGACAGAACCAAAGACGAACATGCTTTTCATAAAGCGATTGCACAAGCCACCCATAATGAATTTATGAATAAACTCATGCCTATATTATATCAGGCTATTTTAAAAGGAGTAGTGTTGTCAATTCAAAGCGAAAAGGCAATTAACGATACGATAGGCGACCATAGGATGATAATGGAATTTTTGGAGCAGCGTAACGCCGAAGGAGCCAAGAACGCTATGAGGATTCATATTATGCACGCTATAAAAGAATTGAATATTGAATGATTGTCTGGCACTTGCAAGTGAGAGCGAGTGCCGTTTTTTGACAAAAGACATCGTACAACGTATTGACATCATACAACTAATATAGTATGATAGAAAGAAAATCAGTATAAGGAGGATGTTTTATGCAGTTCATTGATGTATCAACATGGGAAAGAGCAATGCACTATGAAGTATTTAGAAACAGTGTTCAGCCGCAGTATTGTGTAACTTTTGACGTGGATGTAACAAATTTTCTGTCGTATGTAAAGAAAAGAAATTATTCGTTTACCTTTTCTTTTGTTTATGCGGTAACAAAATGTGCAAATGAGATTGAAGCGTTTCGCTGTCGTTTTGTGGAGGGTAAGCCCGCCATTTTTGAAACTATCAATACATCATTTACATATCTTAACAGGGACACAGAACTTTTTAAGGTGGTGAATGTTCCTATGCAGGAAAAAATAGAAGATTATGTTGCTTTGGCAAAGAAAACAGAGGAGAATCAGACGGAGTATTTTACTGCACCGATGGCAAATGATATTTATCAGTTTTCATCTTTTCCGTGGGTGTCATATACTCATATTTCCCACACAGAATCTGGGAAAAAAGATAATGCAACGCCCTTATTCGATTGGGGAAAATTCTACGAAAAAAATGGAAAGATATGTATGCCGCTTTCCGTACAGGTGCATCATTCATTTGTTGACGGCGTACATATTGGAAAATTTGCTGAAAAGTTACAGTATTATTTAAATGATTGTGAGTAGGTGTTCCTATGTTTTACAAGCAGGCATTTTTACCAGAAGATTATGATAAGAGTATAGCGGCTGCTTTGCCATACTATGAAGAATATTTTAATCAAATAGCAGATATTGTCACGACTGTGTTTCAAACTCCAATCACATGGTTAGACATAGGCTGCGGAACAGGGAAGATGGCAAGCATAGCAGTCGGGAATCATCAAGTTAAGAATATAGTTTGTTGTGATAATTCGCCCCAAATGTTAAGAATAGCGAAAGAGCGTATCTGCTCTTCCAGTGTTGAGTTTTTAGAAATCCCAATACAAGGCTTACAGTATGATTCAAAATTTGATGTTATAACGGCAATTTTACTTAATCATTATCTTAGATATGAAGATAGAATCACCAGTATCAAAAATTGTTATAATGCCTTGAAAAAGAATGGTTTGCTTTTTACAGTAGAAAATTTTGCACCTAATAATAATGTGATGAAAAATTTGTATTTAGAGCGTTGGAAAATATATCAGTATAACAACGGAAAAGACGAAAAAGAATGTGAAAAACATATCCAAAGATATAATACAGCGTATTTTCCAATTACTATCACGGAGCAAATACATTTATTACAAGAGTGTGGATTTGAAAATGTAGAAGTTTTCTGGTGTTCTTATATGCAAGTAGGAATCTTAGGGATTAAGTGAATGAAAAGCAATAAAAGAAATTGGAGATAGAAATAGTAAAATGAAGAAAACAGAATGGATATACTGTCCTGTTTGTGGCAATAAAACCCGTGACAGATTAAGGAAAGATACGGTTTTGAAGAACTATCCCCTTTACTGTCCGAAGTGTAAGCAGGAAACATTGATTGAAGTAAGCAATTTAAAAATAACCGTCATCAGAGAGCCAGACGCAAAGACGCAGAGCCGATGAACTTATGAGATAATAATACCTCACAGCTCGTCGGCTCTGTTTTTCATTCCGCAATTTTTTACAATTCAGATTGTGATTTGAAGATTTTTAAGGGAAATATTAGCTGTTATATTTTGTTATTAAAATCTACGCCAACCCTTGAAAACACTAAGTTTATCGCAGGTGAGCTTTCCCTTAAA
This sequence comes from uncultured Lachnospiraceae bacterium, assembly GCA_964422365.1. GTDB lineage: Bacteria > Bacillota > Clostridia > Lachnospirales > Lachnospiraceae > CAYRAV01. The sequence continues at coordinate 531 of CAYRAV010000026.1, read as the reverse complement.
GTTTCCCTTGTATTATATCTTCCCACAGGTCATTACGAACCCTGATAAGGGAAAAAATGAGGGAAACAAAATCATATAAAGCATTATAACACAAAATGAACAGGTATGGTGAACTGATTGAAATGCTTTCAATATTTTTAAAGAAAGAGGACAGATAAAAATGAATATTATTTATGCAACATACAATACCAATGCTAACAGTATTGACATATATACTTATGCTGGCTACTTTTTGAGGATAGACTGCGGAAAAGCGGAAGAAGGATTGAAAACAACACCATGCTCTGAATGTGCTTTAAATGCTTTAGCAATAGATAAACCACTCGAATATGCAAGGTTATATCTTGATGGCTGTATGCAGATATGGTTAAATGCGGAAGATTCATTAGAACTATGATAATACGTTTCCTTGATAACGCAAGGTTAGTTAATCAAAAAGTTCTTCTTTATCTGAAATATTTGATTATAGGATTGATACACGGTAAACGCACGATTTTATATCTTTAAAACAGCAAAAAATTTTGTTATAGT
>CAYRAV010000025.1:23451-43456 GCA_964422365.1 uncultured Lachnospiraceae bacterium | reverse complement strand
GCAAATCCTAATAAAGGCATCATTCATCCATGCAGAAATATTTACAAACTCTTATATGGAATGAATTTGGGGCAAATATCCACACAAAATGGGGCATGCAGATTGTGTCAATGAATTTTCAAACACGCTCTAGCATGTCCCTTTTCACTCCCTATATCATTTTATCTTTGAAAATAAACCTATTCTGTGATTTTTATTATAGTAGAAAATCCATATGAATTCAAGAAAAGCTTTGTAAACAATTTTTTCATTTAATATTGTTAAGAAATTACATCTCATGTATTTAGAAAATATGATAGATATATATGCTGTTGGGTTTCAACTGCCAAAATAATATAAATTGAACAGTTAGGCAAATGTGACTTTTGCAAAACACATCTCCCCAACTATTCCTTAGATATGGAAGCAATTTTTAATTGATACATCCCAGTCTAGATAAACTACTTTGAACTTCACATCAAACGCATGAATATACAAAATAATCTTAGATCTCCACCTCATACTTTTTAAGCAGTTCTATCCCCTTTTCATACGAACTAAAATCAATAATATCATCTGTTTCCATCATAATATCAAATGCTTCTTCCAATTCTGCAATCAAAGACATATGCCCTACAGAATCCCATGCCTCTATTCCCTGATATTGTAATCCTTCCACCTGGGAAGCCTCTACCTCTAATGCTTCTACAAATGCATTGATATATTTTTCTTTGTTTGTCATAATCTTTTCTCCTTCTTTCTTACAAATCTTGTTTGTTATACTATATATATATCGACACTATGCATCATTCTGTTTATACATTATATATTAAAAAGCCACTACATCTGCCAATGTAATGACTTCTCATAATACCTCTAAAAATTTCTCAATATTAAATCGCTTGCCTACAGAAACAAAATTATTTTATTAAACAATATGCCGCTTTCCGATATCCATCTATATTACTTCTATTAATCCTATCTATTTTATCATCGATTTCTTGAACATGCTCTAAGTAATCACCACCTGCCATGCTAGGAATCTCCTTACTCAAATCATCATCAAGATTCAACTCATCAAATTCATACTCTAAAAATTTAGTCATACGCACAATCCCCATTCTATGTGATTTTTCGTTACTATTTAAAAATTCTTCCGTCAATATCAATTATACTACCTCTATTCTTATATAACTATATTGTCCCAAAGTTGTTTTATATATTCATATCTTGTCTCTCTATTAATAGTTGTATGCCATTTTCCTGACTAACAACTATTCTACATAAATACAACTCTGCTCATTGTCTCCACCATATCATACCCATCCCAACAAAACATAAGTTCCATTGTCTTCCCCATAGGCACAATACGATCCACTCCTCTTACACCATACTGATAAACAATCTCTCTAATATCATCAGCAGATACACCAAGATAAGAAATGGTCTGGCATGTTTTTCCCAACATAGGTACAATTTCCTCTAACTCTTTGGCATCATATTCGAAGAAATATCCTCCACCATTTTTGTAATTCATAATTTCAGAATCTAATGTTTCTACTTTTACCCGATCCACATAATTGTTCCTGCTTTCTAATGACACCCCATCTATTTGTGCAGATAACAGACAAAATGAGTCATATTTATCCACCGCCTGAATCGGTTTCATATCATATTCTTTCTGTACCAGTTCTTCTAATGTACTCCAGAAACGTTTTTTTGCTTCCTCTTTTTTCTCTCCTAACCATATCACCATTCTTGGTGAACTGCAGGCATTCTGGTCTGTGTAATAAGTATCTGTATAAAAATCTTTTGCTGTCTTTTCTGCATCTGCCTTCAGATATTCCTCTGCATCAATGATGGCAATAGAATACCGATCTGGAAATGCCATCTCAATTGCCCGTGGCGGCAATGAGGCCTTTCTAATTTTTTCAATTGTAGTATTGCCTCCCCAGATAATTCTCACATCACAGATACCGGATAGCATTTGATTGATTCCTTCATTGTGCTCATATCTTACCACACACACATATTCTCTCATATCACTACATTCGCCCTCAAGTAATGCTTCCATAGCTTCACATACAATATCCACCTGAGGAAATTCTTTATTCGATACCCGCAGAATACAGGTATTTCCCGCAAGCAGTGCTGATGTCATAGACACTGCAAAGTTAATTGGCACATTAGATGGTGCAATGTGAAATGTAATGCCCCGCCCTATTCTATTTTCTATGTTCAGATGCTTTTGTTTTTCTTTCTCTAAAGAAGCCTTCCGTATCCAAAAAGCGTAGGAATAAATATCCTGAAATGCTTTGGCTCTCTTATTTTTTAATAGTGCCTGCGATAACTTCCCCAGAAAATTCACTGCCTGCTCTGAAAATACAGGTAATGCTCTGACTGTCTGCATCTTTTGTAAAATCTCCTGATTTCCAACCAGATATGTAATTGGGAATGTTTCTATCTGTTCTCTAAAATTTTGCTGCATAAGTATCACTGCACCCCCTTAGCTCTGCACTTTTCATGCGTCCTAATATCTGTATATATTTCCCTTTTCTGCCACAAGGACAATCATCTTCTCCTAAAATAATGCCTTCATCTTCTGTTATTAAAGAATGTCCCGGATAGGCATGCGGCAGAACAGAAACAACCTGCAATATGCCCTTTTCCCCTATCTCACAAGGGGAAAAATCGTGATATCTTCTCGTAATCACATCTGAATAAATGCTGGCATGAAGATGCCCACATTCACATTCTGCATAGATACATCCTGTCTGTTCTACCATTCCATAATGATCTAGAAAATGTTTGAGACCACAGACTTCTCCTAACTTTTTCTTGAATTCTTCTCTGGAAATTGCCTCTGATTCAAGTTTTTTCCAACCACCGCTCTGCATCAGCCATGCATTGGACATATCATATTTTTGTTCCATTTTACAAAGTTCCTGATAAAAATGTTTCCAGACCATAAAAGTAAAGCCAAATATGATAAACTTTTCCCCATTATGTTTGTCCATAAAATTCTGGAAAACCTCTGTGTTAAGACTCATATCATCATTTAATACATAAACAAACTCTGTTCCAAGTACTCGCAATCCTAAAATTGCCGCTCCGCGTGCTGTAAAACTTTTTCTGTCTTTTACCACAGAAGGTGTATCTATAATTAGAATTGGCAGACGTTTTTTTCCTAAGTAATCATTTAATATCTTTATCATGACTTTCTGCTGGGTTAAGGCATTATCCTTATCCACATAGATTTTAGAAACTGCCTGACCTGTAGTTCCAGAAGAAGTCATGATCTTGAATACATTTTCTCTTGGGATGCTTAACAGATCTAATTCCTTGAACATCCTAACAGGAAAAAAGGGAATATCTGCATGGCTTTTTACTTTCTTTTTGTCATAATTCATAGCACAAAGCATACGGTCATATTCTTTGCAGTTCCTTCGATGATGCTCTGTAAGTTCCACTAGTTCTTTTGTAAGCATGTGTGTCTTCTCCTGCTTATCTAATGCATATGGCTCTAATCTGTAAAAATCTTCCAGCATATTTTTTCCTCGCTTCCTGTGAATTGTTTTTCTTCTCAACAGCAATCATACTACATCCTCTTGCAAAACACTGATGAATTCATTCTATCCCTTCCTTAGTTCTTTTTCTATTCTCTCTGCTATCTGTACATCTGTCAATCCTCTCTGTTCCCAGATATACTGCTGTGTTCCTGCTTCCGCAAAAGAATCCGGAAATCCTATGAATACCTGTCTTGGTGCATTTGCTAATGTTGCTTTATACTCTGCTACTGCGCTTCCCATACCGCCAATAATATTATGTTCTTCTACTGTTACAATCAACTCATGATTTGCAAAAATCTGATTCAATGCTTCCTTGTCTAATGGTTTTATGGTATGCATATTCACAACTGTACAGCTGATTCCCTTCTCTTCTAATAGCTCTGCTGCTTTTTGTGCTTCTGCCACCATAAGTCCTGTAGCTATAATTGCAGCCTTTTTTCCTTCCTTTAAATACACTGCTTTCCCTGCTTGAAACTCATAATCTTCTTTGTAAACAACAGAACAATTTAATCCTCCGCTTAACCTTATATAAACCGGTTTATCCGTCCCTGCCGCATAAAATGCCATTTTCAATGCTTCTGTACTATCTGCTGCCGATAATATTGTGAGATTCGGCAATGCTCTCATAAATGCCAGATCTTCTGTTGCCCAATGGGAAATCCCGGAACGTGCTGCCACTACTCCTGCTGCTGAACCGACAACCTTTACATTGCATTGTAAATGGGATAAATGCTGCCTTACATGTTCTAAACTTCTCACAGCAATGAAAGATGCATATGTGGTTGCAAAAACACAGTCACCCTCCATTGCAAGGCCAGCCGCGATTCCCATCATATTCTGTTCTGCAATTCCCACATTTAGAAATTTTTCCGGATAACTTTTTATATAACGGTCCATACCAGATAACAAAGACAAATCTGCAGTTAACAGTTTTACATTTTCTTTTTCCTTTGCAATTTCCGGCATAGCAATTCCAAAAAAAGTTCCCCGCTGTCCAAGCATGGACCATGTTCTGATATTTGCCTTACTTATTTTCATCTTCTTCCCCCCCTCATAACTTCTTCTCTCGCAATCTCATACTGTTCTTTTGTTATGCGGGAATGATGCCATTCACGCTTATTTTCAATAAAGGATACTCCTTTTCCTTTTACGGTATCTGCAATAATAATATTGGGCATACCTTGTTTTATTTCTGAAAAAGCATGCAGCAAATCTGCAATATCATGTCCATTACAGCAAATGGTATTCCAGTTAAAGGCTTTCATTTTCCCTTCCAGACTCTCCAATCCCATCACTTCTTCTGTATCACCATCATAAGACAAATGATTTCTATCAATGATTGCAACAAGATTATCTAATTTATAATGTGCTGCTGACATAAACGCTTCCCATATACAGCCCTCATTTAATTCTCCATCTCCCATTAATACATAGACTTTACTTGGTTTCTTATGCTCCTTAAAAGAAAGTGCCATTCCTATTCCCACTGAAATTGCCATTCCAAGGCTTCCTCCTGAATATTCCAAGCCTGCTTCTACATTCCTAGGATACCCTGTCAGACGTCCTCCATTTTTCTGAAATTCAAACAATTCCTCATGAGGGATAAATCCCATCTCTGCCAGTACAGGAAAATGTGCCAGTACACAATGGTTTTTGCTTGGCAGGAAACGGTCTCTGTCTTCCCATGCCGGATTTTTCACATCATACTTCATGACTTCTCCATATAGTACTGCCAGTATCTCCATACTAGAAAGGCTGCCGCCAAGATGTGACCCTTTATCACCTGTTGATAATGCCATATCTAATGCATCCAGACGCATGCGCCTTACCATCTCTCTTAACTCTTCTACACGTTCTTTTGATTGATTCATAGCCGTCCTCCATCAATTCTTAAAATATGTCCTGTCACAAATGCTGACTGGTCAGATGCCAGATACAAAACCGCCTGTGCGATTTCTTCCGGTTCAGCCATTCTCCTAAGTGCAGTACGGTTTATTACTTTTTCTAACTCATCTGGTGATTTGTAATTTCCCATACTTGTTTGTGTTAATCCTGGTGCAATTGCATTTACCCTAATATCGTATGGTCCCATTTCTTTTGCAAGGCACTGTGTTGCCCATATCAATGCCGCCTTACTAGAACCATATGCAAGATATCCTTCATTAATTTCTATCCCGCCAACGGAAGCCATATTAATGATGCTGCCTTTCTTTTGACGCATCATGTATCTTGAAACAAGCTGCATGATAAATATCTGTGAAAAATAATTAATTTCAAAGACTTCCTTCAGTTTCTTCATTGATGTCATCTGAAACACCCCGCCAAAGGGAATTCCTGCATTATTGATTAGTATATCCACTGCACATTTTTCTTTTAGTATCCCTTTTATTCCTTGCTGTATGGCAGCCTCTTCTGACAAATCAAAATATACAGGTTTTAACCATACCTGATATTTTTCTTCTAACACTTTTAAGTGTTCCTCAAATTCCTGATTCTTCTGTCTTGCACATGCCCACACATTTACACCGTTTTCTGCAAGTGCTTCTAATGTTTTTTTCCCGATTCCTCTGTTTGAGCCGGTAAGAATTGCATTTTTTCCCTTTAATCCTTCCATGTACACAATGCCTCCTTGCAGCCTCTTTCTCTCATTGTTACAGTTTGACAATGCCGTCCATAAGCATTACATCGGTTTTCCATAACTCGTTTCCATTGGTTCTACAATCATTTCTTCAAAGAAAACATCTCTGTCAATAAATGGTGATTGGTCTTCAATTGGCCTGAAACCAAATTTTCGCTTTCCATACATCACTAAAGCATTATGTAAATCAAACTGCTCTGGGTCACACATTACTTCCAAAATATATGGTTTGTTTGTCTGAATCATCTGATTTAATTTCTCCTCTATTTCAACAGCACTTTCAATCTTATCATAAATCATTCCAAAAGCATCTGCAACTTTTCTGTAATCCGGGAAATCTACTCCATTAGAAGAATCCGTTCCAATAGATTTTCCGCGAAAATGTGCTTTCTGTCCATGACGTACACCGGAATATCCATTATTGTTATTAATAATAATCTTAATATTAAACTCATTTCTCACTACTGTCTGTAGTTCCTGCAGATTCATCATAAAAGAACCATCTCCTGTAATGGCAAATACCATTCCAGAACTCACTGATGCTGCCCCAATTGCTCCAGGAAGTACGAATCCCATTTCTCCTTGTGCGAAAGAATGAATGAATCTATCAGATTCTTTCAAATGACAATGTGCCGGAACAGCCACCCCTGTCATACCTGCATCAGATAATACTACACTATTTTCGGGAAGTTTTTGGGACAACTTCCTTAAAAAATACTTCACATCAATTGGTTTTCCTTGTTCCTGATTCTCCCCATCTGTATGGAATATTTCTTTCCAGTGTTTACATTTTTCAATCCATTTTTCTTCTGTTCTTTTTACATCTTTCTCCAAAAGGCTGCTCATAAAATCTCCAGCATCTGATAAAATCAGCTTGTCAATATGTACCCCATCTTTTAAATGTTCTGTTTCATCAATATCAACTACAACCATTTTTGCTTCTCTTGCAAAATCTTCTCGTTCTGGTCCTGTTGTATCAATTGACAAACGGCAGCCTATGCTCAGGACAAAATCTGAGTTTTGTATGATAAAGTTTGCCTCACGATTTGCACCGGCTGAACCCACTATTCCAAAATTCATTTCATTTTGATAATCCATAAGATCAATACAAAATCTTGTAAAAACAACTGGCAATTTGAATTTTTCTGCAACAGCTTTCAAAACTTTTTGGGATTTAGAACTTCTAATACCATGCCCTGCTAAAATCACTGGTCGCTCTGCAGATTGTAAACAGGATACAACAAATTCCATTTCTTCTTCGGAAAATTTAGGCAGAACGTCCTGTTCCGGAATATAATGCTTTACTTTTTCTTCATCAATCATTGCATTTTGAATATTCAAAGGAACATCTATCCATACCGGACCTTTTCTTCCCTCTTTAGCAAGATATATTGCCTTTTCTATATGATAACAGACCTCTTCCGGTTTATCCAGCATATATGCATATTTGGTAATAGGCGAAACCAATTCGACAATATTTGCTTCCTGCACACCTACCTGCCTTAAAGGAAGTCCTGAAGAGGCAATTGTCTGTTTTACATTTTGCTGACCAGATATAAAAATACAAGGAATACTATCCTGCCATGCATGTAAAACTCCTGTCATAGTATTTGTTCCTGCACAACCAGTAGTAACCAAACAAGCTCCCATTTTTTCATTATAAAGAGAATATGACAATGCTGCCATAGCTGCAGACTGTTCATGATGAACAGCGATTCCCTTTAACTGCTGATTCCTACGTAATGCATCTGTTAAATAAACACACTGTCCACCCGGAACATAAAATAGATGTTCTACACCCTCCTGTTGAATTTTCGACATGATATAATCTGCAACTCTAAGCATCTTGACTCCTACCTTTCTATTTCATAATATGACTTTTCATATATTGTGCTATTCCTAAAAAAGTTTCATTCTGAACTACATTCATCATGGTTGTTCCAAAATATTTTGCAATATACTCTCTTAAAATTTTATTTTTTCGTACCACTCCGCCAGAAAAAATAACTTCATTGATCAACCTTGTATCTTTACATATCCTATGAACACATTCAAATACATTGGCTCCCATTTGTTGATAAATGGATAAAAATAAATTTCCTATCGTAAATTGGTCTTCCCCAATATTCTGAATAGAACCTGCTGTTCTTTTTGTTATTGCATTTGAAAAGAAACTAAGGTCAATTTCTAACGTGCCTCTCTCTATTTTTCCTGCTTCCTCATTAATCCACTTCCAAATATCATCATCTGAAATAGACTTATGCTGATATTTATCTGCAATTTGCTTTACAAAACCAAAAAAAACATTCAGTGCCCTTCCTGATGGAATATGAGGCACTGTAAATAAATATTGATTTTCAAAATATGGACGTGTTTGAAATACATCTGAAAATTCTATTGTATTTGATAATATACTTACCTGTGCTCCTGTTCCCATATTAACAGACAATTGTCCATCATTATGCAGTCCTGCACCAAGTAAAGCAGCCTGTTGATCTCCTAATGCCGGGTACATTTGTATCTTCCTTCCCCTCCATTGGAAAAAAAGCGGTGCACTTTGATGATATACTTTAGGAAACTGAATATCTCCTAATTGCAAGTCCCGAATCAGTTTCCAATTCCAATCTTTCTTTGTTAAATCGTATAAACCACTAGCAGCAGCATTGGTAGGATGAATTTCTGAAACTTGTCCAGACATCCATGAAACAATAAAATCCCCTAATGTAAAAAAGAGCATCTCCCTGCTGTCTGCTGCAATACAATTGCTTTGAAGCAAGTATGCCATATTTCCACTAGGAAGCCCTGGCTTAAAAGGCATGCCTGTTTTTTGAATATCCTCTTTTGTTATCCTGCTTTGCAGAAACTGCTGCCATGTTTCAAAATCATTATGCTCCTCCAGAATATAATCTTTTTGCCATGAAACATAATCCGTATATGGCATTAAATTATGATTTGTCAATACAAAGCCATGCATTTCATTGCATACTCCCAAACAAATGGCATCTCCCTCTTCTGTCAGGTTAAGAATACTTTTTTTTACAGCAGATATTGTATTCTTTAACTGTTGCGGCAAAGTATTATCTTTTTGGTCAATCACTGACACAATCTCACTTGTCCGATATAAAATCTGTTGTTCTACAGTCACAAAATCATTTGATAATTTTGCCGCCTTTATAAAACTAGCCCCACAATCAATGGCAATAATACTCATGAGTTTCCTCCAAATATTCCATAAAATAGTTCTCTAATTTTTCATCAAGTTCCATTGGGTATATTTGCAAATTGCCTATAGCATTTGGAATCGCCAAATAAATTGTATTATTTTTTACTTTTTTATCTGTAGATAAAATTTGAAATAACTGATTTGGCTCTTTTACAATCATTTCATCTTTTAAAAATTCTTTGCAAATTAATGCTTTAATCTGTAAATACTCTTCTTTAGGAAATATATTTTCTTTGACTGCAATATAATTGACAACATCAATTCCCCAGATAACTGCTGTTCCATGAGCAATTCTATTATGGGTATAAGCCTCCAATGCATGTCCAAAAGTATGTCCATAATTTAATACTCTGCGAAGATCTCCTTCAAATTCATCCTGTTCAATAATATATTTTTTTACCTGCAGTCCCCTATAAATATATTCATCAATATTAGCACATGGAATATAACATTCTTCTTCCTCTAAATCTTTGTAAAATCCAGCATCACTTGTAATGGAAAACTTCAATAATTCACCCCAGCCATTAATATAATCATTTTGTGATAGTGTTGTCAAAAATGTTTTGTCTATAAATATTTTTTTTGGAGGGTAAAAAACTCCAAGTTGATTTTTATATTGTCCTCTGTTGATTCCGCATTTTCCGCCAATACATGAGTCACACATGGAAAGCAGTGTTGTAGGAAACAGATACCACTCTATATTCCTAAGAAAAATATTGCTTGCAAAGGTAGTAATGTCTTGAGATATTCCGCCGCCAATGCAAATCGCTTTCCAATTCTTTTTTACACCTTTTTCCTTCCAAAAATCAATTAATTTCAAAACCGTATCCATATTTTTTTCTTCTTCTACTGCATCTATAAAGAAAATATTTTCTTCGTCTATAAAAGAAAGTTTATTTTCATATAATGTATATACATTTTTGTCAATCACATATGTTACGTTTTCCCGTATCTCTTTTAAACTTGTCTGAAAATCATCAACAAACTCTACTGTATAAGGATATAATTTTGACTCAATCGTTATCTTTTTCTCCATATAAAAATTCTCCTCTATCTACACAAAAATCCACCATCAATGTTGATGGTTTGCCCGGTAATACTTTCATTCTTATCGCTTCCTAAAAACAGCACTGCACTTGCAATCTCTTCCGCTTTTTGAAAACGTTTTGTTGGTATCTTTTCCTGTATTTCCATAATTTCTTTCTCTGACAGATTCTTTTTTGTCATCTCTGTCATAACATAACCGGGTGCCACTGCATTCACACAAATATTATATGGTGCCAACTCTAATGCCAACGTCTTCATAAGGCCTGTAATAGCGTGCTTTGAGCTAGTATATGAACTTCTTTCCTCTCTTGATACACTCGCATAAAGGGAAGTAATAAAAATAATTTTTCCCTTTTTATTTTTCTTCAAAACAGGGATATATTGTTTTATAATCTGAATTGTAGAAAAAAGATTTACCTGAAAAGTTTCCTTAACATCCTCCATAACAATATGGTCAATATCACTTTTAGGATTCATTCCTGCACAAAATACAAAAACAGATGCGTTGGTTTCAGTATGCTCCCTTAAATATTTATCAACTTTCTCTTGGTCGGAAAGATCTAACTCTTTTCTTTTTGGTGCAATTACACAGGCTCCTGCCTCAACAAAACTATTTGCAATAGCTTGTCCTATTCCCCGGCTTGCCCCTGTAATAAAAACTGTTTTTCCTGTATAATCTATTTCCATGCTAAGTTCCTCCCAACTGACTAGAGTGTGTTTGAAAATTGCTTGTTACAAGATATGCATCACAATTTGTGGGGGATTTGTTCCAAATTCATGAGATGCAGCGGGCTGCATTGAATGAATTTGAAACAAATATACATACCATGTCGGACAAAGTCCGCCAGTCCGGATGGACATGGATTACGGTATGCCCGAATGGGTACGCAAAGTGGAGCGTGCAGATTGTGGCAATGAATTTTCAGACACACTCTAAGGCACTACACAGCTGCTGTAAATTCATGATATTTTATAATTTGTTCTATCATCTCATTTTTAATAATAGTTGCCTCATATCCTGGAGTTTTATGAAATCTGCGAAGAAGATACTCCATCGTAAGATTCCCGTCACGCCATTTTCCTCCCAGACCAAGGTGTGTTACATCCATATAATCTGCACCTTCCCTGATTGCCACCTCAGCTAATGTATCTGCCATCCCTCTTTTATCATGCAAATGACAGCCGCACTTTATTCCTGCATCATGGCAGATTTGAATTGTATTTTTTACATACTCCTCTGTCATTACACTCTCAGTATCTGCAAATTCAATTGCATGGACATTTTTCTTTACTGCAAATTCTGCAAATCTCTTATTCATATCCATAGTGTTATATCCAGAACTGGTAAAGTTAAGAAACACCTCGTATCCCAATCCCATAGCTTCATCTACAAATGGTTCTAATATTTTAAAATCTGTTTCATTTGAGCGTGTCAGCAAGCGAACAGTATCAATAACACTTTTCTCTCTTGGAACCAAATCAGAAAGCGGTCTCTGTATATCTCTCATTGCTGCAATTTTTGTATGGTTTTTTACAGGCTGAAATATTTCCTTAATCTCCTCATTTCTTGTACTGCAATATCGGAAATTTCCTCTCGCTGGGTCTGCCTGCTCATTATGAAAAAAACCCAATTCTACATAATCAACTCCATTGGTCTGTGCAAAAGTATAAACATTTCTGGCAAAATCTGCATCAAAATACCATCCTGTCTGATATCCTACTTCCCTTAATGTACAATCAAATATATTCATATTTCCTATCATTTCTTATTACCACCTTTTGTATATTTTTTACTCACAGTCTTTATTTTAACAATCCACCATCCACTCTAATTGTCTGTCCGGTTACAAAACTTGACATATCTGATGCTAAAAATGCAACTGCTTCTGCGATTTCCTCTGGCTTTCCTTTTCGTCCCATCACATTTCTGCTAATTGCAATTGCCTCATCTTCCTCACTCATGGAATTTCCCATATCTGTGGCAGTCAGTCCGGGTGCAACTGCATTGACACGGATATTAAATTTTCCAAGTTCTAATGCAAGTCTTCTGACTGAACCAACAATAGCTGCCTTGCTGGCAGAATATTCTATATTGGCACCACCATCAAAAGCTGCAGAAGATGATAGAAAAATAATACTTCCTGCCTTATGGCGTATCATTCCTTTTGAGATACATTGTGTGAATAATAACTGCGAAAATAAATTTATCTGAAAATTTTCTTTTATTGTATCCATTTTTGTCATCTGCAATATATTCAAAGGATTTGCAATCCCAATGTTATTAATTAAGATATCTATCTTCTTTTTATATCCTAAAATTTGCTTCGCAGCTTGTTTCACCTCTTCTTCTGAAGAAAAATCTGCGTAGATAGAAATAATTGAAATTTGATATTTCTTTTCTATCTCCTGACACAGTTCTGTAAATTCTTCTGTTTCCTTTCTCACTACTGCAAAAATATCTGCTCCATAAGAAGCACATTTTTCCATAATGGCTTTTCCAATTCCACGATTGCATCCTGTAACAACCGCTGTCTTCTCTTTTAATAATAACATGCTTCCATAATCCTTCCATTTTTTTCATAATATGTATCTCGCTATATACCAAACGCTTATCATTCTTTACTGTTCTATCATACCATTCTATATTTGTTTTATAGTGTGGAGCACATGAATTGTGATATGCCCAATGGGTATCCATTGTTTTACTTAGGAATTGTTAAGAAATAATTTTTAAATAGTGTGCAGGATTTTTCTTTGAGAGTGCCACTCAAAAATCAGGTGCTAGCGGGCTATGTAACTGATTTTTGAGTAGTGATATCAGAAAAAAGACAAGCAATATGAAAAGTTATTCCTTAACGGTCCCTTAGGTGCACACATTAATTACTTACAATGTTTTACAAAGACATGGTTAACCTTGGTTGGGAAAAAACCATTTAAAATAAGTGCACGTATCTGAACAATATTGTTGCTTGAGACACCTAATATCAGTTTTTTGCCCCCTCGTTTTTTCACTTCTTCCGGTGTCTGGACATTCGTTCCAAGACCACCCCGCCGATACTCTAAAAACGTACCTCCAAGTGCTGATGTATAAATACCCGGTTCTATTTCGCGCAGACAGAAAAAACCTATCATTTTCCCTTTCATTACACCTTTTAGAAACTCTGCACCTCTCTCCTTTTCATCTTTTACCCAATTAATAAAGCGGTTATTCGCCTGTTCTTCTGTAAAATAGGGATCCTTACTAATACGGTCAAATGCAAAGGAACCTTTTTTAAGTTCTGTATACAAGATCTCCATATCATCGTCGTCCATTGGTTCCATATGTACTGCATCATACAGGCGCTGACGTAATGGAGAACGCTCAATTGGTTTTAAATCATGTTCAAAAAATATCATATCCTCAATAAAATGATATCCATAATCACTTGCCATAAAAGTAATATCCTCTCTGGATGCTGGAATTTTTATAGCAATATATTCCACTTCTGTTTCCTGGAACCACTTTTCTACTTCTTCCTTTGTGTCTGTTTCTTCTACTTCCATCTCAACAGATTCCACACCAAGATTTCTTTTCTCCCAAACTGCATTTTTTACTATCATGTCATTTATTCCTTCCATAAATTATATTATATAAATAACAGCTATTTAGAATCACCACTCATAATCTATCAAATTTATATTAGACGCAGAGTGTGTTCGAAAATTGCTTGTTACAAGATGTGTGTCACAATTTGTAGGGGATTTGGAGCAAATTCATGAGATATAGCGAGCTATATTGAATAAATTTGCTCCAAATATTCGTACCTTATCGGACAAATTCCGCCAGCCTGAACTGGCATGGAGCACAGTATGCCAGATGGGTAATAACAAAGTGCGGTATATATATACAGATTGCGCAATGAATTTTCAAACACGCTTTTGCAACTTATAACAATCCTCTTTCCTGAAGAATCCGGTACTTCATCTCTGCAATTTCCCAGTCACTCTCATTATCAATATCCTGTACATATAAATCATCAATAATGACTGGAGCGGAAAAACCATCCATAATACCATCCCGCTTCATAAACTCTTTGACATTATACCAATAAAACTGCCCACAATCATGATAAATATCCTCCAGATCCTGACTTCTTCTGTCTCTGTTTTCCGGCCATCTTAGCTGGATAATATGATTTTCATCAATCACAAGCCCTCGCTGCGGTGGAAAAGAAAATTTGACAATCGGATTAACCATATAGACATTTTCCCTATTCAGTAATTTCCTGCCTTCCTTTATCTTCTCTGGGGTAATAAATGGTGCCGTTGGATAAATGCAGCAAGCATATTCCAAATCATTTCCCATCTCAATATACCTGCCAAACACTTCTATCAATACATCTTTTGTTGTAGCAAAATCATCTGAATTTTTATCACTTCGCATAAATGGTATTTTTGCACCATACTCTTTTGCAGTATCTGCTATTTCTTCGCTGTCAGTTGATACCATTACCTCATCAAACATGCCAGACTTTAATGCTGCTTCTATTGAATAGGCAATAATTGGTTTCCCACAAAAACTCTTTATATTCTTTTTAGGTATTCTTTTGCTTCCTCCTCTTGCAGTAATAACTGCTAACTTCTTTATTTCCATATAGTCCCCCTAAACGATATTGTAACATTTTTATATTCTTTTTAATTCTTCCCTTATCTCATCTACTGACAACCACTGTGTATTATTTGCAGAATTATATTCAAATCCTTCTGGTACCAGTGTTCCGCCTGGTGTAAAATAATACTTATGATTCCACCATTCAAAATTAGGATATATAATGTAATGTTTTTCATATTCATATGTACTTCGGGAATCATCTCTTGTAATCATCACCTCATGAAGTTTCTCTCCTTCACGTATCCCTATTTCTTTGGTAGAAGCCTTTTCTGACATTGCAGCAGCCAAATCTCCTATATGAAAAGATGGAATCTTAGAAATATAAGTTTCCCCGCCTTTTGATTCTTCTAATGCTTTAAATACCAATTCCACACCCTGTTCTAATGTAATCCAAAAACGTGTCATACGGTTATCTGTAATTGGCAGCTCCAATTCACCATTGTCCAAAATTTTTCTAAATATTGGAATAACAGAACCACGGCTTCCAGCTACATTTCCATATCGCACAACAGAAAATGTTGTTCCTATTCTTCCTGTATAAGCATTTGCCGCAATAAACAATTTGTCTGATACTAACTTAGTTCCTCCATACAAATTAATTGGATTCACTGCCTTATCTGTAGACAATGCCACTACTTTCTTTACTCCTCTGTCTAATGCAGCATCAATGACATTCTGTGCACCATGTATGTTTGTCTTAATGGCTTCCATAGGATTATATTCACAAGTAGGTACCTGTTTCATAGCAGCTGCATGCACTACATAGTCTACTCCATGAAAAGCTCTATATAACCGTTCTCTATCTCTTACATCCCCAATAAAGAAACGCACCCTGCTCATATCTACCTTGTCCTGAAAATCTGTTTTCATAACACTTTGCTTATACTCATCTCTGGAATAAATTATAACTTTTCTAGGATTATATCTCTCAAACATCATCTGTAAAAATTTTTTTCCAAATGATCCTGTCCCCCCAGTAACTAAAATTACTTTATCATTTAGCATATTTTTCATACTCCTTTATTCGTATTGGGTGTTTTCATACACCAATTATTGTCATATTTTGTGCAATAATGCCCAGTATTATCTTTATCGGTTTCTCTGCCTCTTTTCTTTAGTTTGGATGAGAAAATCCAGAATCTTCTTCCTTTCCCATTATATATGTTTGTAAAGCAGAGTGCAAGGAAAAAGAGTCTCCTAAAAAATGTTTTATTACCCACACAAGATTATTTTTGCTTCGTTGCATCTCACTTTGGCGAAACCCCATTACCACTATTAAAAATTCCCCAGAGGTTATTTTTATATACAACCTGGGGAATTTTCTCCTAATTATTACAGTTCAACCATACCATTCATACTTCACCAGAACATACATAACAGTTCAGTCATGCCATTCATACTTCACCAGAACATACATAACAGTTCAGCCATGCCATTCATACTTCACCAGAACATACATAACTGTTCAGCCATGCCATTCATACTCTTCCATAATGTACATTATTACCAAAAAATTTACAATTTGGCTGATAAATGATTCATGTCAGGCATCCGCCCTATAGAAACATACACTTAAATTACAGATTCAGAAACTATCTGCCCATACTTCATACCTGACTTAGCTTTCTGCTTTTAGGTTGTCCTGCAATTGTAAAAAATCTGTTTTTATCTCATAAAGCAGAAGATCTGCCACTGCAATATAATCTTTTTTCTGCACTAACCCCTGCAATGTTATCAAATCCCTTTCCATATCTACCTGATATCCCTGCTGTGCCATCTCCGTCAAAAAAGAAGAAACGGCATCTAAAAAGGCAACATACCTTTCTGAAAGTTTATTCTGATCTGAAGTATAAATCTCCTGTACCCACATATCAATTGCTTCTATTACTTGTTCTATCATTTCCAATTCTCCTCTGCATGTGCAATTTTATTTTCCATAAATCCCTGGATGCTTTCATACTCCTTATATATCACTTCTGTCGTCAATTCCATAAGATAAAGAAAGTTTAATTGCAATTCCAAGTTTCTCTTTACAGATTCTGGTGTCACTTCATTTCCAATCTTTTTTACATAGATAATTGTTTGTTTTAAATTCTGTTGATAATAAGTTACAAGATCACTTTGTTCATTAATAATATAATCTGTCAGGGCATTTCCTTTCTGCATTACCAGTACAATGTCAATCAATTCCTCTTTTGTTGCATGCTCAAAATCAAATTCTCTATATTGTTCTATTCTATGATAATGTTCCAATAATGTTTCTTTAATTTTTTTCAAGTTTTCCAACATTTCTTTGACACCATTTAAAATTTCTTCATATTTCTGTACCGCTTCTTCTTTTGTACATGTAATATCCTTTAAATGTTCTGTCATCATTGTTGTCTTTTCTTTTGTACAATATTTCTCAATTGCCTCTTTAAAAGTCATAATTTCTGTTCCATCTATCTTTGCTCCACCTTCTGTGGCATCAATTACTGTACGTTTTTCTAATGCGATTCTTTCTTCAAAATTATGGCGGAATTTGTTAAATGTATCATTGGTACGAATTGGATTTCCATAAATGTCCTCCACCATATAGTCATCAATCCCCATCTCTCCTGGAGCATTGTTCTGTACATATTTTGAATCTTCACTATGATATTTTCCATCTGTAAATGCCAAGTCCTGCCCAATTAAAATAATAGGATCACAGCCCATTTCTGATAACACTGTGTGCGCTACATTCGCACATGACATTCCCATCATACGAGGTTCCAGCCGTTCAAAATATTTGCCCCACCAGCCATCATATCCATGTATCGTTTTTCTTATCAAAATCTGCTTTCCGGGAAATTTTTTCATAATATCAGGCCAGAGCAGATTAGGACCTACCAATACCATATTTTCATCGAACTGCTTTTCTTTATAAAAGTAATTGTAGGTTTCCTCTCCCCTCTCTATTGATGCAATCGCATCTGGTACTACACCCACTCTCTGACAAGCCTTGTAGGAAGCATCACATGTGATAATCACTGCTTTTCCCTCTGCTTCTTTTAAATACTGAATATTTTTATCCAAAGATGGTCCTGCTGACACAACAATACCTGGCATTCCTTCATAGATACCCTTTACTTCACTAATTCCATTCGCCATCAGACAAGCATCTGCATTCTGATATGTATTCCTCAAACCATCAACATTATCCGGCAGACTATTTCCCAAACTGGTAATCTCCATCAATGTTGTCTTTGTTATTTTCTTTAATTGCTTCACTTGAAATTCTCGATACAAATGGCAATAAGGAAGTGAAATTACTCTGAAATTCTGTACCAAATTCTCCCAGCTTGCATCCATACATGACATTATTAGTAATGTAATAATTTCATCTTCTCCTCCTGCCATTACCACTTTTGGACTTTTAAATATTTTTTTAAAGTTTTTATGGAGTAACTGATATTTCATAATATACGGATTCGCTTCTAATAGAAAAATTCTTGTACCTTCAGAAGTATGATCCACTAATTTTTCCAGCAGTTTAAAATTTCCCATTCCAAATACAACAATAAAATAATCTGTACTAGGTATCAGATCTTTCATAAGAATATTTGCTTCTTCTGCTGAATTTATGCTTTCTGCCTGATAAAAATCTTCTCCCTCTCTAAAAAGAAATCTTCCCTCTTCCATTTTTATCTGTTCTTCTGTAATGATGAATTGTTCCATCCACTCTTGTATCTTATTTCCTAAAATTTTATATTTTATATAACATTCAAAATTTTTCTTATATCTTGACATTTTTCTCCTCCCCATCATCATTTCTTTGATTAAGAATAGCCGACTGAAACCAGCCGGCTATTCCTATCAAGTGTATCTTATCACGATTATCACAATATTCTATTGTTATTATCCTAATAAAGAAAGTACACCCTGTGTAGATTGATTTGCCTGTGCAAGCATAGACTGACCAGCCTGCTGCAAGATGCTGTTCTTGCTGTACTGTGTCATTTCACTTGCCATATCTGTATCACGAATACCAGATTCTGCAGACTGTAAGTTTTCACTGGATGTATCCAAGTTGTTAATTGTGTGCTCTAATCTGTTCTGGATCGCACCTAATTTCGCACGTTCTTTTGATACTTTCTGAATAGCATTGTCATAAGCTTCAATTGCCAAAGATGCACCTGACTGTGATGTAACATCTAATGCATTACCAAAGTATGCACTATTACTTTTGCTAACAGTCTTATCACTGGAATTTGTCAAAGTTCTAGTGCTAGAAGTCTGAGTAATTCCTAAATCTTTTGCTTTCATGCTGGCAATAGAAACTTCCATTTCCTGTCCGCCATTCGCACCAATCTGAAGACGTAATGCTTCTTTTCCTGTCTTCTGTGGGCTTGTTAACTCTGCTTTCTGAAGATTAATTGTAATAACATCTCCAGCTTTGATATTCTTATAATTAGAAATTGTAATTGTAATATCTGCCTTTGTAGTATAAGAAGTATCTTTTGTTTTTAATGTTGAAGCAGCTACTCCATATGCTCCATTTTTAATTGTAATTTTTCCTGTAGTAGCATTATAACTAACAGTTGTACCATTTAAAGTTGCAATATTATAACCTGTACCTAATGTTCCTGCATTACTACCGTCTTTTGCAAATTCAATACGAACCACATCATTAACAGCAACTATTTTTGCTGTGCTGGCATCTAAAGCTTTTGCAACAACTACACCATTCGTGAATGTTCCTTCCACACCTGCTGTACCAACTTTAAAGCTCTTAGCACCTGCTTGAGAACCATCTAATAATTTCTTTGTATTAAATTCAGATGTATTCGCAATTCTGTCTACTTCATTTGTCAGCTGCTCGATTTCCTGCTGGATTTGTTCTCTATCGTCATCTGTATTTGTATCACTTGCAGACT
>CAYRAV010000025.1:0-23351 GCA_964422365.1 uncultured Lachnospiraceae bacterium | reverse complement strand
TGAACTTCCGAGGCCGTACGCTCCCCGGAAGTTCCCCAAGTAATATCACTTTTGACTTACCTGTTATATATATCGGTGCCCTTTTTTATATACTTTATACCATTTTAAATTTTTTTCACTTTTTTCCCAAAACTTATGTTTTGGAAAATCACTAATCAGGCGTTCATAAATTGTGGTATACCAGCAGAATCTGCCATGCATATGTAAACAGTTCAAGCCATGCCATTCATACCTTATTTTCAGCGCAAAGCACATCTATTGCGGCATGGCCAAACTATTACAAGCATATCAACATTTTTTGTCTTTACCATCTTGAAAACTCCAAATTGTAAAAAATGTTACTGAATACTAGCTAAAAGGCAGGAACTGAAACCTTTCCTGCCTTTTAATCCATTATATAAAGCTCTAACTTCCGCTATTACTACATCATTTCTAATAATTACTGTAATAAACTTAATACACCTTGTGTCATCTGGTTTGCCTGTGCTAACATAGACTGACCTGCCTGTAACAAAATACTATCCTTGCTGTATCTTGTCATCTCATCAGCCATATCTGTATCACGAATTCCAGATTCAGCATTCTGTAAGTTCTCCGCTGCTGTATCTACATTTGCTACAGTATGCTCAATACGGTTTTGCATTGCACCTAACTTTGCTCTTTCTTTTGATACACGCTGTAATGCCATATCAAAGGCTTCGATTGCCAAAGAAGCATCTGCCTGTGATGTAACTTTTAATGCCTCTCCTTCATTCTCATCATTTTCCTGGATAATATGTAATGCTTTTGCACGCATATCTGAAATACCAAGACAAACTTCCTGTCCAGCATTGGCACCAACCTGTAATCTTAATGCAGGCTTATTAATATCCGGTGGTGCCGCCTGTACCATTTTTCTAAGTGTAATTGTAACAACGTCATTTGCCTTTAATGAAGCTGCTCCTGAAATTTGATAAGTCAAACTCATTGTTGCTGAACTTGCCGTAGTACTAGAATACTTACCATTCGCAATTGTTATTGTTGCATCACCAGTTGTAGCAATTTTAACTGTCACATTGGCTGAAACACCATTTAATGAAGTTAATTTCATAAAGCCGTTTGGATTTGCAGATGTCAATGTATCTAATGTTCCAACAGTCGCTGTAGCATTCTGCAAAATTTCAATTCTCAATACATCATTGTATGCTACATAAGCATATTGGTCAGGATCTTCTACTAAAGAAACACTTCCATTTGCAAAAGAAGCTTCAATTCTTGAATTACCTACTGCATATAGAGTAGAACCCTGCTGTGTTCCATCTAACAGCTTCATTGTATTATATTCTGTAGATGTTGCAATACGGTCTACTTCTTGTGTCAACTGGCTGATTTCCTGCTGAATCTGCTCTCTGTCATCATCTGTATTTGTATCACTGGCTGCCTGTACAGATAACTCTCTCATTCTCTGAATGATATTTTGTGTTTCCTGTAATGCACCTTCTGCAGTCTGGATTAAAGAAATTCCATCTTCTGCGTTTCTAGAAGCTTGGTTAAGACCTCTGATCTGTCCTCTCATCTTCTCAGAGATTGCAAGTCCTGCTGCATCGTCTGCTGCTCTATTCACTCTGTAACCAGAGCTTAATTTTTCTGTTGATTTTGTAAGATTAGTTTGTGTGATACCTAACTGTCTGTTTGCATTCATTGATGCCATGTTATGTTGAATAACCATTTTCTCTTCCTCCTTGAATATGTCTTTATTATTGTACTTTGTGTTTCTGACCTTATGATTATTTATCTGTCAGTATATATGTCCATCACTGACCATATATACTACACTTGTTTTTTATATCGTACTTATTCTTAAAATACTTTAGTGATTCTTACAGATTTTTTATACTTTTTGAAACTTCTTCAAATTCAGGCTTTATTTCATAAGTTAAAATATCTGCTAATAATATATAATCTTTTTTCTGCATGGCATGATTAATCTGTTCTAGTTCCTTTGTCATATCCACCTGATATCCTCTTTCTGACATTCTAATAATGAACAGTTCCAAAGTGTCTAGTAATTTTGCATAAGATGTTATAATTTTGTTTTCTCCAATTTGATAAATCGAATCTACGATTTCTTCTATACTTTCTAATACCTTTTCTGCCATATCTTCTCCCTATCTCCCCTTTTCTGTCTTATTCTCCAATTTTTCTTCCATAAAAGAAATCATTTCTCGGAATTTTTCTTTTACTGTTTTTGATATAATCTGCATCATAAAGATTAATCTTACCTGTATTTTATGATTCTCCCTGACTGTCTGTGGATCCAAATTGTTTCCAATCCTCTTTACATACATAATTGCATTTTTATATATTGGTCCATAAAACGTAGCGATTTCCGGATTTTCTTTCACTGCATAACTGATAAACTTATCTCCTCCCTGCATATGAACTACACACTGTGCTAACTCTTCTTCTGTCAATTTTTCAAGATCCATAGTTTGATACTTTGCAATTTTCCTTACATGATTTTTCATCATTTCTTCTAAATTTTCTACTATTTTTATTACTTCTTTTGCAGATTCTATAATCTGTTCATATTTTTCTTTTGCTTTTTGGTTATCCCACGGTATATCCTTCAAATATTCGTTCATATTGCATGGTTTTTGGCATATGCAATACGCATCAATTGCTTCTTTAAATGTCATAACTTTTGTACCATGTATTTTTGCTCCGCCTTCTGTTGCATTAATCAAAAGATTTCTTTTTTGTAATGCCTGGTTTTCAAAATACTTTCGGAATAAATTAAATGTTTCTGTGGTTTTTACCATTCCTCCATCTATTCCTTCTGTCCATAATATGCCGCTATGGCTTTCAGAAATATTATTTGTGTCACCAAATGCTTTATGTGCCTCTTCACTATGCTTTTTCCCATCTGTATATGCCAAATCCTGTCCAATCAGAATAATAGGATCACATCCCGCCTCTTGTAAAACTGCATGTGCAACATTTGCACAGGAAAATCCCATTACCAAATATTCTATGTTGTCAAATTGCCTTCTCCACCAACCATCTGCACCTTCTATTGTTTTTGCTAGTAGTATTTTCTTTCCAGGAAATTCTTCCAGTATATCCGGCCAGACCAACCCAGGTCCTACATATACTGTATCTTTATCAATTACTTTTTCTTTATAAAAATAATGATAAGTTTCTATTCCTCTTTCTATTGAAGCAATGGCATCTGGTTTTACTCCATGCTCCAAACACATTTGATAAGAAGCATCACAGGCTATAATAACCGCTTTTCCTTCTGCTTTCTTTAAGTATTGAATATTTTTATCCAGTGAAGGTCCTGCTGCAACTACAATACCAGGTATTCCTTTATACTTTCCCCTAATCTCTGAAATACTATTTGACAACATACATTGATCTACATTGAGGTAATTATTTTCAACTCCATTCATCATATCAGTCAGATCATTTCCTAACGATATAATGCCCGCCTTAATTGCTTCTGATAAGTATTTTATTTTTTCCTTACATTGTTCCGAATAAACATGGTAATTAGGCAGCTGAATAATTTTTAGATTATATGCCATACTGCTCCATTCAGCTTGTATGCTTACTTGAACTGCTAATTTGTACATCTCATCTTCTCCTAATGTAAAAAGTACCTTTTCTGTTTTTAATATATCTGTCAAATCCTTTGTATGCATATAGTATTGAAGCAGATAGGGATTTTCCTCTATCAATAATATTTTTGTCTGTGCTGATGTATCATTTATTAAAGTTCTAACTAATGTCAAATTTCCCATACCATAAATCACTAATAAATAATCTTTGGTGTCTTCTACATTTTTTAATATTCTATCTGTTTCCCTTTGTTCATTTCTACTATGCACCAGATAATACTGTCCATCATGCTCGAACCTTAGCTGCCCCTCTATTTTTTTTACCTTTTCCCTATCATCTGGTAATTCTTTGATATATTCCATTATATTGGCACCCATGATATTGTATTGTAACAGGGCTTTTTCATTTTCTTTGAATTTATGTGACATTTTTCTCTTCCCCTCTATCCATTCTTCTATTAGCAATTGTTAGGAAATAACTTTTAAATAGTGTGCAAGATTTTTCTTCAAGAGTGCCGCTTAAAAATCAGACGCATAGCGGGCTATGTAACTGATTTTTAAGTGATGCTGTCGAAAAAACAAGAGCTATTAACAGTTATTCCTTAGTGAACATACTTCATATGAAGATTATACCACTATTTTCGTATATTGGATTGCAGCAAAAAAATAAAAAATATACTAATGTACAATAAAATATAAATTATACATTAGTATATCTGGCTTTATTTTGATTTATTTGCATCCATAACCTGCTGCCAGGCATCTTTCATTTCTTTAATATGGTAAAGTGCAAGATCTACCAGTTCTGGATCTTTTTTTACATTCGCATCTACTAAAGTATAGTAGATAAATTCATATACTCTGTCAAAATCCTTTGCCACCTCATATGTAAAATCCAAATTATTCCTAAACTCTACAATAATCTTCCTTGCTCTCTGAACATATGTATTGGCACCTTCAATATCTTTATCTTCCATACACTTCTTTGCCATATTACAAAATTTAATAGCTCCATTGTATAACATCATTGTTAATTCTGCTGGAGATGCGGTTAATATCTGGTTGCGGTTATATAATTCAGAAACACCATCTTCTTTTGTTGATTTCATCGCTGCTACTTCTTCTTCTGACAACACCTTTATTCTATCCTGCACTGGTGTAGTTCTAGCTCTTGGTACCACTACCATGTATATTCCCCCTTCTATATACTTGATTGTATCTCTATCTCATTGTTGGACTTCAACTATATTCTTCATAATTTATCTGTATCGTTATTTATATCGGCTTTTTTTTCAAAATACTTTATTGTTTGTGGTCTACAAAATATGTCTGCCCTATCTGATGCTTATTTGACATATGTTGATAATACTGCTTACTATTTTCTCTAACCAACTTAAAATTTTTCATTCTTTCGTGTTCTTTTTTCAAAAATAAATCTACAGCTTCTTTGTTTTTTCTTTCCAACGCTTCTAATTTCACACTATCATCTGCAATTTTTTTTATCATTTCTTGTAATATTACAATTTCTGAATGATATGTTTCTTTCTCATCTAGAAATGTCTGTCTTAATCTTCGGTATACCTTCTCAAACCCCCGATCATTGTGTTCTAATCTTTTCAATAACTCCTCTTTCTGGCTGACTTTTTCCATAATTACATCACATATCACTTCTTTTGAAGAATCTGATTTTAATACCTGGCTTTGTTCTGTTGTAGCTTCTATCAGAGCATTTATAATTTTTTGCTTTTCCATTAGAGAATCTTTTAAAACTTGTATATATACTTGTTCCTCTCCCATATTACTCTCCTTCTGTTATTATTTACTGGTTTTTCTATCTTGCAAAACCGCCAAAGCCAATCCATTCCGGCTTATGCCAAATCGCCTACAGAAAAAAATATTAAGATTCAGCCATACCATTCATATCTTATTTTTGTGAAGAACATATCCATTGAGATTCTATCCAAATAAATCACTATTACAAAAGATGCACTTTCAAAAACAAGTTATAAATCTGCTGAACTGCAGCAAAATAAAACTGCCAAATCAGCTGAATATTTATCTATAAATATTCAGCTGATTCGGACATCACTTTATTAGGTACTATATGGATACTACAGACGAAGTGATACCCCCTGCTCTTTATTTTTTTCCATCACTTCAAGCCATGTCTCACGCATTGTCTTAATTCTTCCCAATGCTTCATCAATTAGTTCCATATCTTTTTTTAAATTTGCTGTTGTTAATGTATCATAAATATATGCATACATATTATCAAAATCTTTTGCTACCGGATATTTAAAATCAAGATTATTACGAAACTCAAGTATAATATCTCTCACTTTTGTCAAGTTATCATTTACTTTATCGAATTCATTCTTCTCTAATGCAATTTTTGCCATATTGCAAAACTTCACTGCTCCATCAAAAAGCATTAGTACCAATTCTTCTTTTGATGATGTTACTGCTTTTGCACCCATATATGCACCAGATGCAGCGGCTCTTCTTTGTCCATATGCCATTTTTTTATTCACCCTTATCTTATTATTCTATATATGCTGTCTGCTTATGCAACACACTAGAGCGTGTTTTAAAATTCATTGCCCCAATCTGCATGTCCCACTTTGTGTACCCATTCGGGCATACCGCAATCCATGCTCTTTCGGGCTGGCGTACTTCGCCCCATATGGTGTGGATATTTGCCCCAAATTCATTCAATGCAGCCCGCTACACCTCATGAATTTGGAACAAATCCCTCACAAATTGTGATGCACATCTTGTAACAAGCAATTTTCAAACACGCTCTAGTACAACAAAAATCAAGCTTTAGATCATCAGTCATAACCTTATTAATACTAGTGTAGTGCCCTGTCAATATCCAGCTAATCTGCTTGCTGGAATTTTTACCTGGGGAATTTGCAATACAAATGTTCCATCATTATGATGTGCCAAGCATAGAAGCAAAATAGTTGCTCTGAGACTGTATACTAGCTAATGCTTTTTCCATTGCAGTAAATTGGGAATAATAACGGTCTTCCATGTCCTTCAGTTTTGTATCCCATTTAGAAATTTCTGTTGCATAGTCTCTCTGCTGATTTTCCATCTGTATATCATTATAGAACGTCAACGCTCTGCTCAGAGATGTACGCGACATCTGCTTCTGGAATGAATCATATAATGTATTTGCTGCCTTAGTCAATATCTCCATAACCACATCTGGATTTTCTTCTAACATATTTTTCAGCTTCTTTGTCTCAGTAGAGTAAGTATCATCATCCTCATCGCCATAAATGTGCAATAATCCTTTTTCTGTGTAATCACTAGATGTCATAATTCCCAAACTGGATAATGAATATGTCTTTCCATCTATTTTTACTGATGACATCATGGCAGTTCTCATGGCAGAAGTGATGGAACTTAGAGTGTTATCCCTTCTTAATAAGGAATCTTTAATTTTTGTTTCCCATTTTTCTATTTCATCATCTGTCATTGCCTCTTTTTGCTCGTCAGTTAATGGATCATAGCCTCTTGCTGATTTGGCATTATATTTTTCATTCATTTCTTTTAACAGCTCATTATAATCGTTTACGAACTGTTTTACCATGTCATAAACAGCACTGACATCATTGGTTACATTCAACTGTACCTCATCATATTTATTTGTGACATCATTCCATGTTGTTGCTGTCAGATTCAATGTTAATCCGTTTACAGTAAAGGTATTGCTGCTGTCTGTTAATATTGCACCATCTAATTCTATCTCTGCATCTGATGCCCATTTTATACTCATATCACTGGAGTTAGCAGCTGTAATATTATCTGCTGATGTCATACCCGTTGGAATAATCTCACCTAAACCTAATTTTTTAAGTTCTGATGTTCCACCTGCTGTGGAATCAAATTCATCTATCTCATCAGCAATATAGATTTTCATCTGTGTATCCAATGTAGTTTTATCCACTGCACCTGCCAGTAACTTGTAGCTGTTGAATTGTTCTTCTGTAATTTCATTGTTTCCAAAATCTATATCTTCATAATTACCAACAGTATCCAAATCCAAATTACTTAGTGCCTCATAAGCATCTGCACTCAAAGTTTTCAAATCGTTGTAAGCTGCTGTTAATTCTGCTTTTGATACAATACTGTCATCAGCAGCAGCATTTGCATTAAAATTCTGTAATAGTTCGTCAGCAGTTATATCTCCGCTTAGATAATTTGACATAGCGTTACTAAACGCAACAATAGTCTCCTCACCTGAATAGCCGCTGTTCACTCCGATTCCAGCATTATAAGCATCTTTAAATCTATCATATTCAGCAGTTGAAATACCATATTTTGTTAATACAGCATCCCTATCAACAGTGGACATTGTAGTATCTGTTACACAGTTTAATAGTTCATCTGCTGCATCTGACAGTGTTCTTGTTTCGCCATCACCAGCACCATCAACCCAAGCTTTCAGTTTCCCCTGTATTGTATCTGCTTCTGTAATATAATTACTATAAATAGTATCATCTGTTGATGCACCAGCGATCAGATTCTGAATTGCTGTATTTGCCCCTGTTCTCTGCGCAGTTCCGCTTGTAATGCTAAACTCGCTTTCTGCACCACTCTTAGCAGAATTAATAAAGAAACGCTGCTGTTTTGCATCAAAATTTGCTGTTAAACCTGCACTAGTACATTTGTTGACAAAATCCTTTACTGTAGTACTACTGTCTACTGTAAGAATCTCTTCTTTGTCACCATTTTTAATCGTAATCGCTGTTCCTTCTGTCATTCCTAATGATGTTAATTTGGTATTTGTTGTAGCGTTAGAAGATGTGCCATCCTGTACTGTAACTTTGCCGCCTGTTACATACTGTGAAGAAGCCAATGCTCTAATCTTAAGGGAATGTGCCCCTGTTGCAGCACCAATTGCTGCTGTGGCTGTTACCACATTTTCATTGCTGGAAGATACCTTTTTTGTTTTATACTGACCTTGTGTTTTTAGTTTTGACAGGGAACCTATATAGAATTTATATAATTTTGTATTCAAATCTTTCCAGATTTCCTGTGTCCATGTTAATGTTGTCTGTTTATTGACTACTTTCTGCTTTTTTGCTGTCTGTGCAGCCATTAATTCTTGTACAATTGCATCGGTATCCAGACCGGATACCATACCTGTCATTCTTATTGGCATATTATTACCTCCTATCTGTTATACAATGGCCATTGTCTATGAGTGCTCTATACATTTTCCTGCTTCTAAATACTCTCATCTACAATAATACCTGCCAGTCTCCAAATATTTTCCAATGCTTTTAGTGCATCTTCACTTGGATACTCTCGTATTACTTCATCTGTTTCTTTGTTTTTTACTTTTACCGAATAGCGTTTCACATCCTCATTGTATGTAAATTCCAGACTGGTTTTCGCCATCTTTACCTGTTTGTTGGCTTTTTCCACTGCTTCTTTTAACTGCTGTGGTGTTATTTCCTTTTTCTCTTTTCCCTTTTCCGGATTCTGCACACTTCTCTGATCTCTTTCCAAAGTATCATTGAGTGCTTTTGATGTTGATTGATTCTTTTCTGTTGTCACCTTACTGTAATCTGATTTCGTCTGTGTACTTACGCTTGCATTCGTTCCAATATCCTTATTGAAATATGAGCCAGCACGTTCTACACTTTCCATGTTTGCCATACTCATCCACCTCCATGTATTGATAAACAAAAAATAATATTTTTCATTCTTGTTATAGATAAACCTTTTTTTACCTATTACTCTATGTTAATTATCGACATTTTCAAATAAAAGTTTATAGTATTTCTTGTTTCTTATTTAAATATTTTTCATTCAAAACTGCTATTGATAGCATATTGTGTTTTTTAGCTGCAGCTCTCCAACTAGAGTGTGTTTGAAAATTACTTATTACAAGATATACGCCATAATCTGTGGGGATTTGTTCCAAATTCACTAGATGTAGCGGACTGCATTGAATAAATTTGGGGCAAATATTCATATCTTACCAGACAAAGTCCGCCAGCCCAAATGGCATGGATTGCAGTCTGCTCCAGATGGGTGCACAAAGCAGGGCGCACAGATTGGGGCGATGAATTTTCAAACATGCTCTAGTACACTCATTTCTCTACTCAAATAATTTCTTCATCGCATCCATATCCGGATGACTCTGTACAGCATGTTTATTCTCTTCTTGTATCTGCAGATAAATCTCTTTGCGGTAAATGCCTATGCTTTTTGGTGCATCAATTCCAATCTTAACCTGCTCACCTTTTACTTCTAATATTGTTACTTCTATGTTATTGCCGATTACTATACTTTCTCCCACTTTTCTTGTCAGGGCCAACATCCTATATCTCCCCCTTTTCCCTTTTTGCCTTTTGCATCGCTTCATATAAATTATATTTTATCGGATAGTCTTTGTTATCCACAATAAGCTGACAGCCTTTTCTTGTGTCTGAATTAATGATGAGTGGTGCTTTTAAATTTACTGCTGTCTGTTTAATATCCTGTGGTACAGTTACTGTTAATAGTATACAGATATTATTATCATTTAATTCTCCTAATGGGGATAATAGTTCCTGTTCTATGGATGGATTATAATCCGGTTTAACATTAAGGGGATTAATGACAGGAAATGCCAGTCCCTCTTCTTCTGTACTTTGCAGCCACATAAGATTTGTCTCTTCTTTTTTCTCACTATCATAGAGCAGTGTATATGTTTTATACTCCTCAAATCCAATTAGTCCGTTTTCGAATGTAATGATTTTTTCTTCGCATAAATTAATCTCCCCAAAATACTTTGTTTTTATTAGCATTACATATCCTCCTGATTTTCTATTTTTGCAATTATGTGTAACGGTAAAACACTTTTTCTTTCCTGCATGTGCAACAATGGAATGTACACATCATAATATCATGATGGACATTCCATTGTCTTTCGATATATTCTTTGCAATCCTTTGCACTGTATGCTCTTCTATATTTTATATTTTCTACAGAAAATCTAATAATGTGTTTTGTACTACTTTTCCTGCTGCCGACAACGAACCATTGTATGTTACCAGTGCTGAATTATAATTTGTAATTGCTTCTTCTAAATCCACACTTTCGTTTTTATCCAATAACTCTGTAAAAGAAGTTCTCTGATCCAGTAAACGTTCTTCCGTCAGTTTTAGTCTTGAATAACGGCTTCCCAAGCTTGTTGCTGCAATGCTGACACCCTTTTGTTTGGTTTCTCCCGTCTCTGTAATATAAGTTTTTCCGTTCTGCACTTCCTTCGTAGTTGTAATGGCTCTACTGAATTTCTCCTGTAAAACCGTTTTTCTCAAAACAAGTTCTGTATTAATCTGTTCTTTTAACTTCTCAAGTGCATCCAGATCATTTCTGGTGTTATCCTCTAACATTATTTCTACATTTGCCAATTTTTCCTCTACTGCCTGCATTTCTGTAAGAGCAGACAATATCTCATCAATTTCTCTGCCAATTGTGGTATCTAATGTTTCATTTGCCATTGTATTGACTTTTAAATTCTGTCCAAAATTAATCTCATAATAAATATTCTGTTCTGATGGTGTTTCATACTCTACAGTCTTTACCGGAATCTTATCTCCATTCCCATCTAATACATAGTTGCCGCTGCTGTCCATCTCATAAGTTGTTGCTACACAGTCATAATAAAATTCAGGTTTTAAATCTCCTGTATCAAATGTTGTCTTTTTATATTCTATACTGATATTTTGAGAACTATTCAACGTTTTGAATGCCTCATCTCCTAAAATGATTTCTCCCGTATCTTTAATAAATTTTATCTCATTTGTTGCGGCTGTATATGGACCATTGCCATTTGCATCAGCTGAATCATTAGAATTCACTTCTGTAAATGTGAAACCAGCAGCAACAACGGGTGTTCCACTTGTTGTATCATATAAACTCTGCATAACTCCATTGGCATCTGTATATGATAATTTTTCCAGACCATCTGTGCTTCCATATGCCAGACGGATGCGGTAAGTTTCTAATAATCTTGCTGTATTTGCTGTAGAAAGATAATAATCTGCAGTACCGCCTGCCGTATACTCTGCTCCCCCTTCTACATAGGAAATTCTGTCAATATCATTTTTAGTTAATGGCTCTGTAATGCTATATGTTGTATCAATAGTCTTCTTATCATATAACAATGGTGTGTCTGTCCGGTATCCTGCAAATACATATCTTCCTGCATAGTCTGTATTAATCGATTGGTATATATGTTCCTTATATTGCTCCATCGTTTCTGCTATACTGTTTCTGTCTACTCCTTCCAAAGTGTCAGTAGAACCATATACACAATATTCATTCATATTGGTTAATACATCGTTGATATTATCTAATGCCGATTCTGTAATGTCTAACCATGCTGTTGCATCTGGTATATTTTTCCCATAATACTGCTCTAATTCTGTCAACTGTGAACGATACTTCAAAGAACGCACTGCAATAACCGGGTCTTCGGATGGTCTTTGAATTCTCTGTCTTGTGGCATACTGATCAAACTTTTTTGACAAGTCCTCTTTATTTTTATTAATATTTGTTAGCATATTGCTATTCATCATAAGATTCGTTACCCGCATGGATTGTCCCTCCTTTATACTATGGATTCATGTTTTATACCGCTGTTCCATTGATTAATTTATCATATAACTCCTGCATAATCTGAATCACTTTACAAGACAAATTATAAATCTCTTTGTATTGTACCAGATTCATCGCTTCTTCGTCCTTATCTACACTGCTGATTGACATTCTCTGCATATCAACAGATGCCAGTATATTTTTCTGACTGGAGGCAAATACAGCAGCCTGTTTTCCGTCTACACCAATGGTCGCTGTAAAACTTTGTAAAAATCCAGATGGTGTTCCCTGCTTAAACATTGTATTATCATCTTTTAAATCAAGTAATTGATTCAACACCTTCTTCTCTTCTATTCCATCCTCAATGACATTACCATCATCACTTGTCTTGTTAGAGGAACATGCAATCGTGCCCGGGTCACTTGTAATAGACATTGCTATACTAATATTTAATGCGGTCATATTGTAATAGCTTCCATTGACCAATCCATCTGCTGTCACACTGCTTGCCTGAGGTATAGAATAATATGTCTTACCTACAGTTAATATTTCATCAAAATCATAATTATATCCTGTTGATTCCATTAAAGCATTGAAGAAATCTTTTCCCTCATTTCCATATAAATCCTTACCTGTATTATGTATGGCATTAAACGCAGCAGAATAGGTGCGGACATATTCATTTAACTGCGCTTGGTAATATGGGATACCCTTATAATCTATCCTCTCTCCAATACGGATATCTGCCCCATTTACATCTGCCAGTGAAGCATCTGCTCCTAAATAATTTTTCAGTCCCATAAATGTATACTCATAACTTCCATCTGCCTGCAATGTCATTGTAAATTCCTGGTATGTATATTCTTGGTTGTCTATTATTATTGTTCCATCCCCTGATGGTATATTAAGCAGATTTATGTTATTAATATTGGCATTCTTTACTGTAATCGAAGTAGGATCCGCTGCATTTCCATAAGCGTTTCCTGTAAAATTCTCCTGGTTATTTCCATCTCGGAATTCAATTAATGCCTGTAATTTGCCACCTAGCGTATTGCTGTTCATGGCAAACTCTTGTCCGTCACTCCAGCTAATCTTATAAAGCCCCTCTATGTCACACTGATTATCCGAACCTTTTTTCGAAGTTACCACCAATTGATTGCTGTCGTAATTATCTACTAAAATCTTTCCATCCAGTTTCACAATACATTTGGTCACTCCCGTTTCCTCACCGCCTACATTATCCTCTGTCACAGTAATATTTGCAAGAGAAGACAGTTCATCTAACAGCAAATCTCTGGAATCTCTTAAATCATTCGCAAATCCGCCATTTATCTCAATGACATTAATCTGCTTATTTAAAGTTGCAATTTCTGTAGCCAGTGTATTAATCTGATCTACTGTTGTCTTAATTTCAAAGTTAGCTTCATCCTGAAGTTCGGTCATTCCCTTTGCAAGATAATTCACATATTCTGTAAAGCTTTTTGCCGCTTCTGCTGCTGCTGTACGATTGGTCGGATTCCCCACATCTCTTGCTAAATCTTCTAATGCCAGATAAAAATCATCGAATGTTGCTGTTGTTCCATCTGACTTCACTTCACTGAAATAATTTTCAATAGATGTCATATAATACTCTTTTGTTACATAATTTCCATACAGGTTATTGTTCCGTCTGTATTTTTCATCTAAATATATATTTCTTTCACGATATATGCTATTGACATCCACACCAGTTCCTACCATACCATAGCTGCTGCTTACTGATATCGGTTTACTGGCTGACTGGGATATCTTCTGTCTGGAATATCCTTTGGTATTCGCATTTGCAATGTTATGGGCTGTTGTTGTAATTGCTGCTTGTGCTGCATATGTACCCGATTTTCCAATTGTTAATCCAAAAAATGTTGATGGCATATCTTCTCATTCCTTTCTTTTCTATCCCAATTGTGTAATGATTGTCTCTAACATTTCATCAATCACTGTAATATATCTGGAGTTTGCATTGTAACCATATTGATACATAATCAAATTGCTTAATTCCTCGTCTGATGACACTCCTGCTACTTCCTGTCTCTTGTCATCCAGATTCTTCGTTACTGTCTGCTGATCTGATACAATACTGTTAAATATTTTTCCTCTGTTTGCCAAATCTCCAACAAATGCCGTATAATAACTATTGAAATCACTTGGTGTTAACACATTTGGATTTAATGTTGTAAATGGCTGTTTCCAAACTGATAACAGTTTTTCTAAAATAGAAACATCATAAGCAGCAGGTATTCCCTGATACTGGTTTCCTGATAATGGTATTTTGGAAGTATTTTTTAACAATGCATCATTTACTTCTACTTGCCCTAATGTGTATAGAGAATACAAGTCTTCCGGATCCTCTTCATTATAAATCCAGATCGTCTGAGTCGTTCCATTGCATGTAATGGTTGCTTCCTGATATCTATCGGTATTTCTTCTATTAAATAATGTTTCTCTTCCTGTCTTATCCGGATCCATTCCTACACCAGAATTATATTCATCCCATACATGAATAGATGCCAATGTTACATTCGCATCTGTCTCTGTTGTAGTCGTAACATTTCCATTTTTATCTGTTATTGTAATGACACTTGTCTTTCCTGTAGCAGTAATATTGACCTCTTCTTTATATTTTCCTCCATTTATATCCTGTTCTATTGTATACTTTATTGCTGCTGAAGTATCATAATCCCCATTTGCATCTTGCACTTCTGTTCCAAGATTTTTCATCAGTGTACCCAAATCCGTATTCGGGCTTAATGCATCATTAATGGCTGTAATAATACCATGTATCAGTTGGTCAAACTGTGCCTGCATCGCCATAACAATGGAAGAATCTACTTTTTTGTTATAAACACTTACGTCTGTATTATACTTCGCTTCTAAAAATGTTTGTGTTCCATCACTTTCTGTTTTATAATACTTGCTATCATTTTTGTCTGGAATATCTGTGTAATTAGCTGCTTTTCCGCCTCTGGCAATTAATAACCCTTTTAATGAACCGATATCTGTATTCAGGCTGGCAGAATACCCTGCTTCAATATCGAACACTTCGTCTCTAGGATCATTTCCCCAGATTACTTTCAACATGTCTGTCGTATCATCAATTGGCACTGTATTCAATGTTTCAACATGATCTTCCAATACAAATTGTCTGTATTCCAGATTCACAGTTACAATACCTGTATCATTTTCCTTATATGTGATATATGCCAGACTTCCCAGTTCATCTAAAAGAGCATTTCTTTCATCCCTGTAGTCATTTGCCTGTTCTGCTCCTGATTCTGCCCTGCAGATCTTATAATTCAATTCCTCAATTCTCTTTCCAATTGTATTAATTCGGTCTACCTGTTTTGCAATCTGTGTATTCAGACTTATTTGATATTCCTTTAATTGATTAGCGATATTGGTTGCTCTTGTAAGAAATGTTGTTGTTTCCTGCATCAGCACTTCCCTTTTAGGGATATCATCAGGTTCTTTTGATAACTCCTGTAATGCAGTCCATAGATCTGTAATTGTATTCTGGAACTGCTCTCCTTCTGTTTCGCCCAGCAAGTCCTCTATCTCATATACAGCCTGTGACTGTGCTTCATAAAAAGACAACCTTCCTGATTCCAGACGATATGCCTTATCTACAAACGCATTTCTCACCTGTCTGACTGCCAACATATCTGTTCCTAATCCAACCTGCTGGATTGCATTCGTGGTCACTTTAATTGTATTATAATTCGAATCAGCCATTAATACCTGCTGTCTCACATAGCCATTTGTAGATACATTAGCCAGATTATGAGAACTTACATTAACAGCTGCCTGGTTTACCTTAAGACCTGTAACGCCTGTATTCATACTTGTCATCAGATTACCCATGACTTTACCATCCTCTCCTAATTATCTGTATTTACTGCTTGGCATCAAACGTCCCTGTCTGCAAGCTTGGTACATCAACCGTTGTTGCACCCCTTGTGTAATTATTCCCTGGTAACGTCCTTGTACTCTGAATCAAATTCATATTGAATTCTATCATCTCTAGGGATTGTTCTATTAACGATTTGTTTTGAAAATTAACATCCATCAGTCGACTGACTGTTGTTTTTAGACGGCCATGAAGCTCTCCTAGTACTTTTTGTTCCTCAGGCTGCTTCTCTAATAGCTGCACGATTTTTGCTAAATTTAAGGTATCTGCATTCTGATTTAAAACTGTGGCTATATCAAAAATGACCCGCTCCCTCTTTCGTTCCAGTGCACTGACTTTATCTACAGTTTCGTGCTCCTGTATTGTTATTTTCCGAAGAGTTTCCAGGTCATTTTTTATAATCACATTCGTTTTTTCTTCTGCTATTGGTAACAGTTTATCATAAATCTCACATTCTTCTTTTAAGACGGAAATCAGTTCTTCCACTAAGCTTGCCAAATTCATCCCTCTTCTCTTATTCAGTTTAATATTATATACTCACCCTTATTACGCAAACCCGTATCTTA
Organism: uncultured Lachnospiraceae bacterium; assembly: GCA_964422365.1. Classification (GTDB taxonomy): domain Bacteria; phylum Bacillota; class Clostridia; order Lachnospirales; family Lachnospiraceae; genus CAYRAV01. Next base: position 6,633 of record CAYRAV010000025.1, on the reverse strand, counting down.
AACTTAATAGGTTAAGATAAATTTGATAACATCTTTTCTGCAACATCACTCATAGACACTTCATAAGTTCCTGATTCTATCTTCACTTTTATCTCCTGCACTTTATCCTCTCTTACATCAGATTGCTCTTTCAATACCTTTTTTGCCAAATGTATATCTTTTCCAATCTGGGAAATCTCTAACTTATCATCTTTCCTCTTTGCTGCAGCTGTCTTATCAATTTTTGTCTGTGTTGTTGTCTGATAAATTTGATTTACCTGATTATATGCATCTATTCTCATAATTGTCACCACCTTAAATCTAACTTTTCTTTGTACTTATTATATCGGTTTGTTTTAGAAATACATTATAGTTTTTTTCATTTTTTTCACTTTCTGTGGTTTTAAACAAAAGTTTGCTTCAGTATTACTGTAAAAGGCAACATTATGACAATATGCACAAAATCCTATCATCTGTTATGCACGATATCCTCTGTTTGCCTCATTGACATTAAAGGCAATTTCATTCAGCACTCCTTTGCCATAGGTAAGTCCGGCATAAATTTTCTGAGTATTTTCCATAAGAGGGGCAGAGTGATCTTCTTTGCTTACACCTTCAAAAGCATTCTGCAGATTTTTCATTACCCGTTGGATACCTTCTAAATCTATCGGCTTACGTTTTGCTATAGAGGCTAATACTGTCCGGTTTACAAAGGAGTAGATAGATAGCAATTCATATGATATTTTATAATGATAATCCAGGCTTCCCATTAATTCATTCAAAAATTTTTGTGCTGTTTTCATAGAAGATACGAATATATCAATATCTCCATTTTCAAAAGCTTCTTTTGCATAGTTTGTCTCTGTTTGAAAAATTTCATACATAATCACAATTAATTCTGTCTTATTCGCCTGTGTTACTCTTGCACAATACTCTTGTGCCATTTCCTTTTTCATTTTAAAAATTCCTCCTTTCCAAAGTGTATTAGGCATTTGCGAAACTCTATTTGCTTTGAGAATATTTGTGTAAATTGCTATATCAACGTAAGGCATGTTTGCACTATCTGGCATGTGCAGCGGATTATATAAGATGAATTTGAAGCAAATACCATACCTTATTGGATAAAGTCCGCCAGTCTGAATGGCATAAATTGCAATATGCCCATCCGGATATCCCCGGATGGGTATTATTTGCCCAAAATAAACATTTTATACAGAAAAGTAATCTACTGGCAAATTATTGATGTTAACTATCAAACTTGTAAAAATAATTGTATCACCGCTCTAGAGTGTGTTTGAAAATTCCTCTAAGCGAGCAAGTTCCCATATAAAGATTACATAGTTATTTCTACATGCCTAAACTGTAACAACTTATCCTTGTAATAATGATAATATCATTTGCGGCCGCTCATTTGCCTGAGATAACATGGATGTTCCTGCCTGTGCCAATACGTTTTTCTGTGTATATGTTGACATCTCTTCTGCCATATCTACATCTTCAATTCGTGATAATGCCTCTGACATATTTTCCGATGTAGTATCCAGATTTGCAATCGCATGATCCAAACGGTTTTCATACGCTCCCAGTTTTGCACGGATGCTGGATACTGTATTAATTGCACTATCCAAAGCTGTAATTCCTGCCTGTGCACCATCTTCTGTACTGATGTTGATTGTGTTAACTCCTAATGTTGTGGCAGATACTTCTGGTATGCTTACCTTTACTGTCTGTCCTTCATTTGCTCCAATCTGAAGTACAACCGGCCCCTGCTCTAAAACGGTAATATTAGCTACTGTATTAGTTGTAGCCGGAGTTCCAGAAGGAACTGTAATCCCTTCTTGTATTTCCAGTGACATTTCAAAGCCATCTTTATCTGTAATTGTTATTTTATTGCCATCTGCTGAATATGTTGTGGTACTTGTAAATGTTTTTACATCACTGTCATCTTTTAACAATGTAATCTCTGCATCTTCACCAGATGTTGCTGTTGCTGCTGACAATCCCAACTGATCTAATAAATCACTATTATCACTATAAATCTCCACATCATATTTTGAACCAAATTGTTGTGCCTGCAAAGTTAATTTACTGCCTGCTACAATATTTCCTGCTGCATCCGGATTATCATAAGACACATCCACATTAATAGAATCCCCTAGTTTTCGAAGTTTCTGGTATACACTTTGAATACTTTCTCCCTCTTCAATTTTAACTTCCTGTCCATTAATGCAGATCTTTCCGCTTTCTGTCATACAACCATTTGAATTTAATCCATTAATTGCGGTACCTTCTAATTTCGCTTTTGTTGCCTCTTTTGTTACTGTAATCTGATAATCCTTTGATTCCACTGTATCTGTTAAAGAAATCAGTCTTACATTTGAATTATCCGAATAAGATTTTCTGTCTACATTTCCATTTAATAATGTCTTTGTATTAAATTCTGTTGCCTCAGAAATTCTGTCAATCTCTTCATTTAACTGATTAATTTCATTCTGGATGGCTTCCCTGTCTTCATCTGTATTCGTTCCATTGGCTGCCTGTACAGATAACTCACGCATTCTCTGAAGCATGGATTCTATTTCATTTAATGCTCCCTCTGCAGTTTGTATTAATGAAATACCATCTGATGCATTTCTGGAGGCCTGATCCAGACCTCTGATCTGAGTTTTCATTTTCTGTGAAATCGCAAGACCTGCTGCATCATCTGCTGCCCTGTTAATACGATATCCTGATGTTAATTTTTCAATACTGCTATCCAATGATAAATTTGTTCTCTTTAACTGATTGCTTGCTCTTAATGCTGAAATATTATGATTGACTCTCATATTTTCACCTCTGCCTTTCTTTTAGTATAAACCTTCCAGCATAGCGACATTCTGTATAAATGCTTTGGCTGCCTGATATAACTGCCTTGTATCCGCTTTTTGTCCGTCGCTATCTGCATTTGTATGTGTCTTGTAAGCATCCGTGCTTCTATGATCGATACCATAATTTACGGAACCGATACGAATTCCTGCGTTCTCCAAACGCCATTCCAAGTCGTCGCAGCCACCTTTTAACGCTTGGGAACATCTCGCCGAATCACCTGCAACCAAACCAATCAGTTCATTATTATTTATTGCAAATTCTGCTCTGATATTTCCCAATTTTTCAGATTGTATCCCTACCTCTACTTTTCCTTGTTCCAATCCACCGCTGATTACAGTCAAATGTACATTGGTAATATTATCATCTGTAATGATAGGTATCTCATATCTTTGCTTTTTGGCAAGGGTTCTTACCAAACGCATACTGTTTGTGAACACCTGAAGTCCTGCAAGATCTTTTGATGTAACATTTTCATTACCATACTCCTCACTGATCAGTTCCTCCATCGCACCTTCCAAAGCCTGGTACTTTTCCTGTATGGTGTCTTCATCTTCCAAGCCTTCTACTAAATCTGTGATTGTCTTTTCAATCTGTGTTCTTCTGTCTGCTGGCAGATTCTGCGTTTTTTCTTTTATAGATTTGAAGAAACTGCCTTCTCCTAGCAGCTGATTTGCTGCAAACAGATTTTTTATGCTGACCGGAATATGATAGCTATTTAGAAAATCTGCAGCTTCTTCACAATTTTCTGACAGGTTTCTAATCTGTTCTATCATCTCTTCCTCATACTTTAAATCCGTCTCTTCTGCTTCTGTATCCAGGTCATTTTGCATCTCATCTAAAAGTTTTTCTACTGACTTGTTCATCAGGCTATCTAGTTTATCGGCTGTAGTTGGCAAATCCTGCACTATTTTATCAATTTTTTTTGGTGTAATTTCATCTACGATGTTATCCACCACATTTGACAAATATTTTGTTTCTGTTTCTTTGGTGGCATTTTTGTCTGCATCCAGGCTTTCTAATGGCCTTCCTTCTTCAAACACTTTATTAAGCTGGTCAAACAGTGTTTCTTTTGTATAACGCAGCTGCTCTAACTCTCTGTAATCTCCTACGGTCCGCTCAATTTTTCCTGTTTTGATGGTAGTTACTGCTGATAATAGGTTTTTCAATGTTACTTCCTTATCTGCATGTATCAGCTGCCCAATCGCTGCTCCATTTGTTTTCTGTACATTATTTAGCAGTCTGTAAATACCAATGTATGCTTTCTTCTCTTCTGGTGAAATATCCATCTCACGTTCTGCCTTGAACAGATATTTACTGTACTTTTCTTCTCCAGTAATACCCATTTCTTCTTTTAAAGCCGCAATCCTTTCATTCAGTTCTTCAATTGGTGTATTTAATGGGTTAATACCCTTTTTAATCATTTCTACTGTAATAGCCGGATGCATGTTTTTCAAAAGTGTATTCACCTGATCATCATATTCTTTGATTGCAGTTATATTTTCTTCTGTAATCGGCATCTGGTTATTGCCAAGAATCTTTACTGCCCTTCTGTTAATTAAAGTAGGCTCTAATCCCATGCGTTCTAAAATCTGATCTACACTTCCTAATGCTTTAATGACAGAATCACCTAATTCTTCCATCGGTCTTGTTAACAGTGTATTATATGCTGCACCTGCACGGTCTAACTGAACTTTCAAACTGGTTGCAGCCTGATGAAGACCTGTAACAGTCATACTGTTCTTCTGGTTTAAGGTAATACCTAATACATAACTTGGTGAATTTTTCAAATCATTCACCTGTTCTGCTGTTCTTCGAACCAATTCCAGTCTGTTGTTGTCATCGGAAAGTCCTCGTTCCCTCATAACACCACGATAATAACTTGTTTCGATTTCTCTTAATTTATTTACTACATTTTGCAAGCCTTTTGTATTCAATTCAATTCCCTGATTTAATAATTTCTGTCCTGCCTGCATGGTCATTCTTAATCGTATCTCTTCCATCTGGCGCCTTGCCGTAATATCATCAATACTTAAAAATGTAAAATCATCTCCATCTTCAATATGGACAGAATTTAACTTCTCATCAATTTCTGAAACAAAATTTTCTACCCTTTGCTTTGTTTCAATCATAGTTTCACCTGTTAAATCTGTTGCTTCCATAGGCTGTCCTTTAGAGTATGTCCTTACAATTTGTTCTAATACCTTGTCTTGGTCATAACCTTCTTTTAATTCCTGAAGCTTTTTCATATTGACAATGGTTTCTTCTGTAATCGGAAGATCATTAGTAAAAAGCCATTTTGCCTGCTTTAATGCTTCTTCATTTACTTCTAACCCTGCATTTTCAATGCTCTTTTCTACCTGCGGCTTCACTGCCTGCCATTCCATTTCAAGCTTCGCCTTATTGACTGGCATTGCGGTGCTCTTATATGTAATCGCTTTATTCTTAAACCCATCACCATAATCCGGTACATAGTTTTCATACTTCTGCCCGCTTCCTGCATACTGTGCCTGATAAATATTTTCAATGGTTGGCGGCAATTCATTATCAATCAGATAGCTCATTGCCTTGTCTGATAAATTGGCTGCCACCGCTGATAGTTCTAATAAATTAGCCACTTTTTTGATATTGCTTGCTGTAACTGGAAGGTTTGCATTATCCAATCTCTGGGCAATCTGCTTTGCAACATTGCTTCCTACTACATTACTTACTACATTTTTAATGATAATTTTTTGCACTTGTTCATCGTATTCCCGTTGTTTTTCTGTATTACGCTCTATTGCATCTTCTTTGAATTCTTTCTGTTCCTTAATACGATCCAGTGCCCTTTCTAAACGCTCTAAATTATAACTCTCAATAGAAAATCCTTCCTGCTCAATGTCATGATAGTCAGAGGCGGTCATCCTATTTCCAAAATCATCCAGTTTTTTCATAACTTCACTGCCCGTTGGCGGTGCTTCTTCTTTTTCTTTTTTTTCTTTTGCTGCCTGCTCTAACTTATCATCAAAGGATGTCCTAGACATTTCCACTTTTGTCTGGGTTACACCAATATTGGGTGCTGCCTCAATATCTTCCTGTTCCACTTCCTTTAATACATAGCCCTGTTCAGTTACATCCATAATTTCGAACATTCTGAATTCGCCTGTTACGGCATTTTTTATGGCTGACTGAGGTACGCTTACCTCATTTCCATTAAAGTAGATGGAAACTCTATTAGAAACATCAAGAATAATCCCTTCAATCCTGTCTCCCTTCTTTCCTAATCCTACAAATGAAGGTAATCCTGTCTGAAATGCAACCGTTCTTCCTGCAGCTGCCGCATGTACTTGATTCACTCCCATAGATTCCATTCTCACCTTTCTTTCTCAATTATTGTTTTTTGTTTTTTGCTAGTAGTTATTTCGGCACACAAGTATAAAACCTTAACAAAAAACTGCTGCAAATTTGAGCCTATTTGATTCCCGCCAACAATAAGCCATGTAGAAATGATTATATTTCCACTTGACTTTATGTGCAAAAACCAGGCTTTTATTTACAGCAGTTTGTGGTCAGCAGCTATTGTGTATTAGTTAAATACTGGCCCTTTTCCCAATTCTTGGTATCTTTATTACAACCGATACATCCTCTGTCCAATCTAAAACGGAATTAAGTACATCTCTTGTAATATTGTGTTCTCCTTTCAGATCTTCCTGACCTGACTGTAATAGTTCGACATTCACTTTTAATGTTTCAACATCTTCTTTTAATTTTGTGACATCTTCTTTTAGTACTGCGACATCTTCTTTTAAT